>CAZQXQ010000218.1:0-3920 GCA_964597235.1 uncultured Burkholderiaceae bacterium | reverse complement strand
GCTCCATCGGGAAGAGCATGCCCATCTTCAGGATGCGGATGCCGTAGCGGCGCAGCGCGTCGTCGTCCAGGCCCAGTTCAAAGAAGGCCTGGCGCAGGTCGTTGTAGCTCTTGCCGGCGGTGATGATGCCCAACCAGGCATCCTTGTTCTCGAAAGCGACGTTGTTCAGCTTGTTGGCCGCGGCGTAGCGCTTGGCCACTTCCAGGCGGCGGGTGTAGAGGGATTGCTCCATCTCCAGCGCCTCGGCACGCACGTTCATGCCCAGGTTCATGTGGGGCGTGAACAGCTTGCCGTCAAATTCCAGATCCGGGGTGACGAACTCCATCCGGTCCAGATCAATGTTGGCGGTGCCGGTGCCGTCGGCAATGTTGGTCACGATCTTGTGACCGATCCACAGGCCCGACAGGCGGGACATCTGGTAACCATGCAGGCCCAGGTCCAAAATTTCTTGCACGTTGCTGGGGTACAGGGACGGCATGCCCACATGGAACAGCATGGGCTCGGACTGGCTGCACAGCGAGGAGCTCTTGCAGCTGGGGTCATCGCCCACCACGGCGAGCACGCCGCCGTTCTTGCCGATGCCGGTGTAGTTGGCGTGCTTGAGCGCATCGCCGCTGCGGTCCACGCCCGGAGCCTTGCCATACCACATGCCGGTGACGCCGTCGAACTTCTGCTTACCGACGGTGTGCAGCATCTGCGTGCCCCACACAGCGGTGGCAGCGAGGTCTTCGTTCAAGCCATCGACAAAGTGGATGTGCTTGGACAGCAGGGTTTTTTCGTTTTTGATAAAGGCTGCATCGAGCATGCCGACGGGCGAGCCGCGGTAACCCGAAATGAACATGCCGGTCTTCAGGCCCCGGCGTTCGTCCATGCGAACTTGGTCGAGGGTCAGGCGCACGAGGGCGTCAATACCGCCGACGTTGATGCTGCCCTTTTCTTGGGTGAAGACGTTGTTGATGTCTTTCTTCGATGACATGGTTCAAATCCTTTGGAAGGGAGGCAATCACTCAGCTGCGGCTTTCCAGGCCTGGCACCCTTCAAAGGTCTGTGCCATGCCGGGGCACCGCACCGTGTGGATCTTGATGGTAGCCAAGGCCGCCTGAGACCCAGGGCAAAAACGCCTAGGGTCAACCCGTACCAACGACGGGCTGGACGGGTCAGACGGGCCTTGGCAGGTCAGGATCAGACGAAGCGCATCGACACGGTGCCCAGGTCCTGGAAGCGCACGGAGACGTTGTCGCCAGGGTTCACCAAGTAGGCTTCGGTCACACCACCGGTCATGATGAAGGTGCCGGCAGGGATGTGCTGGCCACGGGCGCCCAGGTGGTTAGCCATCATCGCGACAGCAGCCAGGGGGTGGCCCAGCACGGCAGCGCCAGCGGCCATGGACTTGATCTCGCCGTTGATTTCGAGGACCACGCCCAGGGTGCGCAGGTCCAGGTCCTGCAGGTCACGCGGACGGCCACCGATCACGAAGCGCGAGGACGAGGTGTTGTCGGCGATCACGCTCTTGAGGTCGAACTTGAAGTCGCGGTAGCGGCTGTCGATCACTTCCACAGCGGGGATCACGAAGTCGGTGGCGGCCATCACGGCAGCCACGTTGCAGCCAGGGCCGCTCAGCGGGGCCTTGGTGACGATACAGATCTCGGCTTCGACCTTGGGGTGGATCAGTTCGCTGTGCTTGATCTCGCCGCCATCGGGGCGGGCCATGTAGTCGCTGACGAAGCCGAACACCGGAGTTTCGACGCCCATCTGCTTCATCTTGGCAAACGAGGTCAGGCCGGCCTTCAGACCCACGGTCTTGTTGCCACGGGCTTCCTTGCGGCGGCGGATTTCGTCCTGGATGGCGTAGGCGTCGTCCCAATCCATGTTGGGATGGTCGGCCGTGATCATGGTCACGTCATGGGCTTGCAGCTCGGCGTTTTCGAGGTGTTCGGCCAAGGCGAGGATGGTTTTTTGATCGAGGTTCATGGGAAAAAGACTCCGGAAAATCAGATGAAGCGAACGGATGTGCCGCCCAGGCCGCCGACATCGCAGCGCAGGCTGTCGCCAGGCTTGACGGGAACCAGGGGGGATTGCGAGCCAGACAGGATGACTTCACCGGCCTTGAGGCCAATGCCCAGGCGGCCCAGGGTGTTGGCCAGCCAGGCCACGGCGGTGGCGGGGTTGCCCTGCACAGCGGCGCCGCAGGAGGTGCTGATCACTTCGCCGTTCTTTTCCAGGACCATGCCGGCCAGCGCCAGGTCGAGGTCACGCGGGCTGCGGCGCACGCCGCCCAGGGTCAGCACGCCGCAGGAGGCGTTGTCGGCCACGGTGTCCTGGATCTTGATCTTCCAGTCGCGGATGCGGGAGTCCACGATCTCGAAGCAGGGCACGACGAAATCGGTGGCGCGCAGCACATCGGCGGCGGTGATGCCGGGGCCCATCAGATCGGACTTGAGCACGAAGGCCACTTCGGCCTCGGCCTTGGGGGCAATCATGGTGTCGCAGCGGATGGCTTCGCCTTCGTTGAAGACCATGCCGGAGGTCATCTGGCCAAAGTCGGGCTGGTTCACGCCCAGCATGTCCATCACAACCTTGCTGGTGACGCCGATCTTCTTGCCGATGATGGTCTCGCCGGCGTCCAGGCGACGCTGGATCATGCGCAGCTGGATCTGGTAGGCGTCTTCGATGGTGATGCTGGGTTCGCGGTCGGTCAGGGGATCGACGGCCTTGCGGTCGATCAGCGCCTGGTAGAGCTCATCACCGTACTGCTGGATTTTGGATTGGTCCATGGTCATAAAAGAGAAAAGTAAAGAAAGGGGTGGCTGAATTGTGACTTGGGCAGGTCGCGAACAGACAGCCAATGCTCTCTGCCCGGCCTGCCCTGGATCGTCAAGCTCAGTACTTGATCATCACGTTGCGCAGTTCGGTGTAGAACTCGAAGGAGTGCACACCGCCCTCGCGGCCAATGCCGGACTGCTTGGAGCCACCGAAGGGCGTACGCAGATCGCGCAGGAACCAACTGTTGATCCAGCACAGGCCCACTTCGATGTGCTTGGCCATGCGGTTGGCGCGGCCGATGTCCTGGGTGTAGATCGAGGTGGCCAGACCGTAGCGGTTGTTGTTGACCTTGGCCAGCACTTCCTCTTCGGTGTCGAAGGGACTGATATGGCAGCAGGGGCCAAAGATTTCTTCGGTCACCACGGAAGCGGTCTCGGGCAGGCCAGTCCAGATGGTGGGCTGCACCCAGCAACCGTCCTTCAGCGCTTCGGGCATGTCGGGCACACCGCCGCCAGCCACGATAGTCGCGCCTTCGTCCTTGGCCTTTTGGTAATAGGACAGCACCTTGGCCTGGTGTTCCTTGCTGATCAGCGGACCGATCTTGGTGTCATGGTCAAAGGGCAGGCCGGGCTTCATGGCGTCGGCCTTGGCCTTCAGAGCCGCCACGAACTTGTCAAAGATGGGGCGCTGCACATACACGCGCTCGGTGCCCAGGCAGACCTGGCCGGCGTTCTCGAAGCAAGAGCGAGTCACGGTGTCCACCGCAACCTGGAAATCGCAGTCGTCGAACACCACGGCGGCGTTCTTGCCACCCAGTTCCAGCGACACAGGGCGGATGCCTTCGGCAGCGGCCTTCATGATGGCGGTACCGGTGCGCGTCTCACCCGTGAAGGTCACGCCATTGACATCGGGGTGCGAGGTCAGGAAAGCACCTGCGGAGTCGGGACCGAAACCGTGGACCACGTTATAGACACCCTTGGGCACGCCCACCTTGTTCATGACTTCACCCAGCAGGGTGGCGGTCAGGGGGGTTTCCTCGGAAGGCTTGATCACCACGGTGTTGCCGCAGGCCAGGGCCGGGCCAGCTTTCCACGTCATCAAGAGCAGGGGCAGGTTCCAGGGGCAGACCACGGCGATCACGCCACGGGGCACGCGCA
>CAZQXQ010000217.1:0-4006 GCA_964597235.1 uncultured Burkholderiaceae bacterium | reverse complement strand
CCCAACAACTCCAAACCCTGATCGACAACGCCTGGGACAACCGCGCCAGCCTCTCCCCTGCAGCCGCTCCCAAGGAAGTGCAGGACGCCGTCGAGCACGTGATTGCCGAACTCGACGCCGGCCGCCTGCGCGTGGCCACCCGTGAAGGCGTGGGCCAGTGGACCGTGCACCAGTGGATCAAGAAGGCCGTGCTGCTGTCTTTCCGCCTGAAAGACAACGAAATCATCTCCGGCGGTGACCTGGGCTTCTACGACAAGGTGCCGACCAAATTCGCCCACCAAAGCCCGCAAGAGCTGGCTGCCGCTGGCGTGCGCGTGGTACCGCCCGCTGTGGCCCGCCGTGGCAGTTTCATCGCCAAGGGTGCAATCCTGATGCCCAGCTATGTGAACATCGGCGCCTACGTGGACGAAGGCACCATGGTGGACACCTGGGCCACCGTTGGCAGCTGTGCGCAAGTGGGCAAGAACGTGCACCTGTCCGGTGGCGTGGGCCTGGGCGGCGTGCTGGAACCCCTGCAAGCCAACCCCACCATCATTGAAGACAACTGCTTCATCGGCGCCCGCTCCGAAGTGGTCGAGGGTGTGATCGTCGAAGAAAACTCCGTGCTGGGCATGGGCGTGTACCTCGGCCAGAGCACCCCGATCTTCAACCGCGAAACCGGCGAGATCAGCTATGGCCGCGTGCCGTCTGGCAGCGTGGTCATCAGCGGCAGCCTGCCCAAGAAGACCAAGTCCGGCCAGGACTACAGCACCTACGCCGCCATCATCGTCAAGACGGTGGACGCGCAGACCCGCTCCAAGACCAGCCTGAACGACCTGCTTCGCGACTGATCCTGCCCTTGGGCAAAGTCTCGCCACACAGGGGAAGGCAGCGCCTTCCCCTGTTCCGTTTCTGTTTCATTCTCTAGCGCGCCCGCCATGTCCCGCACCCTGCACCTGACCGAACAGCTGATCGCCCTGCCCTCCGTCACCCCCGACGATGCCGGCTGCCTGGAATTGCTGGGCGCGCGCCTGGCCGCGCTGGGCTTTGCCTGCGAGCGCATGGACAGCGGACCCGCCGACTTCCGCGTGGCCAATTTATGGGCAAAAAGGGCCACCAAGCCCGTGGATGGTGCGGAGCAAGCTATCAAAACAATAATATTTGCTGGCCATACCGATGTGGTTCCCACCGGCCCACTGGAGCAATGGACTCACCCGCCCTTCGTCCCCACCCATGCGGACGGCAAACTCTATGGCCGGGGCGCCAGCGACATGAAAACCTCGCTGGCCGCCTTCGTCGTTGCGGTCGAAGAGTTCCTGGCCGCCACGCCCGAGCCCCTGCTCAACCTGGCGTTTTTGCTGACCAGCGACGAGGAAGGCCCCTCGGTCGATGGCACCAAGGTTGTGGTCGAGGCGCTGCGCCAGCGCGCTGAAGTCCTGGACTACTGCATCGTTGGCGAACCGACCTCCGTCGAGAAAACCGGGGACATGGTCAAGAACGGCCGCCGGGGCACGCTCAGCGGCAAGCTCACCGTCAAAGGGGTACAAGGCCACATCGCCTATCCGCAGCTGGCGCGCAACCCCATCCACCAGGCCCTGCCCGCGCTCACCGAACTGGCCGCTACCGTCTGGGACGAGGGCAATGCCTTCTTTCCGCCCACCAGCTGGCAGATCAGCAACATCCACGCCGGCACGGGTGCCACGAATGTCATTCCGGGGCAACTGGTGGTGGATTTCAATTTCCGCTTCTCCACCGAATCCACCGCCGAAGGCCTGAAAACCCAAGTCCACGCGGTGCTCGACCAGCATGGGCTGGAGTACGACCTGCAGTGGACCCTGGGCGGCCAGCCCTTCCTGACCACGCCGGGCGAGCTGCTCGATGCCGTTCAGGCTGCCATCCGGGCCGAAACGGGACTGGAAACCGAACTGTCCACCACCGGCGGCACCAGCGATGGCCGCTTCATCGCGCAGATCTGCTCCCAGGTGATCGAGCTGGGCCCGCCCAACGCCAGCATCCACAAGATCGACGAACACATCGCCGTGGCCGACATCGAGCCGCTGAAGAACCTGTACCGCAGAACCCTGGAAAATCTGCAAGCCCAGGCTGAAGCCCGTCTGGCACCCCGAACTACATCCTCCAAGCCCTGAAGCAAAAACCCCAGGAGACCCCCGATGAGCAGCACGCCCGCGCCCAAAGACCCCGTCCACCCGCACGACCTCCCGCCGCTCCAGGGCGACACGGTGGATGCGCTCATCGCCGCCGGCGAAGCCCAGCTCATTGCCGCTGGGGTGGCTTTTGGCCACGGCACCACCAACGCCCACGACGAGGCCACCTGGCTGGTGCTGTGGCGCCTGGGCTTGCCGCTGAACAGCGAGCTCACGCCCGACGAGCCCGATTCGGTGGCCAGTCTGCCCGTCAGTTCCGAAGAGCAAGCGGACGTGGCCGCCCTGTTTGAAGCCCGCATCCGCACCCGCAAGCCCGCCGCCTACCTGACACGCGAAGCCTGGCTGCAAGGGGTGCCGTTTTATGTCGATGAGCGCGTGATCGTGCCGCGTAGCTTCATCGCTGAACTGTTGGCCAACGGGGAATTCGACGGCTTCCTGAGCGAAACCACCCGCGACGTGCTGGACCTGTGCACCGGCAACGGTAGCCTGGCCGTGCTGGCCGCCATGGTCTATCCGGAAGTCCATGTCACTGGCGCCGACATTTCGCCCGAAGCGCTGGAAGTCGCCCGCATCAATGTCGAAAAGCACGGTTTGCAGGAACGAATCACGCTGGTGCAATCCGACGGCCTGAGCGCGGTGCCCGGCCCTTGGGACCTGATTCTGTGCAACCCGCCCTACGTCAACAGCGCCAGCATGGCCGCCCTCCCCCCCGAATACCGGGCCGAGCCAACACTGGCGCTGGACGGTGGCGCCGACGGCATGGACTTTGTGCGCCGACTGCTGCGCGAAGCCCCGGCGCGGATGCGCGAGTACGGCGTGTTGGTGCTGGAGATCGGCAACGAAGCCGACCATTTCGACGCCGCCTTCCCCGAGCTGCCTGTCTATTGGCTGCCCACCAGCGCGGGCGAAGACCCCGTTCTGCTGGTCACCCGCGAAGCCCTGCTGGCCTTTTTCATGGCGGAACCCTCTGATACCGCGCCACCCACTGCCTGATGATCATTCTCAAAAACGTCACGCTGCGCCGTGGCACCAAGGTCCTGCTGGACCAGGTTTCCGTCACCCTCAACCCCGGTGAGCATGTCGGCCTGGTCGGCCGCAACGGCGCGGGCAAGTCCACCTTGTTCGCGCTGCTCAACGGCAGCCTGCACGAGGATGGTGGCGAATGCCATATCCCTCCCACCTGGCGCATGGCCCAAGTGGCGCAGCACATGCCGGAGACCAGCGAATCGGCCACCGCCTTCGTGCTGGCCGGCGACACCCGCCTGAGCGAGGTGCAGGCCCAGTTGCACGCTGCCGAACAGGCTGGCGACGGCATGGCGATTGCCCAAGCCCATGCCGACCTGCAGGACGCCGGCGCGCACGACGCTGTGCCACGCGCCCAAGCGCTGATCTTGGGGCTGGGCTTCCAGGTGGCGGAGCTGGAGCGGCCGGTGAACAGCTTTTCCGGCGGATGGCGCATGCGCCTGCAGCTGGCGCGGGCGCTGATGTGCCCCTCTGACCTGCTGCTGCTGGACGAACCCACCAACCACCTGGACTTGGACGCTCTGGTCTGGCTCGAAGCCTGGCTGCAGCGCTATCCAGGCACCATGGTGGTGATCAGCCACGACCGGGAATTTCTGGACGCGATCACCAACGTCACGCTGCACATCGAGAACGCACAGCTCACCCGCTACGGCGGCAACTACAGCCGCTTCGAAGACCTGCGCGCCCAGCAGCTGGCCCTG
Source organism: uncultured Burkholderiaceae bacterium (assembly GCA_964597235.1). GTDB lineage: Bacteria > Pseudomonadota > Gammaproteobacteria > Burkholderiales > Burkholderiaceae_C > CAYZPX01. The sequence goes on along the minus strand of CAZQXQ010000217.1, from coordinate 138 downwards.
CAGCAGGCCACCTACACCCGCCAGCAGGAAAAGATCGCGCACCTGCAGAAGTTCATCGACCGCTTCAAGGCCAAAGCCACCAAAGCCAAGCAGGCGCAAAGCCGGGTCAAGGCGCTGGAGCGCATGGAAAAGATCGCC
>CAZQXQ010000216.1:0-4024 GCA_964597235.1 uncultured Burkholderiaceae bacterium | reverse complement strand
GGCCGGGTTCGGGGGGCAACAGGTCGTCGGCCTCGCCGTGGGCCAGGGCTGGTCCGGTGGCCAGCAGCGTGCAGGCCGTTGCGAGTCCTGCGAGCAGCCCTCGGAATAGGCATGCTTCAAGCCAGTGGCCGCCGTGCAAGGGCCGCCCCGCTGCACTGGCGGCGTCCCCCTTCCAGGGGGAAGGTGCGCAGCGCCTCAGGGGGTATTCCATTTCAGGGGAATGGGTTAGCGAACTGGGGATTGCGAAGGAAGTCATGGTCGGTCAGGGTCTTGAGGAAGGCGACGAGGTCGGCCTTTTCCTGGGCGTCGAGGCGGATCAGCGTGATCAGGTCGCTCTTGTTCGGGTGCTGGCGGCCGTCGCCGGCGGTGGGGCCCGTGCGGATTTCGCGCCCGCCGGCGGCGTAGAAGTCCAGCACCTCTTCCAGCGTGGCGAGGCTGCCGTCGTGCATGTAGGGGGCCGTGACCTCCACATTGCGCAGGCTGGGCGCGCGGAACAGTCCCCGGTCGCTGGCCTGGGCGGTGAATTCGAACAGGCCCTGGTTGCTCGGCGGGAAATTGCCGGTGCCGCCCAGGTTGTAGAGCCCGGTGTTGTGGAACGGTGTTTCCACGATGCGGCTGCTGGCGTGGACGACCTGGTCGTTGAAGTTGAAGCTGCCGTGGCAGTGGAAGCACTCGGCCTTTTCGCCAAAGAACAGGCGCATGCCGCGCTCTTCGGATGCCGTGAGCGGCGCCTTGCCCTGGGTGTACTGGTCGTAGCGGCTGTTGCCCGAAATCAGCGTGCGCTGGAAGGCTGCAATCGCCTGGATCACCGTGCCCCATTGCACCGGATGGGCCTGGCCGGGGAAGGCGGCGGTGAATTTGGGGCCGTACAGCGGATCGCCCGCAATGCGCGCCAGCACCTGGTCGCGGTTGCCGTCGTGTACACCCAGCTCGACCGGGTCGTCGCTGAACAGCGGCACTTCCATCTGCTTTTCCAGCGTGACCAGCGAGGGGTTCACCCAGGTCAGCGTGGCGTTGTACACGACGTTCGCCAGCCCTTGCGCGCCGCGCGGGTGCGCCTGGCCGGTGCTGCCCAGGGCGGTGCCCCGGCCATCGGTGAAGGCCTTGTCCTGGTGGTGGCAGCTGGCGCAGGACTGGGTGCCGTTGCCCGACAGGCGCCGGTCATAGAACAGGTAGCGGCCCAGATCCACCTTGGCCTGGCTCATCGGATTGCCTTCGGGCACCTTGGGCACGGGAAAGCCCGGTGGCAGGTTCCAGACCCACGCGCCTATGCCTGCCGTGCCGGTGCTGGCGCTTTGGGCGCTGTCGCTCACGCTGGTGCCGCCGCCCCCGCAGGCGGAGAGGCTGACCAGCAGCGCGCTCACTGCGAGGCCCAGGCCCAGCACCCATTGCAGGTGCTGGGCCGGGCGGTCGCGCAGCGCAGTCAAGGGGCGCTGCGCGGGGCTCATTTGGCGATGGCCCGGAACAGGCTCTGGCCAGCGCCGCCGTTGACCGGCAGGCCGGTGCCTTTGCCGTCGGCCTTCCAGTCAATCGCCATGGCCTTGAACACGTTCAGGCATTCGGGGTCGGTGCCGCCGGACATGCAGCCGGCCGCCGTGCCCTGGGTGTTGGCGGTGATGTCGGTGCCAGCCATCAGCGCTTGCACATCGACCGCGATCTGTTGCGTGGCCGGGTTGAAATGGCCCAGCGTGAAGTCCATGCGGTTGGGCGCAGCGCAGCGGCTGACCTGGGTGCCGGTGGCCGGGTTGCCCACGCAGCCGGTCGAGCCCAGGTGGACGTTGAACACCGATGCCGACCATTTGCCCGGCGTGCCGGCAGGGCTGCTGGCCAGCGGGTCGGTGACCTCGATCTTGGCGAACTTGCGCCCGCCCTGCCAGCTCCAGGCCAGGGCCTGGATGTCCAGCGGCGGCTGGGTGGTGGCGGGGTTAGCCCAGTCGCTGTGGTTCAGCGCGAAGGGCACGCCCATGGTCAGCTTGACCCCCGTATAGGTGCCTGCGGGCACGCTGCCCTTGAGCACGGCGTTCGTCGCTGCCGTGCCGGTGCTGCTCGGGCAAGCCCCGCTGGCGTTTTCCAGGTCAATCAGGGTGACGCGGTCACTGCCGACCGTTAGGTTCCAGGGGGCGTTGGCGGCCAGGGTCACGGGCACCTCGCTGCCGTCGGCGCGCACCAGGGCGGCGTTCGAGACATAAAAGCGCAAATCGCGCAGCTGCGCGCTGACGCCATTGGTCCCCAGGCCGTTGATGGTGCCGCCGCAGGCAATGCGCTGGCTGCCGGCCACGGCGGCGAACTGGATCTCGACGGGCTGCGTGGCGCCGGTGTCTGCGGGGGCATCGCTGCCACTACCGCCACAGGCGGCAAGGGAGGCCAGGGCCAAGCTGGCGAACAGGAAGGGGGTGCGTTGGATCATGGAAAGCTCCTAGGGTTTGTGAGTGAAAGAAGAAAAAGCGGACAAAAAAGGGCGTGCCCCGTGCAGGCGCGCGCACAGCTCCGCCTTGGGGTCAAAGCGACCTCAAAGCCAATGGATACGTGCGGTGTTAGCTCCTGATTTAGGAGCGTTTGGTCTTCCCTGAAGGGCAGGGGCAGCGGTGGTGCGAGGGCCTCAGTGCCCGTGGTGGCGGTGCGCGTCGCCCCCACGGCGGTCGCCGCGCGGGGTCTGCACGTCCACCATCACCTCGCGCACCCCTCCATGGCGAAAGCGCAGCCGTACGGGAAAGCGGTCGCCTTCGCGCAGCGGGGCCTTGAGGCCTTCGAGCATCAGGTGGTAGCCGTCGGCGCTGCCATGGCGCATGGCCACGGGCGAGCCGGGCGGCAGGGCGATGGTGTCCACGGCGCGCATGCGCATCACGCCGTTGTCCAGCCGCATCTGGTGCAGGCTGATGGTTGCTGCCGCTGGACTGTCGGCACCCAGCAGGGCTTCGTCTGCCTGCGTGCCTTCATTGACCAGGCCGCGCAGGTACACGGCGGCGCTGGACTGGCCCGCCAGGCTGGGCGGGGCATAGGGATGGTCGATGCGCACCGCGCCGGCCTGGTAGTCATGGGCCAGCACGGGCAGGCTGGCGGCTAGTGGCGCCAGTACCAGGACGCTCAGAACCCGGCGGCGGGAAGGCGCGGCCGCCCGGGAAGAAAGCAAGGAAAGGGATGAAGCCATGCGGCCTCCTGCAAAACGGGATTTCCAGGTGCAGGCCATGCGCACCATGCTGGACATGGGGCGGGCCTGCGCGAAGCAGGGGAAATCAGGCCGTCGCAGGCGGGGCGCGCGAGTGTGGCGCCGCCCAGGCAAACAGTGTGCGCGGGGCTTCCAGGAAGGCCCGGGGCCAGGTGGCCGGTTCGGGCGGGGGGAGGAAGGTGGAGGCTGGCGTTGGCGGAACCTGCATGGCGACCGGCACATGCTGGCACCAGTCACAGGCGCCGGAATGCAACGCAGTGGTCACCAAACCCTCGCCCTCGTCGGCGGACAAGGCCATGCCGGGGTGCAGCGATTTCTCAGCCGTATCCAGGGCGCTGGGCTCGCTGCTGCGTACCCAGGCCATGCCGGTGGAGGTACAGACCTCGATCCAGTCGCCTGGACCGGCCGTTTGCGCCACCACGGCCTGCGAGACGGCCGGCAGCAATCCCGCCAGCAGCAGTGCGCAGGCGACCAGCCAGGCGATGGCGCGCTGGTGCAGTCGGCGGTGCAGGGGGCGGGACATGGGACCGAAAGGCATGGGGCGCGAGTCTAGCAGCGGAAAGCTCAGCCGCCGTGCTTGTCCGCCTCAGAAGTAAAAGCATCCGCGTAGAAGGCGTCTTCTGGCAGTCCGCGCTCGGTGGTGTAGGCCTTGCGGGCTGATTCCACGACGATGGGGGCGCCGCAGGCATAGACCTCGTGGCCGGCCAGGTCGGCCAAGTCGTCGAGCACCGCCTGGTGCACAAAGCCAGTGCGGCCGGTCCAGCCGTCTTCGGGCAGGGCGTCGGAGACCACGGGGATGTAGCGCAGCAGGGGCATTTCGGCCATTTGCTCGCGCACCCAGGCGTCCAGGTACAGGTC
>CAZQXQ010000215.1:0-4044 GCA_964597235.1 uncultured Burkholderiaceae bacterium | reverse complement strand
ACGACCTGCGCGCCGACCTGGCCCAGGCGCTGGACGCGGTCTGAGGCCTGAAAACACGCCTCAATTGCTATTAAATTAATAGCTTAAACCGCTTGAATCTATTGGGTTCAAGCGGTTTTTTAACTTGGGAACCACCTTGGTAAGTAATCAATCAATTACTTACCACATACAATTGCGCCCATGCACCACCGCCTTCCCACCGAGCTGCGTCAGGCCACCATCGTGGCGGCGGCGCTGCAGTTGGCCAGCCAGACCAGCCCTGGCGCCATCACCACCGCAGACATCGCGCATGCCGTAGGGATCAGCCAGGGCGCGCTGTTCAAGCATTTCCCGAGCAAGTCAGCGATGTGGGAGGCCGTGCTGGCCTGGGTCCACACCACGCTACTGGAGCGGCTGCAGGGCGCCATCGCCCAGGCCGAGACGCCGCTGGCTGCGCTGGCGGCGGCGTGGTCCGCCCATGTGGGCTTTGTGATGGAACACCCGGGCGTGCCGCGCCTGCTATTTCATGAGCTGCAAGAACCCAACGATTCACCCTTGAAACACGCTGTACGCCAACTGCTGCAGGACTACCGCCTATGCCTGCAGCCGGTCCTGCGGCAAGGTATGGACCAGGGGCAGCTGCGCCGCACGCTCGATACCGAGGCCGCCCTCACCTTGCTGCTGGGCAGCCTGCAGGGCCTGGTCATGCAATCCATGCTGCACCAGCAGCCGGCGCTGTTCCAGACTCAAGCGCAGCAGGTGTTCGCGCTGGCCCTTCACGCCCTTCAGGAGACCCCATGACCGCCCCTTCGCTGTTTCGACGCTGGCCCCTGCTCGTCCTGGGCCTGCTGCTGGTGGCCGGCCTGGCCTGGCTGCTCCTGCGCGTGGGGCCGATGGCGCCCGTGCGGGTCACGGTGGTGTCGGCCCAGGCCGCGCCATTGCAGGTGTCGCTGTTTGGCATCGGCACGGTCGAGGCCCGGCGCAGCTACCTGATGGGCCCGACCAGCGCGGCCCGGGTGCGCGCCGTGCATGTGGAGGTGGGCCAGACCGTGCCCGCTGGCACCCTGCTGGCCGAGATGGACCCCATCGACCTGGACGACAAGGTCCAGGCGCTGGAGGCTTCGCTGGCGCGCGCCCAGAGCAGCCTGGACGCTGCCCAGGCCCAGCGCGACGATGGCCGGGCGCGGCTGGCGCTGGCAGAGGCCAATGCCCGCCGCACCCGCGAGCTACAGGACCGGGGTTTCATCAGCCCCAGCGCGATGGAGGTCCGGCTGCAGGAGCTGCAATCCGCTCAGGCTGGCCTGCGTGCTGCCGAGGCCAACCTGGCCGCCCAGGGCCACGAGCAGCACCGCCTGGTCGCCGAAAAATCCGCCCTGCTGCGCCAGCGCGCAGCGCTGCGGCTGGTCGCCCCCGCCACCGCCGTGGTCACTGCCCGCGAGGCCGAGGTGGGCTCCACCGTCGTCGCCGGGCAGGCGGTGCTGCGCCTGGTCGAGCCCCAATCCCTGTGGCTGCGCGTGCGCTTGGACCAGGGCCGCTCGCAAGGTCTGACCGCCGGGCTGCCAGCCACCATCGTGCTGCGTTCCCAGCCCGAGCGCCCGCTGGAAGGCCGGCTGGAACGGGTGGAGCCGCTGAGCGACAGCGTGACCGAGGAGCGCATGGCCATGGTCGCCTTCAGCGCCCCGCTGCCGGGCTTGAGCGTGGGCGAGCTGGCCGAGGTCACCCTGCGCCTGCCCGAGGCAGCGCCGCAAATTCTGGTGCCCAACAGCAGCCTGCAGCGCCAGGGCCAGCAGCAGGGCGTCTGGGTGGTCGAGGACGTGGGCCTGCGCTTTGCGCCCGTGCGCACCGGGCTGCGCGGTCTGGACGGCATGGTCCAGGTGCTCGATGGCCTGCGCGGCGGCGAACAGGTGGTGCGCCACAGCGAAAAAGCCCTGCAGAGCGACAGCCGTATCCGCGTGGTGGCGCAGCTGGCAGGGGTGCGGCCATGATCAGCCTGGCCGGGCGCGACATCCTGCACACCTGGCGCAAGTTCGTCTTCACCGGCATTGGCCTGGGCCTGTTGATTGGCGTGACGCTGACCATGGCCGGGGTGTACCGGGGGATGGTGGACGACGCCCAGGCGCTCTTGCACAACAGTGGCGCCGACCTCTGGGTGGTGCAGCAGGACACGCAAGGGCCCTACGCCGAATCCTCCAGCCTGCGCGACGACGTGGCGCGCAGCCTGCGGGCCCTGCCGGGCGTGGCCCGGGCGGCCAACGTCACCTACTTCACGATGCAGGTGCGCCGCGAGCGTCCGGGGCAGACCGACGAGGTGCGCGCCATGGTGGTGGGCATCGAGCCCGGCCAGCTGGGCGAGCCCGACCACCTGGTGGCCGGGCGACAGCTCACCCGCAGCCATTACGAGGCCGTGGCCGATGTACGCACCGGGTTTGCGTTGGGCGAGCGCATCCGCATTCGCCGCCACGACTACACCGTGGTCGGTCTGGCGCAGCGCATGGTGTCCTCGGGCGGGGACCCGATGGTGTTCATCCCGCTCAAGGACGCGCAGGAAGCGCAGTTCCTCAAGGACAACGACGCCATCCGCAACGAGCGCACCCGCTCCGCGCAGAACCCCGCCTTCAACCGCCCCGCCGTCCCTGGCCTGCTGGAGGCCGTCACCGCTGGGCAGACCGTCAGCCGGCAGGTCAACGCCGTCCTGGTGCAGGTCCAACCTGGCCATGCCCCCGAGGACGTGGCCGCGCCCATCCGGCGCTGGAAGCACCTGGAGGCCTACACCCGCGTGCAGATGGAAGAAATTTTGGTTGCCAAGCTGGTGGCCACCTCGGCCAAGCAGATTGGCATGTTCCTGGCCATCCTCACCGTGGTCAGCGCCGCCATTGTGGCCTTCATCATCTACACCATGACCCTGGGCAAGCTGCGCGAGATCGCGGTTCTCAAGCTGATTGGCACGCGCAACAGCACCATCGCCGGCATGATCCTGCAGCAGGCCCTGGGGCTGGGACTGATCGGCTTTGTGGTCGGCAAGCTGTCGGCCACCGTCTGGGCGCCGTTCTTTCCCAAATACGTGCTGCTGCTGCCTGGCGACGCCCTGCGCGGCCTGGTCGTGGTGGTGCTGGTCTGCACGCTGGCAAGCACCCTGGCCATACGCGTGGCGCTCCAGGTCGATCCCGGGGAGGCGATTGGATGACACCGAACACCGCCAACAGCAACATCCATGACAACGGCATTCGCATCGAGGGCCTGCGCAAGGTCTATGGCCAAGGCGAGGCCGCCGTGGAAGCACTCAAGGACGTACACATGGCCGTCGCGCCCGGCGAGGTTGTGGGGCTGGTCGGCCCCTCCGGCTCGGGCAAGAGCACACTGCTCAAATGCCTGGGCGCCATCATCGAGCCCACCTCGGGCCGCATGACCCTGGGCCAGGATGTGATCTACGACCAGGGCTGGAAGACGCACGATCTGGCCGCGCTGCGGCGCGACCGCATCGGCTTTGTGTTCCAGGCGCCCTACCTGATTCCTTTTTTGGATGTGACCGACAACGTCGCGCTGCTGCCCATGCTGGCCGGCGTGCCTGATGCTGAAGCCCGCGCCCGCGCGCTGGAGCTGCTGCAGGCCCTGGACGTGGGCCACCGCGCCCGGGCCCAGCCCTCGGCCCTGTCTGGCGGCGAGCAGCAACGCGTCTCGATTGCCCGCGCGCTGGTCAACCGCCCGCCGGTCATCCTGGCCGATGAACCCACCGCCCCGCTGGACAGCCAGCGCGCCCTGGCGGTGGTGCGCATTCTTCACCAGATGGCCACCCAGTTCCAGACCGCCGTGATCGTCGTGACCCACGACGAAAAGATTATTCCGACTTTCAAACGTATTTACCACATCCGCGACGGCCGCACGGTGGAGGAACCAGGCGAGGGACGGGCGTTTTGATGCTATTGATTCAATAGCTGGCACCGATGGATTTCATTGGCCTGGGGACATTTTTGACCCTAAATTCTCCAGCGTCTCCCGAAAGCGCTGGCCCACCGGCGTCTCGCTGTCGGGCATCCAGGCCAGGGCGATGCCGATCTCGGTGTCGGC
>CAZQXQ010000214.1:0-4091 GCA_964597235.1 uncultured Burkholderiaceae bacterium | reverse complement strand
GTTGGTGGTGGTTTGATGAGGTTTTCCGTCAGTTCGCGTTGCGCGGACGCAGGCCAGCAAACAGAGGCCAGACAAACACCAGCATCGCCACGGCAAAACCACCGCTGATGGCCAGCAGGTTGGCCCAGTCCACCCAGTAATCCACGTTCGCCAGGGACGACTGCACAGCGCTGGGCACCAGGAAGAACGCCAGCACCCCGGTCAGCACACCCAAGGCCAGGGCGGGCTTGAAGCCAGCCAGCCAGCAGCCACGCCGGGCGCCAGCAAAGACCAGCAGGCCAACCCACACCAGGGCCAACAGCAGCAGCACGGGCCAGATGGACAGGGCCAACTCCCACAAAATGTTCATTACCAACCAGATTTCATACATTACGAGGTCTCCTTGAGGGAATAAGTGAGGCCGTGAGGCCATGGGCCCTGAAGCGTGAGGCAACGCCTCAAACGCGGCCCTTGAGCACCGCCAGGTAGGCGGGCTTGAGCATGCGCACCTTCATCAGCCAGGCGAAGAAGCTCTCTTGCAGCGGCTCGATCATGGGCAACGAGGGCGTGAGGCGGCCTTCATAGTCAAACTCGATCAGCATGGCCGAGCCCTCGCGGATGATCAGCGGACAGGAGGTATAGCCGTCGAATTTCTGACTTGGAGACCGGCCATTGAGGTGGTCCACGATGTGCTGTGCGACCAAGGGCGTGCTTTTCTTGACGGTGGCCGCTGTCTTGCCGCGCGGCGTGCCGTTGATGTCGCCCAGGCCGAAGACATTGGGGTAGCGGCGATGCTGCAATGTGTCTTTGTTGACTTCCAGCCAGCCACCAGCAGCCATCGGTCCTTCTTTCCAGGCCAGGTCGGATTGGCGGACTGCATCGGGCGCACGCATGGGTGGCACCACATGGATGAAGTCGTAAGGCACCTCGGTGCGCTGGCCGTCGGGGGCGGCAAAGCTGGCCTTGCGCGCAGCCAGGTCGATGGCCTTGAGTGTCTGGGTGGTTTTGACCTCGATGCCCAGGTCCTTCCAGCGGGCCAGGACGTTGTCGTTGACCGGCTTGACACCAAACACATTGGGCAGTGCGGAATAGAAGTTCACCTTCGAATTGGCCAGGGTTCCAGCCTGCTTGAGGCGGTCACGCAGCATGAAGGTCATCTTCAGCGGTGCGCCCGCACACTTGAGTGGAGTGGCTGGCAGGGTCATCACGGCTTGGCCGCCTTTCTGGCGGAAGGTGTCCATGGCCTTCCAGGTCGCCACAGCCGCGTCCGAACTGGGATAGACGCTGCCCAGACCATTGCTGCCGATGGCGTTCACGTCCATGCCTTCGATCAGGCCCCAGTCTTGGTGCGTGCCAATCGCCACCACCAGCACGTCGTAGCGGATGCGCTGACCCGACGCAGTGACCACGGTGTTGGCCGCTGGGTCGAACTCGGCCACCATGTCCTGTACCCAGTCAATACCGCTGGGGTGAAAGTCCGCATTGCGGTCGATCACCTTGCTCACGGGCCAGACTCCACTGGCCACCAGGGTGTAGCCAGGCTGGTAGTTGTGAACCTGCTTGGCATCCACGACAGTGATCTTGGCCGCTGGGAGGAGTTCGCGCAGGCGGTTGGCCATGGCAATGCCACCGAGGCCACTGCCTGCGATCACGATATGGGCTTTATTGGCAGTGGTCTGCGCTCTGGCCGTCTGCGCCCCGAGGCCCAACGAAGCGGCCGTGCCGGCGCCTGCCGTGACCGCCAGCAGACGCCGGCGCAAGGAATTGGGCTGTTCTGAAATATGGCCCGCAGGGCCCCGTCCATGGCTGGAATGCTTGTTCTGTAGGGTGCTCACTTTCAATCTCCTTTGTGACGCATGTGAATTGTTAAACAATATATTTATTGATATTTTGTTTACAAATATACTATAGAATCATGCAACCCGATGCCATTGGGTTAATCCCCATGGCTTTGCTGGTAGTGCAGAAAGGTAGGGCAGGTTTTCATGTTGAACTGGATTTTGCAGAAAATGGGCAAAACACTGGAACAAAGGCAGATGTCTTTTCCTGGAAATCCTTCAGGAGAAGGTTTTCAGTCAGATCCAGGCCCTGCCCTGGTGGCAGTGGCAGGGCAAGACCTGCCCCCGGTACTGATCGATGTGCGGACCGAGGGCGAATTTGCAGCGGGCCATTTGCGTGGCGCCCACCTGCTACCGCTGGACCGTTTTATCGAGGGCATCGAGGCCCTGGTGCCCCACAAACAGCAGCCGGTGGTGGTGTATTGCCGCTCCGGCGCGCGCTCAGGTGCTGCAGTGAACTGGATGCACCAGCATGGCTACACCCAGGCGCGCAACGGCGGCGGCATCGGTGCCTTGGCGCTGGAGTTGCAATGCCCCATTGACCGGGCCTGAGCGCCAAAGCGCGCGACGGCGCAGAATGCCCATTGGTTTTTCCACAAGGAGTGATGATGAAAACTGCCCACGATCTGGTCGCTGCCGCCAAGGCGCGCATCCAAGAAGTCGCCGTGGACCAGGCCGAGCAGGCCATCCGCGAGGCCGATGTGCTGATCGATGTGCGCGAAGCCGATGAATACGCGGCCGGCCATGTGCCTGGCGCAGTGCTGATCCCGCGCGGGATGCTGGAGTTCCGCTTGAGCAACACGCCAGAGCTGGAGCCGCGCGATCTCAAAATCGTGCTCTATTGCAAGACCAGCGGCCGTGCGGCGCTGGCGGCCTGTGCGCTGCACGAGATGGGCTACCTGAACGTGCGCTCGATAGCCGGCGGCTTCGATGCCTGGGTGGAAGCTGGCAAGCCGGTGGCCAAGCCCGCGCTGCCCTCGTTCGACTGAGCGCATTTCCTGTTGTTTTTCACGTCGTTTTTTCAAGGAGAACCATGATGCAAGCAAACATTGGCGGTATCGACCGCATCCTGCGCGTTGCCGCAGGCCTGATCCTGATTGCCCTGGCAGCCACGGGCACCGTGGGCTGGTGGGGATGGCTGGGCGTTGTCCCGCTGGCCACGGGCCTGTTCCGTTTTTGCCCTGCTTACACCCTGCTGGGCATGAACACCTGTCCCATGAAAAAGCCGTAAGGGCAGGAAGTTCCACCAAAGCCCAGGGAATTCAGGCGAAGAGCTTGGCCAGCTCCAGCCCGGGCTCCTTGGCGCGCATGAAGGCTTCGCCGACCAAGAAAGCGTGGATACCGGCATCGCGCATGGTTTTCACGTCGGCTGGGGTCAGGATGCCGGATTCGGTCACCAGCAGGCGGTCGGCCGGCACCTGTTTCTGCAGGTCCAGCGTGGTCTGCAGGCTGACCTCGAAGGTGCGCAGGTTGCGGTTGTTGATGCCGATCAGGCGGGTTTTCAGCTTCAGCGCGCGCTCCAGCTCGGCGGCGTCGTGGACCTCGACCAGCACGGCCATGTCCAGGCTGCGGGCAATGGCCTCGAACTCGGCCATCTGGGCGTCGTCCAGGCAGGCGGCGATCAGCAGGATGCAATCCGCGCCCATGGCCCGGGCCTCATAGACCTGGTAGGGGTCCACCAGAAAGTCCTTGCGCAGCACCGGCAGGCCGCAGCTGGCCCGCGCCTGCTTGAGGTAGTCCACGCTGCCCTGAAAGAACTGCTTGTCGGTCAGTACCGACAGGCAGGCGGCGCTGACCTTGCCATCGCCCTCGGCGTAGCTCTGGGCGATGTCAGCGGGGATGAAGTCGGCGCGAATCACACCCTTGCTGGGGCTGGCTTTCTTGATCTCGGCAATCACCGCCGCCTGGCCCTTGGCGATCTTGGCGCGCAACGCGCCTTCGAAATCACGGGTCAGCACGCGGCTCTCGGCGTCGGCGCGCATGGCGGCCAGCGAGGTTTTCTTCTGCGCGGCGGCAACTTCGTCGCGCTTGACGGCCACGATCTGGTTCAGGATGTCACTCATTTCAAAGGGCCTTGTCAAAAAAATCAGGATGCCAGGGCATGCGAGCGCAGCACCAGCTGCTCCAGCTTGGCCAGGGCGGCACCGCTGTCTAAAGCGGCGCGGGCGCGCTCCAGGCCTTCGGCAATCGACCCCACCACGTTGGCGGCATACAGCGCCGCGCCCGCATTCAGGCAGACGATGTTGCGCGGGGCGCCATGCTCGCCGCGCAGCA
>CAZQXQ010000213.1:0-4102 GCA_964597235.1 uncultured Burkholderiaceae bacterium | reverse complement strand
TGTCGTCGATCACCCAGTCCAGCACGTCCAGCGGCTCGGCGGGGTTGAACACCAAGCCGGGCTTGACGCCCTTAGCGCGGATGGCCTGGATGCTGCGGTGCACATGGGTGGACGCGTCGGGATGGAAGCTGATGTAGTCGGCGCCCGCGTCGGCAAAGGCGGCAGCCAGGGCATCCACCGGGGAAATCATCAGGTGCACGTCGATCGGCACGGGCTGGCCGGTGGGCGTGACGGCGTGGGGCTTGAGCGCCTGGCACACCATGGGGCCAAACGTGAGGTTGGGCACATAGTGGTTGTCCATGACGTCGAAGTGGATCCAGTCGGCGCCAGCGGCGATGACGTTGCGGACCTCTTCGCCCAAGCGGGCGAAGTCAGCGGAGAGGATGGAGGGGGCAATGCGGTAGGTGCGGCTCATGCCCGAATTGTCGCAGTTACCATCACGGCCATGCCCCAAAAGCCGTTTGACATCGAGGTACAGACCGCGTACCTGCCCGAACAATCCAACCCCGCCGCCGGCGTGTTCGGCTTTGCCTACACGATCACGATCACCAACCGCGGGAGCACGCCCGGCCAGCTGATCTCCCGGCACTGGATCATCAGCGACGCCAACGGCCTGACCGAAGAAGTCAAGGGCCTGGGCGTAGTGGGCCAGCAGCCGCTGCTCAAGCCCGGCGAGTCCTTCCAGTACACCAGCGGCTGTCGCCTGCGCACACCCAGCGGCACCATGCACGGCACCTTTCACTGTGTCAGCGACGAGGGTGAGCCCTTCGCCACGCCCGTGCCGCTGTTCGTGCTCGAAGCCACCGAAGCCGGTGACGGCGCCGTCCCGCTGCGCGACCGGATCCTGCACTGATGGCACACCGCCCGACCGACCTCGCGGCGCTGCTGCAGCGCCTGGACCCGCAGGCCGAGCTGGCCCAGCGCCACCTGTGGGCGATTCACCTGATGGACTGGCTGCGTGGCCATCCCCGGGAAGGCACGGCCGCCGTACTGGCGCGCGTGGCCCTGTTCCTGGACGCCATCGAAGCCCGACCCGAACGCCAGGCCGCGCTGCAGGCCTGGTGGTCCACCCTGCTGGACACCGTGGACCTGACCACGCTGCTGGCCGACTTTGGCTTTACCCAGCGCACCGCCCTGGTCAGCGAAGGGCTGGCCCGCCTGGGCGGCAAGCTGCTGCCCCACAGCCCCGAGACCCGGGATGCCTCCGAGCTGTTCATGCTCGCCCTGCCCCAGGCCTACGACGCGCAATGGCTTGCGGCGCTGGATGGCGACCTGCTGGACCGCCTGGGCCGCGTGCTGCAGCCAGCCGCCGCGCAGGACCGCTCGCGCTGGGAAGCCGTGCTGCTGGACGCCATCACCTACTGCGCGGGGCACATCCTCTCGACCGGCTTTGCGCCTGAGCTGCGCCTGCGCATGGGCGAGGCTGCCCGCGAGGCCCAGCCCTTTCACGCGCTGATTGCCGATGTGGAGGCCCTGCGCAGCGCCTGCCAGGCTGGCCCCGCCGACCCCGCATTCCGCGAAGCGCGCGAAGCCGCCGCCCAGCAACTGCGCACCCGGCTGGAAGCCTGCCGGGCTGCCGCCGCCACGGTCTATGGCCACCTGGAAGACAACGGCATCTCGGTGGGCCTGGTGTTTCGCCTGCGCCAGCTGCGCGAGCGCATCCTGCGGGTGCGGGCGCTGCTGGACTGTGTGCAATCGCCCTCGCAGACCCAAGCCGCCGGCCGGCTGCTAGCCCAGCTGGTGCTGGTCGGCCGCGAAAAACGCAGCCTGCGGGCGCTGGTGCGGGCCAATGCCTCGCTGCTGGCGGCCAAGATGGCCGAGCGCAGCGCCGAAACCGGCGAGCACTACATCACCCGCACCCGGAGCGAGTACCGCGACATGCTGCGCAAGGCCGCCGGCGGCGGCGCGGTGATTGCGCTGACCACGCTGGTCAAGTTCGCGCTGTACGCCTTCACACTGTCCGCCTTCTGGGTGGGTTTCTGGGCGGGGGTGAACTACGCCATCAGCTTTGTGCTGGTGCAGCTGCTGCACTTCACCGTGGCCACCAAGCAACCGGCGATGACGGCGCCGGCCATGGCGGCCAAGCTCAAGGAGCTGGGCTCGGGCGAGGCCATCGAGGCCTTTGTCGATGAGGTCAGCCACCTGGTGCGCTCGCAGGTGGCCGCCGTGCTGGGTAACGTGCTGGTCGTCATGCCGGTGGTGATGCTGCTGTCCTGGGGGCTGGGCTGGGGCCTGGGGGCGCCGGTCATCGATGCGGACAAGGCCGACCACACCCTGCACGAGCTGCACCTGCTGGGCCCGTCCGCCCTGTTCGCGGCCTTCACTGGGGTGCTGCTGTTTGCCTCCAGCCTGGTCGCAGGCTGGGCAGAAAACAGCTTTGTGCTGCACCGCCTGGACTCGGCGCTGTGCTACAACCCGCGCATCACCGCCGTGCTGGGCAACGCCCGGGCCGCCCGCTGGGCGCGCTTCATGCGGGAGAACATCTCCGGCTTTGCCGCCAACATTTCGCTGGGCTTCATGCTGGGCCTGGTGCCCGCCTTTGCCGGGTTTTTTGGCCTGGGGCTGGAGGTGCGCCACGTCACCCTGGCGGCCGGGCAGATTGGCGTGGCCGCCGTCACGCTGGGGCTGGACGCTGTGCACACCGCCGCGCTGTGGTGGGCTGTGGCCGCCCTGCCGCTGATGGGCATGCTCAACGTGGCCGTGAGTTTCTACCTGGCCTTCCGCCTGGCGCTGCGGGCGCACAACGTCAGTGGGGTGGACCGCTCCCGCATCTACGCTGCCATCCGCCAGCGCCTGCACCGCGCGCCGCTGGGCTTTTTCTGGCCACCGCGCAATCCGCAGGCCACCACGCCCGAGGAGCCCCCGCGCCATGGGTGAGTTCGACCTGATTGCCCGCCACTTCACGCGCCCGCAGCGCACCAGCCAGGCGGTACTGGGCGTGGGTGACGACTGCGCGCTGCTGGCGCCCCGGCACGGCATGCACTGGGCCATCTCGACCGACATGCTGGTCGAGGGCCGGCATTTCTTTGCCGACGTGGACCCCGCCGCGCTGGGCCACAAGGCCCTGGCGGTGAACCTGTCGGACCTGGCCGCCTGCGGTGCCCAGCCCTGCGCCTTCACGCTGGCCCTGGCGCTGCCCCGGGCGGACGAGGCCTGGCTACAGGGCTTTAGCCAGGGCCTGTTTGGGCTGGCCGACCAGCATGGATGCGAGCTGGTGGGCGGCGACACCACGCAGGGGCCGCTGAACATCTGCATCACCGTGTTTGGCGAAGTGCCCGCCGGCCAGGCCCTGCTGCGCAGCGGCGCCCAAGTGGGCGACGACATTTATGTCAGCGGCACCCTGGGCGATGCCCGCCTGGCGCTGGAAGCGCTGCTGGGCCAGACACCCCTGCCCCCCACCGTACTGGCCCAGGCCCGCCAGCGGCTGGAACGCCCCACGCCCCGGGTCGCCCTGGGCCTGGCGCTGCGCGGCGTGGCCCACAGCGCGCTGGACCTGAGCGACGGCCTGCTGGGCGACCTGGGCCATATCCTCAAAGCCTCCGGCGTGGGCGCGCGCATCGATACGCACATCACTTCTAATTTGATAGCTAGCACCGCAGAGCATACGGGGCTTGGAGTCGATTTAGACCCCGAAACCCGCCGCCGCTGCACCCTGGCCGGCGGCGACGATTACGAGCTGGCCTTCACCGCCCCGCCCCACCGGCGCGAGGCCGTGCAAGCCGCCGCACGCGCCAGCGGCACACCGGTCACACGCATCGGCCAGATCGAAGCCGAACGGGGCCTGCGCCTGGTCGATGCCCAAGGCCGGGCGGTAGAAAACCACTACGCCTCCTTCGACCACTTTGCTTGACCTCCCCGGAAGCTGCCTCCATGACCGATCCGTCCTCCGCCACCGCTGCCAGCCTGCATCCACCGCTGTATCCGCCCAAGGGGAATGCGCAGCGCCGGCCCACGGTGCGCTTCATGCTCGCGCACCCTGCGCATTTCATCGCTTTAGGCTTTGGCTCCGGCCTGTCGCGCCTGGCGCCGGGCACGGTGGGCACGCTGTGGGCCTGGCTGGCGTTTCTGGTGTGCCAGCACTGGCTGAATCCGTTGCAAATCG
>CAZQXQ010000212.1:0-4120 GCA_964597235.1 uncultured Burkholderiaceae bacterium | reverse complement strand
CCGAGCGCCTGGCCAAGGTGCTGGCGGTCTATGAAAAGATCGCGGCCGAGACCGGTGCCAGCGTGGCCGACGTGATCGTCCTCGGGGGCAATCTGGGCGTGGAGCAAGCGGCCAAAGCGGCGGGCGTGCCCATCGAGGTGCCATTTGCCCCTGGCCGTGGCGACGCCACGCAGGAGCAGACCGATGTGGAATCCTTCGAGGTGCTGGAACCCCTGGCCGATGGCTTCCGCAACTGGCAAAAGCAGCATTACGTGGTCAAACCCGAAGAGCTGCTGCTGGACCGCGCCCAGTTGATGGGCCTCACGGCGGCAGAAATGACAGTCTTGATCGGCGGCATGCGCGTGCTGGGCACCAACCACAGCGGTACGCAGCACGGCGTGTTCACCGACCGAGTCGGCGCACTGACCAACGACTTCTTCGTGAATCTGACCGACATGGCCTACACCTGGAAGCCCACCGGCCGCAACAGCTACGCCATCGTGGACCGCGCTAGCGGCGCCACCCGCTGGACCGCCACCCGGGTGGACTTGGTGTTTGGCTCGAATTCCATCCTGCGGTCCTATGCGGAGGTTTATGCCCAGGACGACAACCGCGCCAAGTTTGTGCAGGACTTCGTCGCTGCCTGGACCAAGGTGATGAACGCCGACCGCTTCGATCTGGCGTAAGCGGTATCCGACGGACTGGGAGGCTGGTTCCTCCAAGCAAAAAGCTCCTGCAAACTTGACGTTTGCAGGGGCTTTTTTCTGGTGCGCGGGGGGGGACTCGAACCCCCACACCATTGCTGGCGTCAGGACCTAAACCTGGTGCGTCTACCAATTTCGCCACCCGCGCAGATCCTTGAATGGGTGCGGATTCTACCCCGTGAGCAGGGGCAATTTGGGCTCACGGGGTGCTTTCCTCACGGCATCACAGCAGTTCGGGCTCGGGGCGGCGCACGCGGAACCAGGCGGCGTACATCGCCGGCAGGGCCAGCAGAGTCAACAGCGTAGCCACGATCAGGCCGCCCATGATGGCCACGGCCATCGGCCCCCAGAACACGCTGCGCGACAGCGGGATCATCGCCAGCACCGCCGCAGCGGCCGTCAGCACGATGGGCCGCAAACGGCGCACGGCCGATTCGACGATGGCATCCCAGGCCGGCACGCCCCGGGCGCGGTCCTGCTCGATCTGGTCGATCAGGATCACCGAGTTGCGTTGGATCATGCCCATCAACGCAATCACGCCCAGCAGCGCGACAAAGCCAAACGGACGGCCCAGCACCAGCAAGGCGCCTGCCACCCCCGCAATGCCCAGCGGGCCCGTCAGGAAGACCAGCATCGCGCGGCTAAAGCTTTGCAGCTGCAGCATCAGCAACGTGAAGGTGATGAACAGCATGACCGGCATGCCCACCGCGATGGACGAGGAGCTCTTGGAGCTTTCTTCCACCGCGCCGGCCACCTCGATGCGGTAGGCGCCCTGGCCGGACGCCACCCAGGTGGCTTCGAGCTTGCGCAGCTCTGGCAGCAGCGCATTGCTGACCGTGGCCCCCTGCATGCCTTCGACCACATCGCCCTGCACGGTGATGGCGTAGGTGCGGTTCTCGCGCCACATCACGCCCGGCTCCCAGGTAAAGACCGGTTTGGCAATTTGCAGCAGGGGAATGGTCTTGCCCGAGGCCGTGGGCAGGTTCACGTTGGCCAGGTCGGTGACGGCGTGACGCTCGGAATACGGCTGGCGCAGCACGATGTCAATCAGCCGGTCGCCATCGCGGAACTGGCCGATGTTCATGCCGGTGAGCAGGGTGCGCGAGGCCTGGGCAATCGCCTGGCTGCTCACACCCACGGCGCGGGCCTTCTCCTGGTCCACTTCCAGGCGGATGACCTTGACGGACTCGTTCCAGTTGTCGTTCACGCCGCGCATGTCCGGGTGCGCGACCAGCAAGGCTTTGGCCTCGTCGGCCCGGGCGCGCAGCACAGCGGGATCGGGCCCGACCACGCGGAACTGCACCGGGTAAGGCACTGGCGGACCATTGGGCAGCAGCTTGACGCGCGCACGCACTTCCGGGAACTCCTGGGCCAGGATGCGGGGAATATCGCTCAGCAGCGCCTTGCGCTGGGCCAGTTCCTTGGGCAGCACGATGAACTGCGAGACGTTGGACTGCGGAAACACCTGGTCCAGCGGCAGATAAAAGCGCGGCACGCCCGAACCCACCCAAGTGCTGACGGTGGCCACAGCGGGCTCGGCCAGCAGACGGGCCTCCACGCGGCGCGTGACCTCCTCGGTGCCCTCGAACGAAGCACCTTCGGGCAGCCAGATGTCCACCAGAATCTCAGGGCGCACCGAATCGGGGAAGAACTGCTGCTGCACCTTGCCCATGCCCGCGATGCCCAGCACAAAGGTCAGCACCGTGGCGCCAATGGTGATCCAGCGGTGGGCCACACACCAGTCCACCAGGCGGCGGAAGCTACGGTAAAACGGGGTGTCGAACACCTCGTGCGGGTCGTCGGTCACCCCCTTGCTGTCCAGGGCCTGCTGCACATGGGCTGGCACCTTGAGAAACAGCGTCCCCAAGTAAGGCACGAAATAGACCGAAGCGATCCAGCTCAGCACCAACGCAATCACCGTGACGGCAAAGATCGCAAAGGTGTATTCGCCCGCCGCCGATTTAGCAAAGCCAATCGGGAAAAAGCCCACCGCCGTGATCAGCGTGCCCGTCAGCATGGGCATGGCCGTGAGTTCGTAGGCAAAGGTGGCGGCGCGGACCTTGTCGTAGCCTTCCTCCATCTTGAGCACCATCATCTCGACGGCGATGATGGCGTCGTCCACCAGTAGGCCCAGCGCGATGATCAGCGCACCCAGCGAAATCTTGTGCAGGCCGATGTTCCAGTACCACATCGCCAGGAACGTGGTGGCCAGGACCAGCGGAATGGTGATGCCCACGACCAAGCCGGGGCGCGGGTCCAGGATCCAGCGGCGGTGCCAGGGATGCTGGCCCGGGCGCTTGTGCAGGCCCAGGCTGAGGAAGCTGACCAACAGCACGATGACCACGGCCTCGATCAGCACCTTGACGAATTCATTGACCGAGGAGGCTACCGCCTTGGGCTGGTCCTGGACATTGACCAAGCGTACGCCGGCGGGCAGCTGCGATTCGATGCGCAGGGTGGCCTCTTTCAAGGCCTTGCCCAGGTCGATGATGTTGCCGCCCTTGGCCATGGAGACACCCAGCGCAATCACCTGCTCGCCCTGATGGCGCACCTTGATCGCGGGCGGATCGACCAGCCCACGGCGGATGTCGGCAATGTCGCGCAGGCGCAGCTGCTCGCCCGAGGGGCCACGGATGGGCAGCGCCGCCAGCTCCTCGATGGCCTGGAACTGCCCGCCCACGCGCACCAGCACCTGGTCCTGCGGCGTTTGCACCGCACCGGCGGACTCGACCGCGTTTTGCTGGCCGAGTTGGGCCAGCACCTGGTTCATGTCCAGCCCCAGCCGGGCCACGCGCTGGTGGGAAATTTCGACAAACAGCTTTTCGTCCTGCACACCAAACAGCTCGACCTTGGCCACATCGGGCACGCGCAGCAGCTGCTGGCGCACCTCGTCGGCAAAGGCCTTGCGCTCAGACTCGGCGTAGCCGGGGGCCTCCAGCGCGTAGATCACGCCAAACACATCGCCAAACTCGTCGTTGAAAAACGGCCCCTGCAGACCGGCGGGCAAGGTGGGGCGAATGTCGCCAATCTTCTTGCGCACCGTGTACCAGACCCCCGCCACCTCAGCGGGTTTGGACGACTCCTTGATCTGAAAAATGATCAGCGACTCGCCGGGCTTGGAATAGCTGCGGATCTTGTCGGCGTAGGGCACCTCCTGCAGCGTGCGCTCGATCTTGTCGGTGACCTGCTCGGCCACCTGCTGGGCGGTAGCGCCAGGCCACACCGTGCGCACCACCATCGCGCGGAAGGTGAAGGGCGGGTCTTCGTCCTGCCCCAGCTGAAAGTAGGCGACAAAGCCCAACACCATCAGCACCACCATCAGGTAGCGGGTCAGGGCCGGGTGTTCCAGCGCCCATTTGGAGAGGTTGAAACCCGCTTTGGGTTCGGGATGACGCATACCGGACCTCACTGGCCTGCAGCGCCCGTGGGACGTGCGG
>CAZQXQ010000211.1:0-4205 GCA_964597235.1 uncultured Burkholderiaceae bacterium | reverse complement strand
CCAGTGGATGAACAACATCCAGGACTGGTGCATCAGCCGCCAGCTCTGGTGGGGTCACCAAATCCCCGCCTGGTACGACGTGGAAGGCAATGTCTATGTCGCCCGCAACGCAGACGAAGCCCAAGCTCAGCTGCAGGCCTACGCCGCCAACCTGTCTGAGACCCAGCGCACCGCCCTGCTGGCCGGCGGCCTCAAGCGCGACGAAGACGTGCTGGACACCTGGTACTCCAGCGCCCTGGTCCCCTTCAGCACGCTTGGCTGGACCAGTGATTTGGCCAATGCGGCCCAAGCCGGCTCTAGCACGGACGGTCGCGTCGGCGCCGAACCGGGCGATTTTGAGGCCGCCAGCGGCCGTATGAGCCCGGTCGGTGCCGATGCGAACGGCCGTGCGGCCCCCACCGGAAACGGCAACAGCACAAGCGACTACGACCTCTACCTCCCCAGCACCGTCCTGGTCACCGGCTACGACATCATCTTCTTCTGGGTCGCCCGGATGATCATGATGACCACCCACTTCACCGGCAAAGTGCCCTTCAAGCATGTCTACATCCACGGCCTGGTGCGCGACGCCCAAGGCCAGAAGATGAGCAAATCCGAAGGCAACGTGCTCGACCCCGTGGACCTCATCGACGGCATCGCCTTGGCCCCGCTGCTCGACAAGCGCACCACCGGCCTGCGCAAGCCCGAAACCGCCCCCAAGGTCCGCAAGCAGACCGAAAAAGAATTCCCCGACGGCATCCCCGCCTACGGCGCCGACGCACTGCGCTTCACCTTCGCCGCACTGGCCAGCTTGGGCCGCAGCATCAACTTTGACAGCAAGCGCTGCGAGGGCTACCGCAACTTCTGCAACAAACTCTGGAACGCCAGCCGCTTCGTGCTCATGCAGTGCGAAGGCCAGGACTGCGGCCTGGAAAGCCACGGCGTCGCAGCCTGCCAGCCCGGCGGCGGCTACCTGGACTTCAGCGCCGCCGACCGCTGGATCACCTCGCAGTTCCAGCAAGTCGCGCTCGACGTGGCCAAGGGCTTCGAGGAATACCGCCTGGACAACGTCGCCAACGCCATCTACGACTTCGTCTGGAACGAGTTCTGCGACTGGTACCTGGAAATCGCCAAGGTCCAGATCCAGACCGGCACACCCGCGCAGCAGCGCGCCACCCGCCGCACCCTGATCCGCACGTTGGAGCTGATTCTGCGGCTGGCCCACCCCATCATCCCCTTCATCACCGAAGCCCTGTGGCAAAAGGTGGCGCCTGTCGCCGCCATCGCCGGCGACTCGGTCAGCGTGGCCGACTACCCCGTGGGCCGCAGCGCAAAGATCGACGAAGCCGCCATCGCCCAGGTCGCCCGCCTGAAAGCGCTGGTGGACGCCTGCCGCACCCTGCGCGGCGAAATGAACGTCTCGCCCGCCACCCGCCTGCCGCTGCTGGCCGTGGGCGATGCGGACTTCATGCGCCAGGTGGCCCCGGTGCTCAAGGCCCTGGCCAAGCTGGGCGAAGTGCAGGTCTTTGACGACGAAGCCGCCTGGGCCGCCGCCGCCCAGGCCGCGCCCGTGGCCGTGGTGGGCGACACCCGCCTGTGCCTGTTCATGGAAATCGACGTCGCCGCCGAAAAAGCCCGCCTGGGCAAGGAAGTGGCCCGCCTGGAAGGCGAAATCGCCAAGGCCAATGGCAAGCTGGGCAACGAAGCCTTCGTGGCCAAGGCCCCGCCCGCCGTGATCGAGCAGGAGAAAAAGCGCGTCGCCGACTTTGGCGCCACGCTGGCCCGCCTGCGCGACCAGCTGGCCCGCCTGGGCGACTGAACGCCTCGGCGACTGCGCACTGTTCCCGGACCGGGTGTGCACACCCGGTCCACCCATTGACGACAACCTCCAAAGGAGTTCTCTCCATGCGCGCTTCGATCATTCGCAAAGCCGTCTTTCCCGTCGCGGGCCTGGGCACCCGGTTTTTGCCCGCCACCAAGGCCAGCCCCAAGGAAATGCTGCCCGTGGTGGACAAGCCACTGATCCAGTACGCCGTTGAAGAGGCCTACGCTGCTGGCATTCGCCACATGATCTTCGTCACGGGCCGCAGCAAGCGCGCCATCGAAGACCACTTTGACACCGCCTACGAACTGGAAGCCGAACTGGAAGCCGCCGGCAAGAAGGAGATGCTGGAACTGGTGCGCTCGATTTCGCCACAGGACATGAACTGCGCCTTTGTCCGCCAACCGCGCTCGCTGGGCCTGGGCCATGCCGTGCTGTGCGCCGAGCCCCTGGTGGGCGACGAGCCCTTCGCAGTGCTGCTGGCCGACGACCTGATGGTAGGCAAGACCGGGGGCGCGCCGGTGTTGGCGCAAATGGTGACCGCTTTCAGTCAGCAGGGCCGGTCGGTCATCGCCGTGCAGGAAGTACCTGAAGACCAAGTGCACCGCTACGGCATCGTGGCCGGCGAACCCGCCGGTGGGCCGCTGATCCGCATCCAGCGCATCGTGGAAAAGCCCAAGGCCAGCGAAGCCCCCTCGCGCATGGGCGTGGCGGGGCGCTACATCCTGACGCCGGGCGTGTTTGACGAAATCCGCAACCAGCCGCGTGGCGTGGGCGGCGAGATCCAGCTCACCGATGGCATTGCTCGCCTGATGGGCCGGGAAGCGGTTTATGCCTTCCAGTACGAAGGCAAGCGCTACGACTGCGGTAGCAAGGAAGGCTTCCTGGAAGCCACGGTGGAACTGGCGCTGCAGCACCCGCAGGTGGGGGCGAGCTTCCGTGAATACCTTAAAGGGCTGGACCTGTAAGCCTGCAGACTATCGGCGCCGCAGGATGTGGATGAACTCCTCGCCTGCGGTCTGCTGATCGACCAGTTCATTGCCGGTCTGCTTGGCAAAGGCCTGAAAGTCGCGCAGCGAGCCCTTATCGGTGGCGACGACCTTGAGCAACTCGCCGCTGGCCATGTCGGCCAGGGCCTTTTTGGCTTTCAGAATGGGCAGCGGGCAGTTGAGGCCGCGGGTGTCGATTTCCTTATGGATGTCCATCGTGGTTCCTGAATGCATGGGCCCGCGATTTTAGGCATCCGCCGCCGGGGCGCTGGGCCGGAAAAAGCTCTCCATGAACTCGGGCTCATGCCCCTGCGAGCGCAACCAGTCCGCCAGCGCATAGCCGGTGCCCGCGGGCCAGCAACGGGCCTTGGCCGGCTCGATCAGGCGGTAGTCCACCAGTTCAGGAGACAGCTGCACCACCCCATGTGCAACAGCGTGATACGCAATGATCACCTGGTTCATGCGCTGGAAGTCGTACACCCCGACCAAGCTTAAAGCGCTGACAGACAGGCTGGTTTCTTCCTGGATCTCACGGGCAATGCCCTCTTGCGGGGTCTCGCCCGCCTCCATGAAGCCGGTGATCAGCCCGTAGGACTTGCCCGGCCAGGCGGCGTTGCGGGCCAGCAGAATTCGCCCCTCCAGCTCCACGATGGCGGCCAGCACCGGTGTGGGGTTGTTCCAGTGCACCCAGCCGCAGGCGGGACAGCATTGGCGATCTTTGGTGCCACCACCATCATCGGCCACCGGCAGCCATTCCAGCGGCGTGCCGCAGTGCGTGCAATGGCGGGTTTCGTAACGCATTTGCTATCCTTTCAAGAGCTAGTGCCGCTTGTACTCATTGGCCTGGAGCCTGATTTGACATGAAGCCTTTCCCAGCGGCAGTCACGCCGGGAACACCCCGGTCGAAAGGTAGCGGTCGCCCCGGTCGCAGACGATGAAGGCGATCGTCGCATCGCGCACCTGCGCCGCGATCTGCAAGGCCACCCAGCAGGCGCCCGCCGCGGAAATGCCGGCGAAGATGCCCTCTTCCCGCGCCAGGCGGCGGCACGTGTCCTCGGCATCGGACTGGCTCACGTACACCAGTTCGTCCACCCGGCTGGGGTCGTAAATCTTGGGCAGGTATTCCTGCGGCCACTTGCGGATGCCGGGAATGCGCGAGCCTTCCTGCGGCTGCGCGCCGATGGTGCGCACGTTCGGGTTCTTTTCCTTTAAGAAGTGCGACACCCCGGTGATCGTGCCGGTGGTGCCCATGGCGCTGACGAAATGGGTGATGCGACCCTCGGTCTGCGCCCACAGCTCGGGACCGGTGGTTTCATAGTGGATGCGCGGGTTGTCCGGGTTGGCGAATTGGTCGAGCACCCGGCCCTTGCCCTGCTTGACCATGGTGTCGGCCAGGTCGCGGGCGTATTCCATGC
>CAZQXQ010000210.1:0-4227 GCA_964597235.1 uncultured Burkholderiaceae bacterium | reverse complement strand
ATGGCGAAAAGCAGTTCGAAGTGCTGTCCACCAACGGCGACACCTTCCTGGGCGGTGAAGACTTTGACCAGCGCATCATCGACTTCATCATTGGTGAATTCAAGAAAGAGCAAGGTGTCGATCTGTCCAAGGACGTGCTGGCCCTGCAGCGCCTGAAGGAAGCTGCCGAAAAGGCCAAGATCGAGCTGTCCAACTCCGCCTCCACCGATATCAATCTGCCCTACATCACTGCGGATGCTTCGGGCCCCAAGCACCTGAACGTCAAGCTGACCCGCGCCAAGCTGGAAGCCCTGGTCGATGAGCTGATCGAGCGCACCATCGCCCCCTGCCGTACCGCGATCAAGGATGCGGGCGTGAGCGTCTCCGACATCAACGACGTGATCCTGGTCGGCGGCATGAGCCGCATGCCCAAGGTGCAGGAAAAGGTCAAGGAATTCTTCGGCAAGGATCCCCGCAAGGATGTGAACCCTGACGAAGCCGTGGCCGTGGGTGCCGCGATTCAAGGCCAAGTGCTGTCGGGCGATCGCAAGGACGTGCTGCTGCTGGACGTGACCCCGTTGTCGCTGGGCATCGAAACCCTCGGTGGTGTCATGACCAAGATGATCACCAAGAACACGACCATCCCGACCAAGTTTGCGCAGACCTTCTCCACCGCCGACGACAACCAGCCAGCCGTGACCATCAAGGTCTATCAGGGTGAGCGTGAGATGGCCACTGGCAACAAGCTGCTGGGCGAGTTCAACCTGGAAGGCATCCCACCCGCACCGCGCGGCATTCCCCAAATCGAGGTGTCGTTCGACATCGACGCCAACGGCATCCTGCATGTCGGCGCCAAGGACAAGGGCACCGGCAAGGAAAACAAGATCACCATCAAGGCGAACTCGGGCCTGTCGGAAGAAGAGATCCAGCGCATGGTCAAGGACGCCGAATTGAACGCGGCCGAAGACCACAAGAAGCTGGAACTGGTCCAGGCCCGCAACCAGGGTGAAGCGGCTGTCCACAGCGTGAACAAGAGCCTGGCCGAACATGGCGACAAGCTCGACGCTGCTGAGAAGGATGCCATCACCAATGCTGTCAAGGCGCTGGAAGACGTCCTGAAGGGCGAGGACAAGGCCGCCATCGAGGAAAAGACCGCTGCCTTGCTGACCGCCAGCCAGAAGCTGGGCGAGAAGATGTACGCCGACGCCCAAGCCGCTGCTGGTGCGGCAGCAGGTCCCGACGCCGCGGCCGCAGGCGCGGCAGGTGGCGCCAAGCCCGCCGACGACAATGTGGTCGATGCCGAAGTGAAGGAAGTGAAGAAGGGCTGATCGGCCTTTAGGCACTGCCCCTCCCCGCCGCGACGGACCCCAGCGGGGTGTCCCTCGCGGCGTTCCTGTTACAACCAGGCCCAGAAAACCATGTCCAAACGCGACTATTACGAAGTCCTCGGGGTTGCCAAAGGCGCCTCGGAAGACGAGATCAAGAAGGCGTACCGCAAACTGGCGATGAAATACCACCCTGACCGCAACCAGGGGGATGCCGCCAAGGACGCCGAGGAAAAATTCAAAGAAGTCAAAGAAGCCTACGAAATGCTGTCGGACGCGCAGAAACGCGCGGCCTACGACCAGTACGGCCATGCCGGCGTGGACCCCAACATGCGCGGTCCTGGCGGCGGCGCAGAAGGTTTTGGCGGCTTTGCCGAAGCCTTTGGCGACATCTTTGGCGACATGTTCGGCCAGGCGGGTGGCCGGCGTGGCGGCGGTCGCCAGGTCTATCGTGGCAGCGACCTGAGCTACGCCATGGAAATCACGCTGGAGGAAGCGGCCAAGGGCAAAGATGCGCAAATCCGCATTCCGACCTGGGACAGCTGCGACACCTGCCATGGCACGGGTGCCAAGCCCGGCACCAGCCCCAAGACCTGTACCACCTGTAACGGCAGCGGCACGGTGCAGATGCGCCAGGGCTTTTTCAGCGTGCAGCAAACCTGCCCGCACTGCCGCGGCACGGGCAAGATCATTCCTGAGCCCTGCACCAGCTGCCACGGCCAGGGCAAGGTCAAGCGCCAGAAGACGCTGGAAGTGAAGATCCCCGCCGGTATCGACGATGGCATGCGCATCCGCAGCACCGGCAATGGCGAGCCAGGCACCAACGGCGGACCGCCGGGCGACCTGTACATCGAGATCCGCATCCGCAAGCACGACATCTTCGAGCGTGATGGTGACGATCTGCACTGCCAGGTGCCCGTGAGCTTCATCACTGCGGCGTTGGGCGGCGAGATCGAGGTGCCCACGCTGCAGGGCAAGGCCGCGATCGACATTCCGGAAGGCACCCAGGCCGGCAAGCAGTTCCGCCTGCGCGGCAAGGGCATCAAGGGCGTGCGCTCCAGCTACCCGGGCGACCTGTATTGCCACATCGTGGTGGAAACCCCGGTCAAGCTCACTGAGCACCAGCGCAAGCTGCTGCGCGAGCTGGACGAATCGCTGAAAAAAGGCGGTGCCAAACACTCGCCCAGCAGCGAAAGCTGGACCGATCGGCTGAAGAACTTCTTTAGCTGATCAAGCCACGATCGCACGAAGCCGGAAGCCCGCAAGGCCTCCGGCTTTTTTCATGGGTGGGCGCGCCTGCTTCGCTACCATGGCCAAGCCATCATCCACCGACACACACAGGAGCCAGCATGGAACGCATGGAGCACAACGTCAGCCTCACCTTTCTTGGCGGCACGGGCACGGTCACGGGGTCAAAGTACCTGGTCCGCCATGGCGGCAAAAACCTGCTGGTGGATTGCGGCCTGTTCCAGGGCTACAAGCAGCTGCGCCTGCGCAACTGGCAAGGGTTGCCCGTCTCGCCACACCAGGTCCATGCCGTGGTGCTGACCCATGCGCACCTGGACCACAGCGGCTACCTGCCCCTGCTGGTGCGCGATGGCTACCACCGCCCCATCCACTGCACCCAGGGCACGCGCGACCTGTGCGCCATCTTGCTGCCCGACTCCGGCCATTTGCAGGAGGAAGACGCTGCTTTCCTCAACCGCCACAAGCTCAGCAAGCACGAACCCGCCTTGCCGCTCTACACCCGCGAGGACGCGCAGCGCAGCCTCCAGCAGTTCCAGGTCCACCCGCTGCACCAGAGCTTCGAGCCCATTCCTGGCTGGCGCGTCACGTTCTTTTCGGCGGGACATATCCTGGGCGCGACCAGCGTGCTGCTGGAGGTGGGAGGGCGCCGCATCCTGTTCTCCGGCGACCTGGGCCGCACCGACGACCTGCTGATGAACCCGCCCGATGCCCCACCGCAGGCCGACACGGTGCTGATCGAGTCCACCTACGGCGACCGGGAGCACCCCACCCAGTCCCTGCTCGACGAGCTGGCACCGCCGCTGCAGCGCCTGGCCGCGCGCGGCGGCGTGGCCGTGGTGCCGGTGTTTGCCGTGGGCCGCGCCCAGTTGATGCTGCACGCCATCCGGCTGCTGAAAAACCAGGGGGCCATCCCCGTCTCGCTGCGGGTGTTTCTGGACAGCCCCATGGCCATCAGCACCACGGGATTGTTCTCGGAGCACATGGGCGAGCACCGCCTGGGCCGCCAAGAAGTGCAATGGCTGGAACATGGCGCCACGATGGTGGAGACGCCCGAGCAGTCCAAGGCCCTGGCCCGGCTGCACGGGCCGATGGTGATTTTGTCGGCCAGCGGCATGGCCACCGGCGGACGGGTGCTGCACCACCTGGCGCTGCACGCCGGCAACCACCGCAACATGATCCTCCTGACGGGCCACCAAACCCCCGGCACGCGCGGCGCCCGCCTGGCCGCTGGCGAGAAAACCCTCCGCATCCACGGCGAAGATGTGGACGTGCGCGCGGAGGTCGTGCAGCTGACCACCGCCTCCGCCCACGCCGATGCCCCCCAGCTGCTGGGCTGGTTGCGCACCCTGCCCCACGCGCCCGAACGGGTGTTTATCGTGCATGGCGAGATGGGCGCCTCGGATGCGCTGCGCTGTCAGATCGAGCACCGCATGCGCTGGCCGGTCACCGTGCCGGAGCATGGCAGCACGCATTTGGCATGAAAAATGGCTCCGGGCCAATAGAATCCAGAGGTACTAGCTATTATTTAAATAGCAATTGAATCCTGACAGGATGGCGCCTAGGGCTTTGGACCCACATGGCTGCGGGCGCGTCCTAAAATCCCTCCCCTCACTGAACCCTAAGAGACGCCCATGGGACGCACCCTGTACGACAAGATCTGGGACGAGCACGTCGT
>CAZQXQ010000209.1:0-4298 GCA_964597235.1 uncultured Burkholderiaceae bacterium | reverse complement strand
CCTTGGTGGCCACAAAACTGCCTTTCTGGTAACTGGGCGGGTCCATGATGACCAGATCGTACGGGCCCGTGCGGGTGATCTTGCCCCAGGAGCTGAAGATGTCGTGGGCCCAGAAACTGGCGCCGCCCGCCAGGCCGTTGAGTTGGTGGTTCTGCTGGCCCACAGCGAGGGCACCCCGGGCCATGTCCACGTTCACCACCTGCGCCGCGCCGCCCTGCAAGGCGACGACCGAGAACGCGCAGGTGTAGGCAAACAGGTTCAGCACGCGCATGCCGGGCTGGGACTGCGCCTGGGCGCGCACCCAGCGGCGGCCCTCGGCCATGTCCAGAAAAAGGCCGTGGTTCTGGCCGCGCAGCACCTGCACGCGGTAACGGCTGCCAGCCTCGCTCACGGTATGGGGGTCCGGCACGTTGCCGTCCAACAGGCGGGTCTCGGCGCTGCCTTCGTGGCGGCATTGAAAGACGAGGTTCAAGGGCTCGCCAGGGGCCAGTTGCTGCCAGCGCTGGGCCAGCGCAGTCTGCACGGTGGCCAGTTCCTCCTCGGCCACAGACTTGAAGCTGGTCAGCACCCAGACGGGGGGATAGGCGTCCAGCGCCCAGTGCTCACACCCGGGGTGCAGGCCACCCCGACCATGAAAGATGCGCTGGGCGTCCTGGGGCAGCGCCATCGCGGCGATGGCGTTCAGCAAAGCCTGCATGGTGCTCAGAACCGCTCGTGCGGCAGCAGGTAGCGCCATTGGCCGGCGGGCAGGGTGCCCAGCAGGATGCGGCCGATGCGCACGCGCTTGAGGCCCAGCACCTTGAGGCCGACCTGCTCGCACATGCGGCGGATCTGGCGCTTCTTGCCCTCGGTGAGCACGAAGCGCAGCTGTTCGGGGTTTTGCCAGTCGACCTGGGCAGGTTTGAGTAGCTGACCATCCAGGCTCAGGCCGTGGCGCAGCAGCGCGAGCTGGTCGGCGGGGAAGACAGATTGCACATCGCTGCGCACGGCGTCACGCTCGTCAATCTCCTGCAGGCGGCCATAGGTGGCGGCCGCCGACGATTCGGCCGCCCGGTTGGCGGCACCGGTATAGGCCACGCGCACCAGGTATTCCTTTTCCATGACGGAGTCTTCGCCAATCAGCTGGCGGGCCACGCGGCCGTCCTGGGTCAGCACCAGCAGACCGGTGGAGTCGATGTCGAGCCGGCCGGCCGGGGCCAGGCCGCGCAGCTGGCTGGGATGGAAGCGGGTGCGGGAGGCATCGCCTTTCCAGTGGCGGTCCTGCTGGATCAGGGTCATGGCGGGCTGGTGGCCGTCTTCAGCCTGGCCGCTGACATAGCCCATGGGCTTGTGCAGCAAGATGGTGACTTGCTGCGCCTGCTGGCCTTGGGCCTGGCGGTCCACCTCGATGCGGTCGTTCGGGCCCACCTGCAAGCCCATGGCGGCGACTTGGCCGTTGACACGGACCCAGCCGCGCGCGATCCAGTCGTCGGCCTCACGGCGAGAGCACAGGCCCAGGTCGGCCAGGCGCTTGTTCAGGCGCAGGAGGCCGTTGTCGGCGGCAGGACGCTTGACCGGCACGGGGGCGGACTTGCGGTCCACAAAGGGGGCGGGCGCTGGACGTCGGGGCATTGGTGGTGCCGCTGGGCCCTGCCGCTGCGGGTCACGGGAATCACGCGGGTCACGGGGATCGCGACGCGGGCTGGGGGCCTGAGCGCTCAGATAGGCAGCCCGCGCAGCGGGACGAGTGGGCAGGCGCGAGGAGTCCGCCGGTGCAGAAGTTTGCGCAGGCTTGCGCAGCACGGGACGGGCGGGAGGCGTGGCCGCAGGCGCATCGGCTGGCGGTGGGGAAGACGGTGCATCGGACATAGGGGGCGTATTGTCCGCGCTCAGTCCTCCAGGGCAAAAGTGCCCGCGCGCAAGGCGTCCAGATCCAGCACGCGCAGACCGCCGTATTCGACGCAAATCAGCCCACGCGCAGCCAGGGTGGTCAGGGCCTCGTTGACCCGCTGGCGCGACAGGCCCACCAGGTAAGCCAGCTCTTGCTGGGTGATGCGCAGCACCTCACCCACGCCTGCAAACAACGTGGGATTGAACAGGGTGGCCAGACTGCGGGCCACGCGCATTTCAGGGTTACTGATGCGGTCGATCTCGCGGGCCGCGATGAACTGGCCCAGGCGCTCGTTGAGCTGGTTCATCACATAGCGGTTAAAGCCAATCGAGTGGTCCAGCAGCCAGTGGAAGGTGTCAATCGGCAGACCAGCGACCACGCTCTTGCGCAGCGCCTGGACGTTGTAGCGGTAGGGCTCGCGCTTGATGGCCGTGCCCTCGCCAAACCAGCCGCCGGGGGGCAGACCGGTGTAGGTCATGGACTGGCCTTGTGCGTTGTCGGTGCTCATTTTCAGGAGGCCTTCGACAACGCCAAACCAGTAGGTCACGGGCCGGCCCATGCGGCAGACGTAGTCACCGGGTTGGGCATCGCCCACGACCAGCGCAGCCATGGCGCGCTCGCGTTCGAAGGAGTGCAAGACCGCCAACCAGGGGATGCCGTGGAGTTCATCGGAAGTGGGGGCGCGGCGGCGCTGGTGCAGCGAAAGGTCCTGGCTCATGGGCGGAAAGATGGGGCCTGACGCGCAAGCCACAAAAACAATTTGCTCGGTATTTTCCCGTAGATTGTCGTCATAAAGACAAAAAAGCGTCAAATCCATCCCTAACATCCGCGGAAATTGCACGACATTGCCGAACGGCCCGTGCTTGCCAGCCCCCTGGCCCCCTAGACCCTTGAGGATTCGGAATGACGACCACGTTCCCGCAACTGCTGCTCCAGCATGCCGCGCAAAGGCCCGACGCCCCGGCCCTGCGCGAGAAAGAATTTGGCATTTGGCAAACCCGTAGCTGGCGCGATGCCGCGCTGGATGTGCGTCAGATGGCCTGTGGCCTGGCGGCGCTGGGCTTTGTCCGCGGCCAGAACCTGGCCCTGGTGGGCGACAACCGCCCGCATCTGTACCTGGGCTTTGTTGCCGTGCAAAGCCTGGGCGGCGTGCCCGTGCCGCTGTACCAGGACGCCGTGGCCAGCGAGATGGTCTTCGTGATGCAGGACGCCGAAATCCAGTTCGTCTTCGCCGAAAACCAAGAACAGGTGGACAAGATGCTGGAAGTGCGCGAGACCGTGCCCAGCCTGCGCCACATCATTTACGACGACCCCCGTGGCCTGCGCAATTACGACCAGCCCGGCCTGATCAGCGTGGACCAGCTCAAGCAACTGGGCGCCGAATGGGACCGCACCCACGCTGGCGCCTGGGAAAAGATGGTCGGCCAGATCAAGACCGACGATGTCTCGGTCATCCTCTACACCTCGGGCACCACCGGCAAGCCCAAGGGCGTGTGCCAGACCCATGCCAGCTTCATTGCCTCGGCCCAGGGCGGCGTGCAAGTCGATGGACTGAATCCCAACGACAACGTCATTTCCTACCTGCCCCCCGCCTGGGTGGGTGACCATCTGTTCTCGCTGGCGCAATGGCTGGTGGCGGGCTTCACCATCAACTGCCCCGAGTCGGCCGGTACGGTGACCATCGACCTGCGCGAGATCGGGCCCACCTACTACTTTGCACCGCCCCGGGTGTTTGAAGGCATGCTGACCTCGGTCTCGATCCGCATGGAGGACGCCGCGCCGTTCAAGCGCTGGCTCTACCACCGGGCGATGGACCTGGCCCGCCGCGTGGGCGCCGACATTCTGGACGGCAAGCCCGTCAGCGCGCTGGACCGCTTCAAGTACCGCCTGGGCGATCTGGCCGTGTATGGCCCTCTGCGCAATGTGCTGGGCCTGTCGCGCATCCGCGTGGCCTACACCGCCGGTGCGGCCATTGGCCCGGACCTGTTCCGCTTCTTCCGCTCCATCGGCATCAACCTCAAGCAGCTCTACGGCCAGACCGAGACCTGCGCTTATGTCTGCATCCAAAAGAATGGCCAGGTCAAGCTCAACACCGTGGGGCAGGCAGCCCCGGGGATTGAACTGAAGATTGCCGACAACGGCGAGGTGCTGGTCAAGGGCGTGTCGGTGCTCAAGGAGTACTACAAGCGCCCCGACGCCACCGCCGAAGTGATCGATGCGAACGGCTATTTCCATACGGGGGATGCCGGCGTGCTGGATCAGGATGGCCACCTGCGCATCATCGACCGGGCTAAGGACGTGGGCAAGCTGGCGAGCGGTGCGATGTTCGCGCCCAACTACATCGAGAACAAGCTCAAGTTCTTCCCGCAGATTAAGGAAGCCGTGTGCTTTGGCCATGGCAAGGACCAGGTCTGCGCCTTCATCAACA
>CAZQXQ010000208.1:0-4307 GCA_964597235.1 uncultured Burkholderiaceae bacterium | reverse complement strand
CGGGCGGCCTCGACGGCGGCGTTGAGCGCCAGGATGTTGGTCTGGAAGGCGATGCCATCGATCACGCCAATGATGTCGGCGATCTTGCGCGAGGCTTCGTTGATCTGCTCCATGGTCTGCACCACTTGTTGCATGACCTCGCCGCCCTGCGTGGCTGCCTGGCTGGCACTGGTGGCCAGTTGGGTGGCCTGGCGCGCGGTGTCGGCGCTGGTCTGCACGGTGCTGGAGATTTGCTCCATCGACGCTGCGGTCTGCTGCAGGTTGCTGGCCTGGGTTTCGGTGCGCTGGGACAGGTCGCTGTTGCCCACGGCGATTTGCTGCGCGCCCGTGGCAATGCTGTCGCTGCTGGTGCGCACGGTGCTGACGATCTTGCGCAGCGCGACCTGCATTTCGTGCATGGCGTGGACCACGCTGCTGCGGTCAGCGTTCGAGGTGTCGATAGTGGTGCTCAGGTCGCCGGCAGCGATGGCCTGGGCCACGGCAGCGACTTGGGCCGGTTCGCCGCCCAACTGGCGCGTGAGGGCGCGCGTGATCAGCACGCCAATCGCCATGCCTGCCAGCAAGCCGCCCAGGGTCAGTCCAATCAGCAGGTTGCGAATGTTGGCGTAAACGACGTTGGTTTCCTGGTTCAGAGCGTCTGCGTTGGCGCGCTTGCGCTCGACCAATTGGTTCAGCATGGTGCTGAGCTTATTGGCGGCCGGGGCGCCCGCACCGAACAAATGCTGGGCGGCGCTGCCCAGTTCGGGCAGGGGGTCGTTGGCCAGCTTGGCGGCCATCTCCTTGGCGACAACTTCCCAGGCCAGCAAGGCGTTGACGGCTTCGGCCAGCTCGGCTTTGCCCGCCGGCGTGAAGAAGGTGGGCTCGGCTTCGGCCAACGCCACCTTGGATTTCTCCAGGCGCTGCCGCATGTCGTTCAGATGGCGGTTGCGATCTTCATGGGTGGGCGCCAGCATGGCGCTGCGGATGGACCGTGTGGCCTCGATCATGTTGAGGTTGGCGGCGGCCAGGCGCTGCGAACCGAGCATTTCGCGCTCGTACATCTGCGTGGCCATGTCGCTGAGCTTGCTGGTGTTCAGAATGCCCAGCACACCAATCACCGCCCCGATCAGCGATACGACCAGGAAGCCCAGGATCAGCTTGGTGCCAACCTTCAGCTGTGTAAACCAGTCCATTTTTTCTCCAGAAAAGTGATTCAAAACGCCGAAGCCGGCAACGCCAGCTCCCCCTCAGAGATGCCATGGCAGCCGATGCATTCTAGTGACCCATCCCGCGAAAAACGCCGCTGAAACGCGGTGTGGCTCGCCTTTTCCGTGCAACCCACTAGGTAAAAACCCGAAGGAGACCCTCATGAAAATCGCATTTATCGGCCTCGGCAACATGGGCGCGCCCATGGCCATCAACCTCGTCAAGGCGGGCCACAGCGTCAAGGCCTTTGATCTGAGCCAGGACGCCATGGCCAAGGTCGCTGCCGAAGGCGGCCAGGCGGCGGCCAGCGCGCAGGACGCCGTGCAGGGCGCCGAGGCCATCGTCACCATGCTGCCCGCCAGCCAGCATGTCGAAGGGCTGTTCCTGGGCCACGATGGCCAGCCCGGCCTGCTGACCTCTATCGCCCAGGGGGCCTTGGTCATCGACAGCTCGACCATTGCCGCCGCCACCAGCCAAAAAGTGGCCCAGGCCGCCGACGCCGCCGGCATCGCCTTCATCGATGCACCGGTGTCGGGCGGTACCGGCGGCGCGATTGCCGGCACACTGACCTTCATGGTCGGCGGCAGCAGCGCGAACCTGGAACGCGCCCGCCCGCTGCTTGAAAAGATGGGCGCCAATATCTTCCATGCGGGCGATGTCGGTGCCGGCCAGACCGCCAAGATCTGCAACAACATGCTGCTGGGCATCTTGATGATTGGCACCAGCGAGGCCATCGCCCTGGGCGTGGCCAACGGCCTGGACCCCAAAGTGCTGTCCGAAATCATGCGCCGCAGCTCTGGCGGCAACTGGGCGCTGGAAAAGTACAACCCCTTCCCTGGCGTGCATGAAAACGCCCCAGCCAGCAAGGGCTACACCGGCGGCTTTGGCACCGATCTGATGCTCAAGGACCTAGGCCTGTCTCAGGAAAACGCCACCGCCGTCAAGGCCAGCACCCCGCTGGGTGGCCTGGCCCGCGCACTGTTCGCTGCACACAGCCTGGCCGGCCATGGCGGCGAGGACTTCTCCAGCGTGATCAAGCTGCTGCAAAAATCCTGATTGCCCTGCCACGGCCTGCCCGGCCACCGCATCCCGCCCCTGGTTGGCCGCAAGGCGAACCGGGGGCGTTTTTGCGAAACAGTACTGTTTCGTTTTTTCTACGCTTTGCGAGAAAAACCACGGTCAGCCCCTGTCGCCACCCATCGATACGGATTGGCCCTTGCGAGTGCGATGGGTGCTGGTATGGTTCAGGAGAGCGTTCGCGCCGCGTTTTTCGGTACGTTCGTGCCGTCTTTTCGAGATCTGTTTGATGAAATCCACCGTTTTCGCATTGCTGACCAGCTTGGCCACCACCCTGGCAGCGGCCCAATCTGCGTCGCCACCGCCCTTGCCCATGACCCAGCCGGTGACGCCCGCTGGCTCGCCGTCCAGCGCAGGCAGCGTGACCAAGCCTGCCATCCCGGCCCTGCCCGTCTACACGCCCAACACAGCCAATATGCCCAATACGGGCATGGCCCCGGCCAATAACCGGGTGCAGTCTGGGCCAACCCCGCTCACCGCCATGCCGGGCGGGGTGCTCCCGGCGGCGCGACCATCGCCCGCCCCCACCCCCATCCAGACCATGCCCCCGGCCGCAGCGCCCAGGGCCACGGTCAGCGCGCCGCCGCCCCTGCCCGCCATGGCGCCGGCCATCGCTCCCCCCCCCGCGAAGGCGGCCAAAGCGGTGGACGCCAAGCGTGCACAGGCCGGCAAGAAGGCGCTGAAAAAAGAAAAAAACAAAGCCAAGACCCTTGCGGCCAAAAATACGAAAGCCGCCAAAAACCCCAAGGCCAAGGAGTTGAACACCCTCAAGGCCAAAAAAGGCAAGGCCAAACCCAAGGCACGGGGTAAAAAGAAATCAACCAACCGTGCCGCTGCCTTGCTGCGCGGGGCATAAGGCCGTGAAAGCGATGAACGCCACCGTGAGCCCCTCGTCCCAGGCAACGGCTTTGCGCTCGCTGACGGTCTTGGCCCTGGCGCTCTTACCCCTAGGCCCCCTGGGCAGCAGCTGGGCACAAGCCGCCAACGCAGGTAGCCCGCAGCTCCACCTGCCCCGGGTGGAACTGCGCGCCGGCATGCACCGCATCGACGCCCAGGTCGCCCGCACCCCGGACCAGCGCGCCATTGGCCTGATGCACCGCAAAGAGATGCCAGCCCACGAGGGCATGCTGTTTGTGTTCGAACAGCCCGCCGTGCAGTGCTTTTGGATGAAGAACACGCTAATCCCGCTGACAGCTGCGTTTGTGGCCGACGACGGCAGCATCGTCAACCTGGCAGACATGCAGCCGCAAACCACCGATTCGCACTGCAGCCAGCAGCCGGTGCGCTATGTGCTGGAAATGAACAAGGGCTGGTTCGCCCAGAAAAATCTGCGGGCGGGCGCCAAGCTCAGCGGCCCGCCGTTTGCGGCCAGCGCTCACAAATAAAGAGCACGTACCGCTGGTATCTATTGGGCTGGAGGCTCATTTGACTTGCTTTAGCGCTTCGGGACCCTGGTGGTCCACCGCGACAAAGCGGGTAACGCTCACCGAGGCGAACAGCCCTGCCTGGTGGTAGGGTTCCTGGTCCAGAAACGCCTGCACCGCCTCGGGGCCGTCGAAATCAGCCACCACCAGGATGCCGACCCGCGTCGTGCCGTCCTCGCCCATCAGCGGCCCCCCCAGAATCACCTTGGGGGCGTGCTGGCACATGTAGGCTGCGTGCGCGGGGGTGTGGGCTGCGCGCAGCTCGGCGCTGCCTTCGCGATCACGGCAATGGATCACATACAACATGGGGGCTCTCCTCACCCTGTAAAAAAGCGGCCCGAAAGCCGCTTGGATTGATCACTGATTGATTCCTGATTGAGCAGGGACAACGTCGTCCACGCCGCGATCGACGTGACGACGTTGCGACCGCGGATCAGACAGCCACAGAGCCCAGGGCTGCATTCAGCGTGGGGCTGGGGCGCATCACGGCTTCGAGCTTGGCGGTGTCGGGCAGGTAGTAGCCACCGATGTCGGCGGGCTGGCCTTGCACGGCATTCAGCTCTTCAACGATCTTGGCTTCGTTCTCGGCCAGCTGCTTGGCCAGCGGGGCAAACTTGGCAG
>CAZQXQ010000207.1:0-4337 GCA_964597235.1 uncultured Burkholderiaceae bacterium | reverse complement strand
GCGTGACGGCGGGCAACATGGATTCCATGATCAACCGCTACACGGCGGACCGCAAAATTCGCAGCGACGACGCCTACACCCCCGGCGACGTGGGCGGCAAGCGCCCCGACCGCGCGGCCATCGTCTATAGCCAGCGCTGCCGCGAGGCCTACAAAGACGTCCCCATCATCCTCGGCGGCATCGAAGGTAGCCTGCGCCGCATCGCCCACTACGACTACTGGAGCGACAAGGTGCGCCGCAGCATCGTCGTGGACAGCAAGTGCGACCTGCTGCTGTACGGCAACGCCGAGCGCGCGCTGGTCGAGGTGGCCCATCGCTTGGCCGCCCGCGAGCCGGTGGAGAGCATCACCGACGTGCGCGGCACCGCCTTCATCCGCCGGTCCAGCCCGCATGGCGAGGGCCAGGAATGGTTCGAGCTGGACTCCACCGAGGTGGACACCCCCGGTCCGGTCGAGGCGCACATCAACCCCTACCAGACCACCAGCGAGCAGGCGGCGGCCCAAGGCGGCAGCTGCAGCAAGGACGATGCTCCTGAAACCATAGCTAGTACCGCTGGTATCCAGGGGCCTGGAGGCCAAAAAGGCTTGAAATCTGCGGAGCCGGCCGTCCAGCCCCTGACCTTCATGCCCAACCACGCCTTGCGCAGCAAGCACCGCCTGCCGCCGCGCGATCGCACCGTCATCCGCCTGCCCAGCTACGAGCAGGTCAAGTCCGACCCGGTGCTCTATGCCCACGCCAACCGCGTGCTGCACCTGGAGACCAACCCCGGCAACGCCCGCGCGCTGGTCCAGGCCCATGGCGAGGGCACCACGGCCCGCGATGTCTGGATCAACCCCCCGCCCATCCCGCTGACCACGGCCGAGATGGACCATGTGTTTGACCTGCCCTACGCTCGCAGCCCGCACCCGGCCTACGCCGACGAAAACGGCAGCCACGACGGCGCGACCAAGATCCCGGCCTGGGAGATGATTCGCTTCAGCGTGAATATCATGCGCGGCTGCTTTGGCGGCTGCACCTTCTGCTCCATCACCGAGCACGAGGGCCGCATCATCCAGAGCCGCTCCGAAGATTCCATCATTCACGAGGTCGAGGAGATCCGCGACAAGGTCAAGGGCTTCACCGGCACCATCTCCGACCTGGGCGGCCCCACGGCCAACATGTACCGTTTGGGCTGCCGCACCCCCGAAATCGAGGCCGCCTGCCGCAAGCCCAGCTGCGTTTATCCGGGCATCTGCCAGAACCTGACCACCGACCACGGCCCGCTGGTCAAGATCTACCGCCGCGCACGCGCGCTCAAGGGCATCAAGAAGATCCTGATCGGCTCCGGCCTGCGCTACGACCTGGCTGTGAAGTCGCCGGAATACGTCAAGGAACTGGTCCAGCACCATGTGGGCGGCTACCTGAAGATCGCCCCCGAGCACACCGAGCAGGGGCCGCTGTCCAAGATGATGAAGCCGGGCATGGGCAGCTACGACCGCTTCAAGCAGATGTTCGACAAATTCAGCGAAGAGGCGGGCAAGAAGCAGTTTCTGATCCCGTACTTCATCGCCGCCCATCCTGGCACCAGCGACGAGGACATGATGAACCTGGCGTTGTGGCTCAAGAAGAACGGCTTTCGCGCCGACCAGGTGCAGACCTTCTACCCCAGCCCCATGGCCACTGCCACGGCCATGTACCACACGAACCTGAACCCGCTCAAGGGCATCCACCGCGACGACCGGGCGGAGCGGGTGGACATCGTGCGCGGCGAAAAGCGCCGTCGCCTGCACAAGGCCTTCCTGCGCTACCACGACCCCAACAACTGGCCCCTGCTGCGCGAGGCCCTCAAAGCCATGGGCCGGGCGGACCTGATCGGCAACGGCAAGCACCACCTGATCCCGACCTTCCAGCCGGTGACCGATGGCGGCTACCAGAGCGCGCGGCGCAAGAACAGCACCGCGTCCACGGGCGGTGGCGGGCTGGGTTACACCATCAACAAAGACGGCAAGGCCGTGGCCCTGCGCTCTCGCCCGCAGGATCTGAATGAGCCAAAGGCCGATGTCCGCTTTCGCAGCAACAACGCCCCGCAGCCAGGTCGCATGCTCACCCAGCACACCGGCCTGCCACCCCGGGCCACTGGCAGCAAACCGGCAGGCAAGCCAGGGGGCAAGAAAAAGGGTGGTTCTGCGCCTGCTTGATCCGGCGTCCCATCGCAACCACAATCGATGGGCCCATCTTCACGACCCATCCACCAGGAGCAGCGTATGCACACATGGCCACTGCAAGATGCCCAAAGCCATTTCAGCGCGTTGGTGAACGCTACCTTGACGGAAGGCCCTCAAATGGTCATCCAACAGGGGCAGGAGGCCGTCGTGCTGCTCGCGGCCCACGAGTACCGACGCATCGTCGAACAGAAAGGCGGCACGCTGATCGAGACGCTGCTACACGCCCCACGGGGTGAGCCCCTGGTTTTGGATCGCTCACGCGAACCTGTTCGAGACCTCGGGCTGTGAGGCGGTGAGTCGGTGAAATACCTGCTCGACACCTGTCTGCTGTCGGAGCTGGTCAAGCCAGCCCCCGATGCGGATGTGCTGGCCTGGATGGCGGCGCAGTCGCCTGAAAACCTGTTTGTCAGCGCCATGACCTTGGCTGAACTGCACCGAGGGATCGCCAAGTTGCCGTCTTCGCGGCGTCGCCAAGCGTTAACGGCCTGGCTTGCAAAGGTGGAGACCGGTTTCGAAGACCGTGTTTTGCCGTTTCACCACGAAACTGCCGGCGTCTGGGCGACCATGTGCGTACGAGCCGAAGCCAGAGGCAGGCCCATGGCTGCTTTTGATTCCATCATTGCGGCCACGGCCCTACAAAGAGGACTCACGGTCGTGACACGCAATGCAAAAGATTTCGAGCCCGCCGGGGTGTCGCTGCTCAATCCATGGAGCCAAGGTGGGAGCCTTCTTTGAACAGCGCCATTGAAGCGCTCCCATGGGGAGCTCACTGCCCTGCATCGGTCATCTTTCCATCTCCAGCAAGGCCTGCTTGCGCTCCAGGCCGCCGGCATAGCCTGTGAGTTGCCCGCGCGCGCCCAGAATGCGGTGGCAGGGAACGACCAGACTGATGGGGTTGCGGCCCACGGCGGCGGCGACGGCGCGGGTGGCCTGGGGCTGGCCCAGGCGGGCGCTGAGTTGGCCATAGCTCTCGGTCTGGCCCCAGGGAAGTTTGAGCAGGGCGTTCCAGACGGTTTGCTGGAAGGGCGTGCCGCCCGACAGGTCCAGCGGCAGGTCAAAGGCGCGAAGCTGCCCCGCAAACCAAGCGTCCAGCTGGCGCAGGGCCTCGCGCAACAGCGGATGCGCTGCATCTTCCGGCCAGGCCTGGGGGCCATCGAGCTGGGTGGGGGCGTGCTTTTGTCCCGCAAACCACAGGCCGCACAGCCCTTGCGGATTCGCCGCCAGATGGACCCGGCCCAGCGGCGTGGCGTGGCGGCATTGGACGGTGTCGGGGGCAAAACGCATGGGCAACTCCGGTGGCTGGGACGGGGCCTGGCATGGTAGCGGGCCCTAAAATGCCCGGCGGTTTTTGCCCGGATTGCGGGCATTGTTTGATTGAACGCCTCAGGAAAGAAGCCCCGTGCACGCCAGCCCCGCCATTTTCAAAGCCTATGACATCCGCGGCATCGTGCCGACCACCCTGAATGAAGACCTGGCGCTGGGCCTGGGGC
This sequence comes from uncultured Burkholderiaceae bacterium, assembly GCA_964597235.1. Lineage (GTDB taxonomy): Bacteria > Pseudomonadota > Gammaproteobacteria > Burkholderiales > Burkholderiaceae_C > CAYZPX01. The sequence goes on along the minus strand of CAZQXQ010000207.1, from coordinate 643 downwards.
GGGCCTTTGGCACGGCCCTGCAGGCCGAGGGGCAGCGCACGGTGGCGGTGGGCCGCGACGGCCGCCTGAGCGGCCCGGCGCTGAGCGCCGCGCTGATCCAGGGCCTGGTGGACGCCGGTATCGAGGTGATCGATGTGGGCCTGGTCACCACGCCCTTGCTGTACTTTGCGGCCAGCACCCTGTGCAACAGCGGCATCCAGGTCACGGGCAGCCACAACCCCAAGGACTACAACGGCTTCAAGATGGTGCTCAATGGCCGCGCCATCTACGGCGAGGAAATTCAGGCGCTGCGCCGCACCATCGAGGCCGAAAGCTGGCACCTAAAGGGCGGCGGCAGCGTGCGCCATGCCGATGTGCTGCCTGACTACCAGGCCCGCATCGTCTCTGATATCAAACTGGCCCGGCCGCTCAAGCTGGTGGTGGACTGCGGCAACGGCATTGCTGGGTCCTCGGCGCCGGCCATCTTCCGTGCGCTGGGCTGCGAGGTGACCGAGCTGTTCTCTGAGGTGGACGGCAACTTCCCCAACCACCACCCCGACCCCAGCAAGCCCGAAAACCTGCGCGACCTGATCGCCGCGCTGCAGGCGAGCGACGCCGACCTGGGCCTGGCCTTTGACGGCGACGGCGACCGCCTGGGCATCGT
>CAZQXQ010000206.1:0-4391 GCA_964597235.1 uncultured Burkholderiaceae bacterium | reverse complement strand
TCAACAACCATAGAAAGGTGTTGCCGTGAGTATCAACGCGACCCTGTTCGCTCAGTTAGTCGTCTTCTTGCTGCTGGTGCTGTTCACGATGAAGTTCGTGTGGCCTCCGATTGCAAAAGCGCTAGATGAGCGGGCACAGAAAATCGCCGATGGCCTCGCTGCTGCCGACCGCGCCAAATCCGAACTCACGGCTGTCAACCAGCGCGTCGAGAAAGAATTGGCGCAGACGCGCAATGAAACAGCGACACGTCTGGCAGATGCAGACCGTCGGGTGCAAGCCCTGATCGAAGAAGCCAAGGCCCGTGCCACCGAAGAAGGCAACAAAATCATTGCCGCTGCCCGCGCAGAAGCCGAGCAGCAAATGGTGCGTGTCCGCGAAGCCTTGCGCGAGCAAGTTGCCGAATTGGCTGTCAAAGGCGCAGAGCAGATTCTTCGCAAAGAAGTCAACCCTGCCGTTCACGCCGACTTGCTGAATCGGTTGAAGACGGAACTGTAAAGGGATACCTATGGCGGAAATTGCCACTATTGCCCGCCCTTATGCAGAAGCCTTGTTCAAAGCAGCGACCACTGTGGCTGGTGCTGACTTGGACGAGGTTCTCGCATGGGTTGATGAGCTCGGTCAACTCGCCGAAGCGCCGGAGTTGCTTCAGTTGGTGGACAACCCCAAGGTGACCCAAGAGCAGGTGTATGACCTGGTCGTGGGCGTCGCCCGGTCCGCGCACTCTGAAATGGCGCAGAACTTTTTGCGCACTGTGATCGGTAACGGTCGGGTGAATGTGTTGCCCGAAGTGGCTGCGCAGTTTCGCGCCTTGGTGAATCGCCGCAAGGGCTCTTCGGATGCGAAGGTGGTAAGTGCCTTCCCCATCGATGAGGCCGCTTTGGCTGAATTGGGCGCTGTGCTTGAAAAGCGATTTGGCCGAAAGCTGAATCTTTCCGTTCAGATTGACAGCAGTTTGATCGGTGGTATCCGTGTGGTGGTTGGGGATGAGGTGCTCGACACTTCTGTCCAAGCCCGTCTTGAACAAATGAAAGCGGCCCTCACAGCCTGATGGATGGCGTGAGGACTCAGCTAACCAAAGTTAAAGGAAAGAGTGATGCAACTCAATCCCGCCGAAATTTCTGAACTGATCAAGAGCCGCATCCAGGGCTTGGCTGCCAGCGCTGACATTCGCAACCAGGGTACCGTTGTCTCGGTGTCCGACGGCATTGTGCGCGTTCACGGCCTCTCGGATGTGATGCAGGGCGAAATGCTCGAATTCCCCGCCACCAAGGACGGCGCCGCCTCCTATGGCTTGGCACTGAACCTGGAGCGCGACTCGGTTGGTGCTGTGATCTTGGGTGAATACGAGCACATCTCTGAAGGCGACACGGTCAAGTGCACCGGCCGCATTCTGGAAGTCCCTGTGGGCCCCGAGCTTGTCGGCCGCGTGGTCAATGCCCTGGGTCAACCCATCGATGGCAAAGGCCCCATCAACGCCAAGCTGACCGATGTGATCGAAAAGGTTGCTCCTGGCGTGATCGCACGCCAATCGGTGGATCAGCCCCTGCAAACTGGCCTGAAGTCGATTGACTCCATGGTGCCCGTGGGCCGTGGCCAGCGTGAGCTGATCATTGGTGACCGTCAGACCGGCAAGACCGCTGTGGCCATCGACGCCATCATTGCCCAAAAAGGCCAGGGCGTGACCTGTATCTACGTTGCCATCGGTCAGAAGGCTTCGTCGATCAAGAACGTTGTTCGTGCCCTGGAGCAATCCGGCGCCATGGAATACACCATTGTCGTGGCTGCTTCTGCTTCCGAATCGGCCGCGATGCAGTACGTGTCGGCCTACTCCGGCTGCACGATGGGCGAGTACTTCCGCGACCGTGGTCAAGACGCCCTGATCGTGTACGACGACCTGTCCAAACAAGCGGTTGCCTACCGTCAGGTGTCGCTGCTGCTGCGTCGTCCTCCAGGCCGCGAAGCCTACCCCGGCGATGTGTTCTATCTCCACAGCCGCCTGCTGGAGCGTGCCGCCCGCGTCAATGCCGACTACGTCGAAGCCTTCACCAAGGGTGAAGTCAAGGGCAAGACGGGTTCGCTGACTGCACTCCCCATCATCGAAACCCAAGCTGGTGACGTTTCCGCGTTCGTTCCGACCAACGTGATTTCGATCACCGATGGCCAGATCTTCCTGGAAACCAGCCTGTTCAACGCCGGTATCCGTCCTGCAATCAACGCCGGTATCTCGGTGTCCCGCGTGGGTGGTGCTGCACAGACCAAGCTTGTCAAGAACCTGTCCGGTGGTATCCGTACCGACCTGGCCCAGTACCGTGAATTGGCTGCATTTGCCCAGTTTGCTTCTGATCTGGACGAAGCCACCCGCAAGCAGCTCGACCGCGGTGCACGTGTGACCGAACTGCTCAAGCAAGCCCAGTACAGCCCGCTGCCCATTTCCTTGATGGGTGCCACCTTGTTCGCTGTGAACAAGGGCTTCATGGACGACGTGGATGTCAAGAAAGTGCTCGACTTCGAACACGGCCTGCATCAGTTCCTGAAGACCAGCCACGCCGCTCTGCTGTCTAAGCTGGAGCAAGCCAAGGCCATGGACAAGGATGCCGAAGCCGAATTGACCGCTGCCATCGGCGCGTTCAAGAAGTCGTTCGCTTAAACCGGACGAGGAGCCCTCATGGCAGCAGGCAAGGAAATACGCGGCAAGATCAAATCGGTGGAAAACACCAAGAAGATCACCAAAGCCATGGAAATGGTGGCCGCCTCCAAAATGCGCAAGGCGCAGGATCGCATGCGCGCGGCTAGGCCTTATAGCGAGAAGATCCGCAACATTGCGGCCAACCTCAGTCAGGCAAATCCCGAGTACGTGCATCCGTTCATGCAAGTGAACGACGCCAAGGCAGCGGGTGTCATCGTCGTGACGACCGATAAAGGTCTTTGTGGCGGCATGAACACCAACGTCCTGCGCGCTGTTACCAGCAAACTGCGCGAGCTCCAAGGTCAGGGGGTCTCCACCCAGGCCGTGGCCATTGGTAACAAAGGCTTCGGCTTCCTGAACCGCATTGGTGCCACGGTGGTTTCCCACGTGACAGGCTTGGGCGATACGCCTCACCTCGAAAAGCTGATTGGTCCCGTCAAGGTCCTGCTCGATGCTTACGCGGAAGGCAAGATCAACGCGGTTTACCTTAGCTACACCCGCTTCATCAATACGATGAAGCAGGAGTCGGTGGTCGAGCAGCTGCTGCCCTTGTCGTCTGCCCAGATGCAAGCCGAGAAGACAGAGCACGGCTGGGAGTACATCTACGAGCCCGACGCCCAGAGCGTGATCGACGACCTGTTGGTGCGCTACGTTGAATCGCTGATCTACCAAGCGGTGGCCGAGAACATGGCCTCCGAACAATCGGCGCGCATGGTGGCCATGAAGGCCGCGACTGACAACGCAGGCAATGTGATCAACGAACTGAAGTTGGTCTACAACAAAACACGACAGGCAGCGATCACGAAAGAACTTTCGGAGATCGTGGCGGGTGCTGCGGCCGTTTGACCCACGTCACCGCGACGGTATAGAAATTTTTGGAGCAAAAAATGGCTCAAGTTCAAGGAAAAATCGTTCAATGTATTGGTGCTGTGGTGGACGTCGAGTTCCCACGAGACCAAATGCCCAAGGTGTATGACGCTCTGAAGCTGGAAGGCTCTGCCCTGACGCTGGAAGTGCAACAGCAGCTGGGTGATGGCGTCGTTCGCACCATTGCGCTGGGTTCCTCCGACGGTCTGCGCCGTGGTCTGGTGGTGTCCAACACGGGCGCTCCTATCACCGTGCCCGTGGGCAAGGCCACTCTGGGTCGTATCATGGACGTGCTGGGCAATCCCATCGACGAGCGCGGTCCCGTAGGCCAGGAGCTGACCGCTTCGATCCACCGCAAGGCGCCTGCTTACGATGAACTGTCGCCTTCGCAGGAACTGCTGGAAACCGGTATCAAGGTGATTGACTTGGTTTGCCCCTTCGCCAAGGGCGGTAAGGTGGGTCTGTTCGGTGGTGCCGGTGTGGGCAAGACCGTGAACATGATGGAACTCATCAACAACATCGCCAAGGCACACAGCGGTCTGTCCGTGTTTGCCGGTGTGGGTGAGCGTACCCGTGAAGGGAACGACTTCTATCACGAAATGGCCGATTCCGGCGTGGTGAACCTGGAGGACCTGGGTGAGTCCAAAGTGGCCATGGTCTATGGCCAGATGAACGAGCCCCCAGGCAACCGTCTGCGCGTTGCGTTGACCGGTCTGACCATTGCTGAGTCCTTCCGTGACGAAGGCCGTGACGTCCTGTTCTTCGTGGACAACATCTACCGTTACACCCTGGCCGGTACCGAAGTGTCCGCGCTGCTGGGCCGTATGCCTTCCGCCG
>CAZQXQ010000205.1:0-4427 GCA_964597235.1 uncultured Burkholderiaceae bacterium | reverse complement strand
CCGCTGGCAGCGCGACCTGACCGACAGCACCGTGCTGCGCAACATCGGCGTGGCCCTGGGCTACGCCACGCTGGCCTACACCTCGCTGATGACCGGCCTGAACAAGCTGGAGCTGAACGAGGAAGCCCTGCAGGCCGACCTGGACGCCGCCTGGGAAGTGCTGGCCGAGCCCATCCAGACCGTCATGCGCCGCTTTGGCGTGCAGGGCGCCTACGAAAAGCTCAAGGAAGTCACCCGCGGCAAGACCGTGCGCCCTGAAGACCTGCACGGCCTGATCCGCAGCCTGGAGATCCCCCAGGCCGAAAAAGACCGCCTGCTGGCCATGACGCCCGCCAGCTACATCGGCAAGGCGGCCGAACTGGCCCGTCGGGCCTGAGATGACCGTGGCCGGCACCCCCCTGTTGCGGCTGGACCGGCCTCAGCTCGACCACCTCTGCGCCATCGCGCGGGAGGCAGGTGAAGCCATCTTGGCCATCTACGGCCGTGACTTCATCACCTGGACCAAGGACGATGCCTCGGCACTGACCGAGGCGGACCTGCGCGCCGACCAGGTCATTCGCCAGGGGCTGGAGGCCACGTTTCCGGACATCTACCTTTGGTCGGAAGAGTCGCGCAGCAGCGGCCCGGCCGAGGGCGAGGTCTTCTTCCTGGTCGATCCGCTGGATGGCACCAAGGAGTTTCTCAAGCGCAATGGCGAGTTCACCGTGAACATCGCGCTGATCGCCCACGGCCGCCCGGTGGCGGGCGTGGTGCTGGCGCCGGCCAGCGATGCGCTGTATTTCGCCGCCGAGGGCCTGGGTGCCTGGAAGCAGGGGCCTGAGGGCCCGATCCCGCTGCGGACGCGGCAGATGCCCACGCCATCCCCCACCCCGCCTTTGAGCGTGCTGGGCAGCCGCTCGCACGGTGCGGACAGTGTCAGCACCTGGCTAGACGCACTGGGCCAGCCCTGGACACTGCACCCAGTCGGCAGCTCGCTCAAGTTTTGCCAGATGGCCGATGGTGCCGAGGGTCAGGGCGTGCTCTACCCCCGCTTCGGTCCCACTTGCCAATGGGACACCGCCGCCGGCCAGTGCATCCTGGAACAGGCGGGCGGGACAGTGATCGACAGCCACGGCCAGCCGCTGGCCTACGGGCTGCAGCGCCCCATCCGCAACCCGTATTTCGTTGCGCTGGCTGACCCCGCCTTCGCGGCCCAGCTGCCCTCCTGGCCTACCGAAGAATGAGGCCCAGGGCCACAGCGCCAGCGGGTATGCTCGCGGCCCATGGCCCTCAAATCCACCATCTTCAAGGCGAATCTACAGATCGCCGACATCGACCACGGCTACTACGCCGACCATGCGCTGACCCTGGCGCGCCACCCCAGCGAGACCGACGAACGCATGATGGTCCGCCTGGCTGCGCTGGCCTTGCAGGCGCACCAGCTCAATGACCTGTGCAACGGTGACGGCACCCTGGCCTTTGGTGCCGGTCTGTCCGACCCGGATGACCCAGACGTGTCGCTGACCGACTTCACCGGCCGCAAGCGCCTGTGGATCGAGGTCGGCCAGCCTGAGGACAAGCCGCTGACCAAGGCCTGCAGCAAGGCCGACGCGGTGCTGGTCTATTGCTTTCACCACGCCGCCGAGGTCTGGTGGAAGGGCATCGAGACCAAGCTCACCCGGCTGGACAAGCTCCAGGTCTGGCGCCTGCCCGCTGAGGCCTCGCAGCAGCTCGCCACCCTGGCCGAGCGCAGCATGCAGCTGCAGGCCACCGTGCAAGAAGGCGGCCTGACCCTGAGCAGCAACCTCGGCAGCGTGCACGTGGAGCCCGTGCGCTGGAAGTGAGCGCGGTCAAAAAACTTTAAGCTAAATCGGCTTCCAGACCAATAAATACCAGCGGTAGTAGCTATTGAAGTAATAGCAAAATTACGCCCGCTCGGCGTAGCGGTTAAAGCGCAGCGCCCGGTGCTCCTGCGTGATGCGGCGCCAGACCTGGCGCTTTTGCGCGGGGCTGTAGGCCAGCCAGTGCTGCACCTCTTCAAACGTGCGGCCACAGCCCTTGCATTCGGCGTCGCCCTGGCTGGTGGAACAAATCGCGATGCAGGGGGTGTCTGGCGTGGTGTCGTACCAGCCCAGCCAGGCATCGCGCGCGGCAGGGGGCAGGGCGGCCTCGTCCACCGCATCGGCATGGGCATAGACCATCTCCGCATACACCTGCGCCAGCGCACGCACGGGCGGCATCAGCCGGATACCGTCGGGCGAAGGCTGGCGCTCGCGCCAGTGGTTGATGGCGGCTTCGATGTCGGTGATATGGATGGTGGTCATGGGGCACAGAGCTTCGGCACCCGGAGGGCGGCGCAGAAGGCTGGGCAGGATACGGCATCCCCCACAGCCGGGCCTTGCGCCCCCACAAAGCCCCCGGGCAGGGTTCGGGAAAACCCTTGGGTATCGCTCAGTTCCCCCGGGCGATCCCCTCGCGGCGCGGGTCGGCACCGCCGGCATAGGTACCGGCGCCCAGGTTGCGCGCCAGCAGGCCGGGCTGGCCATTCGCACGGAGGCCGTTGAAGACCACGCCATGCAGGCCGCTGGTGAAGCGGTCGGTCACCGCCACGGTGTGGCCCCGGGCCTGCAGGCCCTCACGGATCGCGGCAGTGTCGAGCACCGAGCCCTGTTCAATCGCCGTCATCGCATCGGTCTGCGCGCCAAAGTGGGGCAGGTTGATCGCCTGCTGCACGTTCAGCTTCCAGTCGATCAGGCCAATCAGGCTTTTGGCGGTGTACTGCACGATGGCGCTGCCGCCAGGCGAACCGATGGCTGCTTCCAGGTCGCCCGTCTGGGCGTTGAAGACCAGCGTGGGCGCCATGGAACTGCGCGGGCGCTTGCCCGGCTCCACCCGGTTGGCAATCGGCTGGCCGGCCGCCTCGGTGGCGGTGAAGGAAAAGTCGGTCAGCTGGTTGTTCAGCAAGAAACCACGCACCATCTGCAGGCTGCCAAAGCTGTACTCGATCGAGGTGGTCATCGACACGGCGTTGCCAGCGCGGTCCACGATGGAGAGGTGGGTGGTGGCGGGCCGGTCCAGCGCGAGGTCCAGGCCCTGGGCCTGGGGGGTACCGGGCGGGGTCCCTGGCAACGGAGTTCCCATGGTTTTTTGCGGATCGATCAATGCGGCGCGGGCCTGCAGGTAGGCCGGGTCCAGCAGGCCAGCCTGGGGCACGATGACGAAATCGGGGTCCGCCACATAGCGAGCGCGGTCGGCGTAGGCCAGGCGATAGGCTTCCGACACCAAATGCACCGCATCCAGCGAATTGGGGGGTACGGTCGCCAGGTCGAAGCGCTGCAGCATTCCCAGGGTCTGCAGCACCGCCAAGCCACCCGAGCTGGGCGCCGGCATGCCGCAGATGCGGTAGTGCACCCGGTACACGCTGCAGACCGGCTCCCGTAGCTTGGCCTGGTAGCCCGCCAGGTCTTCAAGCGCCAACCGGCCCGGCTGTGTGGGGTGGCTGCGCACCTTGGCGACGATATCGCGGGCAATCTCGCCCTGGTAGAAAGCCTGGGCCCCACCCTCGGCCACGGCACGCAAGGTGGCGGCCAGCTCGGGGTTCTTGAGCCAGGTGCCGGCGGCCTTGGGGCTGCCATCAGCATTCAGGAAATAGCGGGCCGCCGGTTCACCCTGGGCCCGAATGCGGGGGACGGCCGTGGCAATCGACACCGCCATCCGCGGCGAGATCGCAAAGCCCTGTTCGCTGAGCCGGATCGCCGGGGCAAACAGGTCCTTCCAGGGCAGCTTGCCATGGGCCTGGTGCGCGTCTTCCAGCATACGCAACAGCCCGGGTGTGCCCACCGACAGGCCACTGTCCACCGCCTTCAAAAAGGGCAAGGGCTTGCCATCGGGCCCGACAAAGAGGTCGGCGGTGGCTGCCTTGGGCGCCGTCTCGCGGCCGTCGTAGGCCCGCACTTGCCGGCTCGCCGGGTCGTAATGCAGCAGAAATCCTCCACCGCCAATGCCCGAGGACTGGGGCTCAACCAGGGTCAGCACCATCTGCACGGCAATCGCCGCGTCAATCGCGCTGCCGCCCCGGGCCAGGATCTCCACCCCGGTCTGCACCGCCAGGGGATGGGCGGCGGCCACCATGTCGCGCGGGGCGTAGGCAATGGCCTTGGTTTGGTAGCCCGACGGCGGCTCAGGCGGGATGAAAGGCTCGGCAGCCCCCTGGCGCCAAGGTGCCTGAATGGCGCCACACGCCACCAACGCCAGCAGGGCTACGCCCTGCAGCGTGAACGAAAAACAGCGCTTCCAACGCACTTGGGCCATGGTGTTTCCTCAGACAGGCAAGGGAGGCGGGCAATGTAGCAAACCCCTTTGTGCCCCAAGCGAGGCAGCAAGGCCCTTCGAGAAATCAGGGTAATCCCTAGGTTCTGGGTACGCACTATCCACATCAGGGCGGGGCT
>CAZQXQ010000204.1:0-4447 GCA_964597235.1 uncultured Burkholderiaceae bacterium | reverse complement strand
CCAGGCGCTCGCTGATCAGGTCCTGGTGCGGCGAGAAGCTGTCGTAGGGCAGGGTTTCCCAGTCGGGGAACAGCACGCAGCGCAGCCCGGGGGCAAAGAAGGCGATTTCATCGAGCAGGCGCTGCGCATCGGCCGCGTCGGCTGCCACGATGGCGGTGCGCCGGCCGGCGGCCTGTTCGCGTTCGGCCAGGCGGGCCAGCAAGAGCGCGTCGGCGCTGCCGGTGGGGCGGGGCAGGGTGTAGCGTTTTCCGGGGAGGAGTTTGGGCAGGTCCATGCGGAGGGGGAAGAGGGCAAGGGCGGGATGGCCAGGCCGGCGATTTTAGGAGTCGGCCCCAGGTGCGGCCCCCTAGAATCCGCGCCCATGCCTGCGTCCCCCCACCTTCCTTCCCCGTTTGCCTTGCCTGGCGGCATGGCGGCGTCCACCACCTGCTGGGCCGTCATTCCCTGCGCAGGGACGGGCAGCCGCGCGGTGTTGCCATCGTCTCCCACGGCGACCTTGCCCAAGCAGTACCAGCCGGTGGCCGGCCAGCCCATGGTGCTGCACACGCTGGCGGCATTTGCTGGGGTGCGCCGCCTGCGCGGGGTGCTGGTGGCGGTGGCGGCGGGCGACCGGTTTCTGGAGGCCTATCCCCACCCCTCGTATTTCACCGTGCCCTGTGGCGGGCCCACCCGGGCCGAAACGGTGCTGGGCGGCCTGCGCGCTCTGCGCGAGCGCGGCGCACAGACCGACGACTGGGTGCTGGTCCACGACGCCGCGCGCTGCCTGATCACGCCGGAGTGGGTGGATCGCCTGATCGACGCCTGTCTCCACGATCCCGTGGGCGGGCTGCTGGGCTACAAATTGCCCGACACCCTGAAGGTGGCCACCGAAGGCCCCGGCGGCGCCCGGGTGCTGGAGACGGTGGACCGCTCTGACAAATGGCTGGCCCAGACGCCGCAGATGTTCCGTTTGGGCATGCTGACCGAGGCGCTGGAAAAGATGGGCGCCACCGTCACCGACGAGGCCAGCGCCATCGAGGGACTGGGCTTGCACCCCCGGCTGGTGATGGGCGGGGCGCAGAACTTCAAAGTGACCTATCCCGAGGATTTCGCGCTGGCTGCTGCCGTGCTGGCACAGCGCACCCACCCGGCGACCTTGGACATGTTTGGCGGCGCCCGGGGCCGTGCGGCCCCCGAGCCTGAGCGTTCGGATATTTTCTGAGCAAGCCATTCCACCGACGAGAAACGACCTATGAATTTCAGAATTGGCGAAGGCTGGGATGTCCACGCCCTGGTGCCTGGCCGTGCCCTGGTGTTGGGCGGGGTCACCGTGCCGCATACGCTGGGGCTCTTGGGCCATTCCGATGCCGATGTGCTGCTGCACGCTATCACCGATGCGCTGTTGGGCGCAGCGGGCTTGGGCGACATTGGCCGGCATTTTCCGGACAGCGACCCGCAGTTCAAGGGGGCTGACTCCACCGTGCTGCTGGCCGAAGCCATGCGCCGGGTGCGCGCGGCGGGCTGGGAGCTGGGCAACCTGGACAGCACCATCGTCGCTCAGGCGCCGCGCCTGGCCGCGCACATTCCGGCCATGCGCACCACCGTTGCCCGCACCTTGGGCGTGGACGAAGGCCAGGTCAATGTCAAGGCCAAGACCGCCGAGCGCCTGGGGCCCGTGGGCCAGGGCCTGGCGATGGAGGCGCGGGCGGTGGCGCTGCTGCAGGCGGCGGCCGGGGGGCACTGAACTCAGGCGGGGTCTTGCGGGGTGTTGGCCAGGTGGTCTGACGCACGCCGGCGCGGCGGCTGGCGCGGCACATCCGGGCGCTGCAGGCGTGCGGCCAGATCGGGGGGCACGTTGGTGGCCTGCTGCAGCGCGATGCGTGCCACCAGGCCCCCCCCGGGAGCGTTGCTCACGGTGAACTCGCCTTGCATGCGCTGCACGTTTTTGCGCACGATGGCCAGACCCAGCCCGGCCCCCGAGCCGCCGGTGCGGGCCGTATCGCCCCGGAAAAAGGGTTCGGTCAGTCGCCCCAGGTGCTCGGGCGGCACGCCCCGACCATGGTCACGCACTTCGAGCACTACGGTGCCATCGGCCGCTCTGGCCTGGATGTCCACCCGGCTGCCACCGCCCTGGGGGGACTGCCCGTAGCGGCGGGCGTTCTCGATCAGGTTGCCCAGTACGCGGGACAAATCCACCTCGTCGCCCAGCGCAAACAGGGCCTCGGGAATGTCCGTCTGAATGCGCAGTTCACGGTGGTGCTGGGCGGCCAGCACACAGGCGTGGACCACGGCTTGCACATTGATGGGCTCCAGCTTGGCCTGCTCGGGTCGGGCGTAATCCATGAATTTGTCGATGATGGCGTCCAGCTGCTGGATGTCCGCCGCCATGTGGCTGCTGGCGACCGGGTCGGGCACGCTCATCTCGGTCTCCAGCCGCAGGCGCGACAGCGGTGTGCGCAGATCGTGCGAAATGCCGGCCAGCATCACCGTGCGTTCGGACTCCATGCGGGCCAGGCGCTGCACCATGTCGTTGAAACTGGCATAGAGCTCGTTGATTTCTTTCGAGGCGGCATGCTCTTGTAGCCGGATCGGCTCCAGCTGGCCGCTGCGCACCTGCCGCGTGGCCCGGGCCAGGGTGCCCAGCGGCCGATACAGCCAGTGGGTGATCAGCAGGCTGCCCAGCAGCGACAAGACACTGCCCGCCAGCAGCCAGACAGCCCACAGCCCACTGCCCGGGGGGGCGATGCGGGCGCGGTCCATGCCCAGCCAGTAGGGCTTGCCATGCAGGTCCAGGCTGACCCACAGGCCTTCCAGGCCATTGACGTTTTCGGCAATCAGCGTCTGGACGCCCAGCCGCTGGCGCAATTCCTGGTGCAGGGCGTCCCGCAGCTCCGAGGTAAAGACCGAGGTGGATTGCAGCGGGGTCACCCGGTCGTCTGGCTGCCGGGCCTGGATGTGCAGTTCCTCCAGGGTGTCCAGGCGCTGGAGCAGCTCGGTGTGACCGCTGGCATCCGCTTCCAGCAAGGCGATGTAGCCCATGTTCAGCAGGCCCGCCATCTGCTGGACGCCCAGGACGGCCCGGGGCTCCAGGATCATGGTTTTGAGGCTATACACCCACACCAAGTTACTCACTGCGATCAGCAGCAACAACAGCAGGAAGGTGCGGCCACGCAGGCTGGGGGGCTGCCGCAATGCCCGCAAGGCCTGCCAGGCCTTGGCCCGCCAGGTGGGTCCGGTGGGCCGGGCGGGGCGGTGGCGCTCGGTGTCTTGCATGGCCGGGGATGGCGGGAACAGTGAATGGAGGGGCTGGAAGAACTGGAATCAGGCCTCGCTGTCAGGCCCAGGCACGAAAACATAACCCTTGCCCCAGACCGTCTGGATGTAGCGCGGGGTGGCCAGATCGGTTTCGATCAGCTTGCGCAGCCGCGAGATCTGCACATCCATGCTGCGGTTGTAGGGCTCGAATTCCCGACCGCGCGTGAGTCGGGCCAGTTTTTCGCGGGACAGGGGGGTGTTGGGGTGGCGCACCAGCGCCTGGAGCATGGCGAACTCGCCGGAGGTCAGGGGCAATTCCTGGTCTTCACGTTGGAGGGTGCGCCTGCCCAGATCCAGCGCGAAGGGGCCAAAGCGCACCACCTCGTTGTCTCCGGCAGGCGCGTTTTGCAGGTCCTGGCGCAGGCGACGGCGCAGCACGGCGTTGATGCGGGCCAGCAACTCGCGGGGGTTGAAGGGCTTGACCAGGTAATCGTCCGCGCCGATCTCCAGACCCGTGATCCGGTCGGTGTCTTCGTGTTTGGCGGTCAGCATCAGGATGGGCAACAGGCTGCCGCTGGCGCGCAGACGCTGGCAAATTTCCATGCCGCTTTCGCCTGGCAGCATGAGGTCGAGCACCATCAGGTCTGGGGATTCCCTCTCCAGCAGGCGGTTGAGTTCCAGACTGTTGGCAGCCGGTAGGACGTTGAAGCCTTCCTGGTTCAGGTAGCGGCACAGCAAATCGCGGATACGGTCATCGTCGTCAACGACGAGGAGCGTGTCTCGGCGTTCAACTGCTTGCATGGAGTTCCTTGAAAGATGTTTTGAATTTCGAATGAAATAGCGCTCGAAGCCAATGGATTCAAGCGCTATTAGCTATTAATTCAGTAGCGTTTACTGCGCGGCCCAGCCGCCGTCCATGTTCCAGGCCACGCCGCGCACATTGTTGGCGGCGGCCGAGCAGAAGAATACCGCCAGCTCGCCCAGCTCTTCCGGGGTGGTGAACTGCATCGAGGGCTCCTTCTCGCCCAGCAGCAGCTTGATGGCGTCCTCGTTGGACAGGCCCAGCTCACGCGCCTTGTCGTCCACCTGCTTTTGCACCAGGGGCGTCAGCACCCAGCCGGGGCAGATGGCGTTGCAGGTGATGCCGGTGGTGGCGTTCTCCAGCGCGGTGACCTTGGTCAGGCCGACGATGCCGTGCTTGGCCGCCACGTAG
>CAZQXQ010000203.1:0-4513 GCA_964597235.1 uncultured Burkholderiaceae bacterium | reverse complement strand
AGCCCTGGGCGCAGGTCTCCAGCACCTTGGGCGTCAGGCGCAGGCGGTCCACCATCGGGGCGTCCAGCCCGGCCGCGATGGCACGTTCCAGATCGCGGGCGTTGTCGGCCTGCAGGGCCTCGGTGTGCTCGCGCAGCAGGCGAGCCAGCGCCTTCAAAGCCTTGTTTTTGACAGCCGCAGGCGCCTTGGCCATCAGGGCGGACGCGGTTTTGGCCTGCAGACCCAGGGTCTGCATGTATTCGGTGACGTTGAGGGCGTTCATGGGAATCCAACTTTCGTACGTTCTTGAATTTTCCGCAGCCACTGCACGAGCTGGCTTGCAGCGGCCTGCGCCGCCGACAAGGCCAGCGCTTGCCGCAGAGGGTCATCCGGGTATTCGTGGGTGAGGATGTTGCGCGTGCTGCGCTGCAAGGCCCACTGGTCGGCCATGAGAAACCCACGCCGCTCCAGCAAATGGATGACGTCGATAAAGGCCGCATCCTCCACCGGCTCGGCCAGGACCTGGACAGCGAACTGCCGCAACACCTGGGCACCCAGCGTGTCCTGCAACTTGGTAAAGCGCAGCACGAACTGGTCAAGCAGGCGAATCAACTCCGGCGTGGCGTTCTGCAAATCGGCCTCGGTCAACGGCTGCGGAATGTGGCTCAGGGCATCGTTCATGATGGCCGCATGGCGCTCACATTGCGCCAGTGCCACTTCCAGGGGCAAGCTCACAACCACACCCCCCGCTCGCGCGCGACGCGGTAGATCGGCAGGTCGAGCCGGCCGGTGTTGACCACGATGTCGATCTTGCGCTCGCCCAAGGTTTGGTACAGCTCCGCGGCCATCCGCGTCTCACGCTGGAAAGCATCCTGCGGAGGCAGATCGACTTCGATGTAGAGGTCGATGTCGCCGCCCCGCTGCGCGTCGTCCACCCGCGATCCAAACAGGCGCGGCGGCACGCCAAACCAGCGCACGCTGGCGTCGTGCAGGTACTTTTGTTCGGCAGGGGTGAGACGCATGGGCGGGATTTTCGCAGAACGTCAAGACCGGACGCCCGATAAAACCAGAATGCGGGGTTACGCTTGTCGCCCCAGGTTCACCGCCCTTTTTTCCATGACACGCACCGACTTGATCACCCCCCTGCAAGACGCCCTCAAGGCCTTCCAGCAAGGCAGCCTGACCGCCGCCGCCCTCAGCACCCAGGCCCGCGCCCAGACTGAACTGCTGGCCGCCCTGCCCCCGCGCTACCGCGAGGTGCTGCTGAACCTGCTGGACCGGCTCGAATCCAGCGCGCTGTTCAGCGAGGAAAGCTGCTCCTTCAGCCAGAAGGACCTGATCGCCAGCCTGCAGATGTGGGTGGACAAGGCGCGGGGCCAGCTGGACGCCGGCTGAAGCGGTGCAAAACGCGCTTATTGCTCTTATTTCAATAGCTAATACCGCTGGTATTTAAAGGGCTAGAGCCCAAAAAGACCATGACTCCTGCCGAATTCATCGCCCAGTGGGGCCCGGGCGGCACCAGCGCCCACCTGAATGAAGAACAGGGCGCGCAGAGCCACTTTCTGGACCTGTGCGCGCTGCTGGAGGTGCCCAAGCCCGGCAGCCCGAACGTGGCCGAGGAGTACGTCTTTGAGCGCCGCTCCAAGGTGCTGGGCGAGGCGCGGGGCTATGCCGATGTGTTCTACCGCGACCATTTCGCTTGGGAGAACAAGGCCCCCGGCAAGAACCTGGACGCCGCGCTGCGCCAGCTGCAGCAATACAGCCTGGCGCTGGCCAACCCGCCGCTGCTGGTGGTGTGCGACCGGCTCACGATCCGCATCCACACCCAGTTCAACGGCCACCCCAGCGAGACGCACACCGTCCGCATCGACCAGCTGGACCAGCCCGCGCCACGCGCCCTGCTGCGCCGGCTGTGGCTGGACCCGGCAAGCTTTCGGCCCCGGGCGACCAACCGCGACATCACCGAAGCCGCCGCCCGCAGCTTTGCCACCCTGGCCGAGCAGCTGCGCCAGCGCGGCCACGGCGCGGACCCGGTGGCGCATTTTTTGACGCAGTGCCTGTTCTGCTTTTTTGCCGAGGACGTGGGCCTGCTGCCCAGCCGCATGTTCGAGCGCCTGGTGAACAACCGCCAGATCACCAGCGAGCGCCTGACCCAGGGCATGAAAACGCTGTTCGAGACCATGCGCGAAGGCGGTCTGTACGGCGCGGACGACATTCCCTGGTTCAACGGCGGGCTGTTCCAGACCGTGGACGTGCCCAAGCTGGAAATCATCGACATCACCGAGCTGCGCAACGCCGCCGGCCTGAATTGGAGCGCCATCGATGTGTCGATTTTTGGCACGCTGTTCGAGCGCGGGCTGGACCCGGCCAAGCGCAGCCAGCTGGGCGCGCACTACACCGACCCGGCGACCATCGAGCGCATCATCGACCCCGTTTTGCGCCGGCCCTTGCTCCAGGAATGGGATCAGGTCGCGCAGGCGATCCGGGCGCAAATGGCCAAAAGCAAGCGCAAAAATGACAAGGCCCACCAGACCGCGCAGCGCCATTTCGTCGGCTGGCTGGAGCGGCTGACGGCCTACCGGGCGTTAGATCCCGCCTGTGGTAGCGGAAATTTCTTGTACCTGGCCCTGAAGGCGCTCAAGGACGTGGAGCACCAGACCCACCTGGAGGCCGCCGATTGGGGGCTGGACCGGGAGACGGACCTGGTCACCGGGCCGCACAACGTGCTGGGCATCGAGCTGAACGAGTACGCCGCCGAGCTGGCCCGGGTGACGGTGTGGATTGGCGAGCTGCAGTGGCGGCTGGCGCATGGGTATCCGTTCAAGATGAATCCGGTGCTGGATTCGCTGGACCATATTGAATGCCGGGATGCGTTGCTGGCGTTGGGTGCGGGTTCTGGAGTGGTTGGTGCTGGCGTCGGTGCGCCTGGCGAGGGGGCGGGGCAGGAGGGGCAGGGGCCCGGGGCTCATGAGCCTGCGGCTCCGAAATCGCCCCAAACCCCTGCCCCTCCCACCCCGCCGGGAGGGTTCGAGCGCCCTGCCCTTGGCGAATCTGCTGCCGCAGGCGCAGCGCAGGCATGGGGGTCGGATCACGATTTTGCGCAGCAAAACGCGTGCTCTGACCCCCATCCCGGCCCACAGGACACCGCCCCCCGCCTGGCGACCTGGCCCGCAGCGGATGTGGTGATTGGGAACCCGCCGTTTTTGGGCGACAAGAAGATGCGCGCCGAGCTGGGCGACGCCTACACCACCACCCTGCGCAAGACCTACGAGGGGCGGGTTCCCGGTGGGGCGGATTTGGTCTGTTACTGGTTTGAGCAGGCGCGGGCGCAGATTGCGGCGGGGAAATTGCAGCGGGCGGGATTGGTTTCCACCAACTCGATCAGGCAAGCAGCCAATCGGGAAGTGTTACAGCGCGTCACCAACAGCACCCATATTTTTGAAGCCTGGAGTGACGAGCCTTGGATCAACAACGGCGCCGCTGTTCGTGTTTCATTGGTTGCATTCGGGAACCACGCCCAAAAAGCATCCCTGAATGGTGAACAAGTTGAATCGATTTTTGCGGACCTCACAGCGCAAAGAGCAGGAAAAGATGCGCTTGATTTGACCAAGGCACTCCCGCTAAAAGAGAACGAAGGAGCAACGTACTTTGGGTTTTGCCTTGCAGGCCCATTCACTGTGCCCAGTGAAACCGCTCGCAGTTGGTTACAGCTGCCAAACCCTCACCAACGTAGCAATGCAGAGGTACTGAGCCCGATTTGGAATGGCGCAGACGTGACGAAACGCTCCGCCGACAGATGGGCAGTAGATTTCGGCGCTGAAATGACGGAAGCAGAAGCATGCTTGTATGAAGCGCCCTTCGGATACATCCGCGACGCGGTAATGCCATCACGCGCGGGCAACCGTGAAGCATCCAGAGCCGCACGCTGGTGGCGCTATGGAAGGCCACGGCCCGAGTTGCGACGCGCGGGTGGTCAGTTAGACCGCTGGATCGTCACCTCAGAAACGGCAAAGCATCGCGTGTTCGTTTGGTTGCCCAGGGGCATCGCACCAGAACACAAGTTGGTAGTCATCCCACGAGCCGACGATGTGACCATGGGTTTGCTGAGTAGCCGATTTCATGTTTTATGGGCCCTACGCAAGGGAAGCACCCTCGAAGATCGCCCTGTATACACAACGAGCGCGTGCTTCGCTCCGTTCCCCTTCCCGGCAGGCCTGACCCCGGCGGACACCGCCCACCAGCGCACCGAGGCGCTGGACAGCGGCGCGCGGATTCCCGCCGACCTGCCCGAGACACCGCCCACCACCGAATCCAAGCCAAATCCGGCTCCAGACCAAGAAAATCCAGCACAAGCAGCTATCAAATTGATACCAATCCGGCAGGCCGCCACCGCCATCGCACAGGCCGCGCACCGGCTGGATGCCCTGCGCCAGAACTGGCTCAACCCGCCCGAGTGGACCGAGCGCGTGCCCGAGGTCGTCCCCCTGGGCATGGACCACTCGCCCTACCCCGACCGCATCGTCGCCAAACCGGG
>CAZQXQ010000202.1:0-4722 GCA_964597235.1 uncultured Burkholderiaceae bacterium | reverse complement strand
CCGCACACGATAATGGCCGCGAGCAGATAGAGCGCTAGGCTGCTGCGCAGCCCATCGAGGAATTGGGTGTGGTGTTTGGTATCCGCAGCGATCAACACCTGCAACGCTGATGCGGAGTAAGCCGGGACAGCTCCAAAGCTCAATGTGTGGAACTCGGTATCGTGGTGACGCCAAACCCCGAAAATACCCTTCTCCTCGGTGCTCAGGGCATTGCCGCTTTGCACATTGAGGTTGGATGTTGAAGATTGAAAAATGGTCTGTCCATGGGCGTTCTGCACCAGGACATGGAGATCATGGTGATAGTTCAACGCTTCGCTCAAGCGCCAGCGTGCGTCATCCACTGAGTTGGCATTGCTAAGAATTTCCTCGATCAAATGCCGCTTTTCTTGCAGAGCCATCCGGTCCAACTCGACGAAATGTCGCTCAGTCTCCACTAGGAAAAGACCTCCCAACCCAAGCACCACGGTGGCTGCCACCACGGTGAAGAAAAGGGTCAGGCGACGGGTCAGCGAAAGCTTGCTTAATCGCGGTTTCGGCTGCACCTATTCCTCCTCCGGAATGTCCAGCACGTAGCCCATGCCTCGCACAGTCTGGATGAGCTTGACAGTGTGGCCTTCATCAATCTTCACGCGCAGGCGGCGCATCGCCACCTCGATGACGTTGGTGTCGCTGTCGAAGTTCATGTCCCACACCTGCGAAGCGATCAGGGAACGCGGCAGCACCTCGCCGTGCCGGCGCATCAGCAGCTCCAGCAGGCCGAATTCCTTGGCCGTCAGATCGACACGCCTGCCGTTTCGGGATACCCGGCGGCGTAGCAAATCCAGTTCCAGGTCGGCCACTCGCAGCACGGTGCTCTCGTTGCCTGCGTGGCCGCGCCGCAGAATGATCCGAACCCTCGCCAGCAATTCTGCAAAGGAGAATGGCTTGACAAGGTAGTCGTCGGCCCCGAGTTCCAGTCCTTTGACACGATCCTCCACTTGATCGCGTGCGGTCAGGAACAGCACTGGCATTTGCAGGCCGCGCTCGCGCAGCGATTGCAACACCTGCCAGCCGTTCAGCCCGGGCAGCATGACGTCCAGGATCACCAAGTCATATTCGCCCTGCAAGGCCAAATGCAGCCCATCTGCACCATTGGGCACAAGGTCGGAAATGTATCCAGCCTCAGTTAACCCTTGACGTAGGTATTCACCCGTTTTGGGCTCGTCTTCGACGATCAATATTTTCACGTGTGCGCTTCCGTTCAATGCTTTGGCGAGAGTTTGCCAAGTTTGAGGCGTTCTGACAGGTAGATAACAACAATGTAATTTTCAGAACATCTGAATGAAAGGGTGGTCTCTCCAGAATCTCCACATCATGAGATCAAAGATTCTTTTAGAGGAGACCATGCTCACTTCCAGTTACCTGCCGCCCTTCAGGGCTCTGTTGCCTTCGACACTGGTGTTGTTTGCGGGGGCAGCTTTCGCACAAGCTCCAGCAGATACCGAGGCTCCCAAGCCTGCACCGCTGGCAACGTTGCAATACGCGTCCCCTATCGGGGCTTATCAGGGCTATGCGGATCAACCGGTGCAATCCTGGCGCGAAGCCAATGATCGTGTGGGCCAGATTGGCGGCTGGCGCGCCTATGCTAAGGAAATCAAGTCGGGCGAGCCCGCGTCCGCCAAGGATGCTGCTCCTGCTAGCGATCCCCACACGGGCCATCACGGGGGAGGAAAACCATGATGCCTTTGCGTGCCGCTCATGCCAAATTGGCTCTGTCCGCACTCGGATTGGCAGTGCTGACGGGATGTGCCAGCGTCAGCCTGGATCAGAACATCAATCGCGTCAACGACGAAGCTGGCAGTTTTACCGGGGGCAAGCTCGCGTTGGCTCGTACCCTGGATGAACGCGACCAGCGTGCGCAGGCCGCTCAAGCCTTGCTGGCGCAGCCTTTGGAGCAGAAAGATGCTGTCCAGTTGGCCTTGGTGAACAGCCCGTCCCTGCAGGCCCTGCTGGCGCAGGGTTGGGCGGAGTCGGCGGATGCCGCGCAGGTAGGCCGGATTGCCAATCCCATCTTCAGTTTTGAGCGCATGACGGCCGGCACCGAGCTGGACTTAGGGCGTGCGCTCTCCTTTGGCCTGTTGGATCTGCTGACCCTGCCGTCCCGCTACAGTGTCGCCACCCGGAGAATCGAGCAGTCTCAGCTGCGTTTGACCAGCGACGTGGTGGACCAGGTCACGCGCGTGCGCCAGGCCTGGGTGCGCGCCGTGGCGGCGCAGCAATCGCTCAAGTACGCCAAGCAGGTCTATGAAAGTGCAGAGGCCGGAGCCGAACTGGCCAAACGCATGCAGGGCGTGGGCAACTTCAACCGCATCACCCGCGCACGCGAGCAGGCTTTTTATGCCGATGCGGCCACCCGCCTGAGTACGGCCCAGCACCAGGTCACGGCCAGCCGGGAAGAACTGGTACGTTTGCTGGGGCTGGATGAAAGCCAGGCGCAGGCGCTCAAGCTTCCGGAACGTCTACCCGATCTCCCCAAGCAAGCACTGGATCCGCAGGCGGTTGGCTCGCTCGCTACCAAGGCACGCCTGGACATCCGCCTGGCGCAGACCGCGCTGGATGGCGCGGCCAAGGCCCAAGGCCTGAACATGGTGACCAGCTTCACCGATATCGAGCTCACCGGGCGTCGCAACACGACATTTGACAATGCCGAGGGCACCCGCTCCACCGCACGCGGCTGGGAAATCGATGTGCGCCTACCCCTCTTTGACTGGGGCGGAATGCAGCGCGATGCGATGAACGCCCGAACGCTGGCGGCCGCCAACCAGCTTGAAGGCACGGTGCGTTCCGCGGGCTCCAGCCTGCGTGAAAGCTATTCGGCCTATCGGACGGCCTACGACGTGGCGCGGCACTACCGCGACGAAGTGGTTCCGGTGCGCAAGGTGATCGCGGAGGAGAACCAGCTTCGCTACAACGGCATGCTGATCAGCGCCTTCGAACTGCTGGCCGACGCGCGCGACCAGGTCGGTGCCGTCACGGCGGCCCTGGACGCGCAGCAGCAATTCTGGCTGGCCGACGCCGCCCTCCAGGCATCCGTGATCGGACGCCCCACCAACACTACCTTGTCGGTCACCACCAGCGCCCCCAGCGACGCGGGTGCTGGTCACTGATGCAGAGACGATTGCCATGACATCCAGAAGAGATTTTTTCAAGTTCGCCGGTATTGCTGGCGGCGCCGTTGCGGCCGGCGCGGTCAGCCGTGTCGCCATGGCGGCCTTGCCCGAGCCCGTCATTCAGACCAGCCCGAACACCATGGCCCCGCTGATGCCCAATTCGGGACGGCCGTACAACCCAGTGGTGACGCTCAACGGCTGGACCCTGCCGTGGCGCATGAACCAGGGCATCAAGGAGTTCCACCTGGTGGCCGAACCGGTGGTGCGCGAAGTGGCCCCAGGTATGAAGGCCCACCTGTGGGGTTACAACGGACAGAGCCCCGGCCCGACCATCGAGGTCGTCGAGGGCGACCGTGTGCGCATCTTCGTGACCAATAGGCTGCCCGAGCACACCAGTGTTCACTGGCACGGCCAGCGCCTGCCCAACGGCATGGATGGCGTGACCGGTCTGACGCAGCCGGCCATTCCGTCCGGCAAGACCTTTGTCTACGAGTTCGTGGCGCGCCGCCCGGGCACCTTCATGTACCACCCGCACGGCGACGAGATGGTGCAGATGGCCATGGGCATGATGGGCTTCTGGGTCACGCACCCGAAAGCCAGGCACCCGTTGATCGATGAGGTGCAACGGGACTTTTGCTTCCTGCTCAGTGCATATGACATTGAACCAGGCGCCGCAACGCCGAAGGTCGCGGAGATGACGGACTTCAACCTGTGGACATGGAACAGCCGTGTCTTTCCCGGCATCGACTCTCTGAACGTGCGTCTCAACGACAAGGTGCGCATCCGCATGGGCAACCTCACCATGACCAATCACCCGATGCACGTGCATGGCCACGAATTCGTGGTCACGGGCACCGATGGCGGCCCGACGCCCAAAAGCACGCGCTGGCATGAAGTAACCACCGACGTAGCCGTGGGGCAGATGCGCCAGATCGAGTTCGTGGCTGACGAGGAAGGCGACTGGGCCTTCCACTGCCACAAGAGCCACCACACCATGAACGCCATGGGCCACGACGTGCCAACCATGATCGGCGTGGATCACAGCGGCCTTGCCAAGAAAGTCAACAAGCTGATCCCCGACTACATGGTCATGGGCGAGCGCGGCATGGCCGACATGACGGAGATGGAAATGCCGATTCCCGACAACACCATCCCGATGATGACCGGCCAGGGGCCGTTCGGCTCGGTGGAGATGGGCGGCATGTTCAGCGTGCTCAAGGTGCGCCGCGACCAGAAGCCGGGCGACTACAAGGATCCGGGCTGGTACAAGCATCCCGCAGGCACGGTGGCATATGAATACACCGGCCCCATGGCCGAGCCGGCGCGCTTCAGTGCGGAGGGCGGCCAGTCCATGCCGCGCGTCCGTAAGCCTGCAACGCCGACCGAAGTCAAGGTGCGCAAGCCCACTTCGCATGGCGAGCATTGAGTTTTCCCTGCAATCTGCAATCTTCAACTGGAAACTACCCATGAAATTCACGCGATCTACTGCTTCTCAACTCTTCGCCATGGTTGCGCTGGCCGCATCGGGGGCAGCCTTCGCTAGCGGCAACCATGCAGGTGGTCACGGCCATGA
>CAZQXQ010000201.1:0-4730 GCA_964597235.1 uncultured Burkholderiaceae bacterium | reverse complement strand
TACACCGCGTGCTTGGGCATGTCCCATTCCAGGATGTTGGAGATGGCGTTGATCGTCGCCCCCCGGTGGTGATAGACCACGCCCTTGGGGTTGCCGGTGGTGCCGCTGGTGTAGTTCAGTGCGATGGCGTCCCACTCGTCGCCCGGCCATTGCCAGGCCGCGTCGGGATCGCCCTGGGCCAGGAAGGCTTCGTAGGTCAACGAGCCCACCTTCTCGGCAGGATGGGGGTAGAGGGCATCTTCCACGTCGATCACCAGCAGCGGCGCCTGGGATTGGCGCAGCGGCAGCGCCTTGGCGATGGTGGGAGCGAACTCCGGGTCCACGATCAAGGCCTTAGCCTCGCCGTGGTCGAGCATGAAGGCGATGGCCTCGGGGTCCAGCCGGGTGTTCAGGGTGTTGAGCACAGCGCCGGCCATGGGAATGCCAAAGTGGGCTTCCACCATTGGCGGGGTATTGGGCAGCATCACCGCCACGGTGTCGTTCTTGCCGATGCCGGCACGCTGCAGGGCGCTGGCCAGGCGGCGGCAGCGGACCTCAGTCTGGGCCCAGGTCTGCCGCAGCTCGCCATGGACGATGGCCAGGCGGTCCGGATAGACCTGCGCGGCACGGGTCAGAAAGTCCAGGGGGGTCAGGGGCACATGGTTGGCGGGGTTGCGATCCAGGTGCTGGTCGTAGATGCTGGTCATCGGCTTGTCTCTCTTTCATCGTCAATAAGGCAATCGGGCCGCCCTGAGGGCGGGCATCGCGGAAAATACCAGGGTGACCATACCCCAATCTTTCATCCAGGACCTGCTCGCGCGTGTGGACGTGGTCGAGGTCGTGGGCCGCTATGTGCAGCTCAAAAAAGGTGGCGCCAACTACATGGGCCTGTGCCCCTTTCACGGGGAAAAGTCGCCGTCGTTCAGCGTCAGCCCGTCCAAACAGTTCTACCACTGCTTTGGCTGCGGCAAGAGTGGCAACGCCATCGGTTTCCTGATGGACCACGCTGGAATGGGGTTTGTCGAAGCCGTACAGGAACTGGCGAACGAGCTGGGCCTGCCCGTGCCCGACGAGGGCCGCTCGCCCCAAGAGAAGGAACGCGCCGCCGCCCAGCGCGAAAAAGAAGCCACCCTGGGCGATGTGCTGGAAAAGGCCGCCACCGCCTACGCGCGACAGCTGCGCGATGCACCTCAAGCAGTGGCCTACCTGAAGCAACGCGGTGTCTCGGGCGCCATCGCCAAACGCTATGGTCTGGGCTACGCCTCCGCTGGCTGGCGGCACCTGGCCAGCGTGTTTCCGCGCTACGACGACCCTCTGCTGGAAGAAAGCGGGCTGGTTATCGTCAACGCCGAGGACGGCAAACGCTACGACCGCTTCCGTGACCGGGTGATGTTCCCGATCCGCAACGTTAAGGGCCAGTGCATAGCCTTTGGCGGGCGGGTGCTGGGGGACGAAAAGCCCAAGTACCTGAACTCGCCGGAAACCCCGCTGTTCCACAAGGGCCGAGAACTCTACGGTCTGTTCGAGGCCCGCACCGCCATCCGCGAGGCGGGTTATGCGCTGGTCACGGAGGGCTACATGGACGTGGTGGCGCTGGCCCAGCTGGGCTTTCCGCAGGCGGTGGCCACGCTGGGCACCGCCTGCACGTCCGAGCACATCCAGAAGCTGCTGCGCTTCACCGAACAGATCGTCTTCAGCTTCGACGGGGATGCGGCCGGGCGCAATGCCGCGCGCAAGGCCCTGGTCGGCGCCCTGCCCCATGCCACCGACACACGCAGCCTCAAGTTCCTGTTCCTGCCCAGTGAGCACGATCCGGACAGCTTCATCCGCACCCACGGTCAGGAGGCCTTTGCCCGCCTGGTGGGCGAGGCGGTACCGCTGAGCCGCTTTCTCATCGAGGCCGCCAGCGAAGGCTGTGACCTGGGCACACCCGAGAGCCGCGCCCGCATGGCCAGCCACGCCCGCGAACTGTGGACGCCCCTGCCCGAGGGGGTGCTCAAGCAACAGCTGCTGGGCGAGCTGGCCGAGCGAGCCCAGGTGGATCGGCGGGATCTGGCCGAGCTGTGGAGCGATCCCCCCCCAAACACCCGCCGCGCGGACAGCCTCCACACCAGCCTCCCTGCCGGCGCACCCACCCAAGCCTCGCCCTGGAGCGGGCAACAGGGCGAACGCTCAATGGGCTTAGGTTCTGGTTTCCAGCGGGCCAACCGTCGCCCGAGTCAAGGCTGGGGTGTGGGCAACGCCCCACCGCGCGCGCTGCCGGTCAACCGTACTGGGCAGGCCGCCAGGCTGCTGCTCTCGCACATGGCGTTTTTTGAATTCCTGTCGCATGAAGACCAGGCCCTGCTGGGCCAGCAAGCCGAGCCCTACGGCCCGCTGTTTGTCTGGCTGGAAGAGCAATTCCACGAGCATGGCGCGGTCAGCTGGGCCGTGCTGCGTGAAACCCTGCAGGGACAGCCCTTCGCGGAACTGGCCGAGCGCCTGATGACCGGGCCCCACGCCCAGACGGAGGGTGAGTGGCATGAACTGCGGCTGGAACTGCGCGATTTGCTCAACCGCATGCACATCGATGCCATCAAGGCACAGCAAAATCAGCTGATCCAAAGCGCGGGCGGCACCCCCGAAGCCCTGGCGCACTACCGGGCCTTGGAAACGCAACGCAAGGCCCTGGAACACGCGCTGCGCAAAATTGCCTGATTTTTAGGCGACATCTCTTTACTACCGCTATAATAGGCGCCCTTTGCAAGAGCGACAGCAGCACCTCCGGCCTGGCAACGGTGACAACCGCGCACCACCGCCCCCTTCCGCAAGGACTGCACACCAAATGATCGCCCAGACATCTTGCAAGTGCAGCGCCTGACGCCATTTCGTCTCCGTTGCTCCCGAAAAAAGCCTTGCGATTTCGCTGCGCCCCCGTTTTTTCCTGCACACAATCGATGACCACCGCCGGACGGTCCGCCAGCCGCCTGTCGTGATCTGAAATGTGTGCCCTTTTGCAGATTCGTTCTTCAAGAAAGTTTCGACCATGCCCGCCAAAAAAGCTGCCCCCTCTACCGCACCCACCGAAGAACTCTCTCCGGCTGCGAGCCCCCAGGCGGCTGGCGAGGCAGAACCAGCAAAAAAGCGCCCAGGTCGCCCTGCCAAAACCGCAGCCGCCAAAACTCCCGCCAAGCGCGGCCGCAAGGCGAAATCCGAAGTGGCTGACGATGTGGGCGACGATGCTGACCTGTCCGACATCGAAGCGGAACTGGAAGGCGAAATCGAGCCTGAAGTCGAGCAAGCTGTGGCAGCGACTGTCGAAAAGGCCAAGCCGCTGCGCATGAAGATCAGCAAGGCCAAGGAACGGGCCTTGATGAAGGAATTCGGCCTGGACGAAACCGTCCTCTCTGAAGAGGACCTGGCCAAGCGCCGCTCGCGCCTGAAGGCTCTGATCAAGCTGGGAAAAACCCGTGGCTACCTGACCCACGTCGAGATCAACGACCACCTGCCCGACAAGCTGGTCGATGCCGAGACCCTCGAAGCCGTCATCACCACCCTGAATGATCTGGGGGTGGCGGTGTATGAGCAAACCCCCGACGCCGAAGCGCTGATCATCACCGACAACGCCCCGGCCGGCGCCACCGAGGAAGAAGCCGAGGAAGCTGCTGAAGCCGCCCTGTCCACCGTGGACAGCGAATTCGGCCGTACCACCGACCCGGTGCGCATGTACATGCGTGAAATGGGCACTGTCGAGCTACTGACCCGCGAAGGCGAAATCGAGATCGCCAAGCGCATCGAAGGCGGCCTGATGGCGATGATGGAAGCCATTTCGGCTTCGCCCGCCACGATTGCCGAAATCCTGAACATGGGCGAGGAAATCCGCGAAGGCAAAGTGGTGATCTCCACCATCGTGGACGGCTTCTCTAACCCCAACGAGGCCGACGACTATGTGGCCGAGGAAGACTTCGACGAATTCGACGAAGCCGACGACGACGACGGCAAAGGCGGCTCCAAGGCACTGACCAAGAAGCTGGAAGAGCTCAAGAAGCAGGCGCTGGAACGTTTCGACAAGCTGCGCGAGCTGTTCGAGAAAATCCACAAGATTTACGATAAGGAAGGTTACGGCACGCCGAACTACCTGAAGACGCAGCAGGCCCTGTCGGCGGAGCTGATGACCATCCGTTTCACCGCCAAGACCATCGAAAAGCTGTGCGACATGGTCCGCGCCCAAGTGGACGATGTCCGCAAGAAGGAGCGTGAGCTGCGCCGCATCATCGTGGACAAGTGCGGTATGCCCCAGGAAACCTTCATCAAGGAATTTCCGGCCAACCTGCTGAACCTGGAATGGGTAGAGAAGCAGGCCGCCGCCGGCAAGCCCTGGAGCACGGTGATGGCGCGCAACATCCCGCCCGTGCAGGATCTGCAGCAAAAACTGATCGATCTGCAAACCCGCGTGGTCGTGCCGCTGTCCGAACTCAAAGACATCAACAAGCGCATGAACGCTGGCGAAGCCGCCTCGCGAGATGCGAAAAAGGAAATGATCGAGGCCAACCTGCGGCTGGTGATTTCGATCGCGAAAAAGTACACCAACCGCGGTTTGCAGTTCCTAGACCTGATCCAGGAAGGCAACATCGGCCTGATGAAAGCGGTGGACAAGTTCGAATACCGCCGTGGCTACAAGTTCTCGACCTATGCCACGTGGTGGATCCGCCAAGCCATCACCCGCTCGATCGCCGACCAGGCACGCACCATCCGCATCCCGGTGCACATGA
>CAZQXQ010000200.1:0-4767 GCA_964597235.1 uncultured Burkholderiaceae bacterium | reverse complement strand
CCGCGCATGCGCACGAGTTCATCCTGCGCCTGCCGCATGGCTACGACTCGCTGGTCGGCGAGCGCGGCCAGGGCCTGTCCGGCGGCGAGCGCCAGCGCATCAGCATTGCCCGCGCGCTCTTGATCGACCCGCGCATCCTCATCCTGGACGAAGCCACTTCCGCCGTGGACACCGAGACCGAGAAGGAAATCCAAAAGGCGCTGGACAACCTGGTCCAGGGCCGCACCACGATTGCGATTGCCCACCGCCTGTCCACGCTGCGCAAGGCCGACCGCCTGGTGGTGATGGACCGCGGCCAGGTGGTCGAAGTGGGCCCGCACGACGAATTGATGGCCCAGCAGGGCCACTACTGGCGCTTGTACGAAGCCCAGGCCCGCCGCGCCGAGGAGGAGGCCGAAGCCGCTGGCATCCTGGTGGACAGCGGCCTGCTGCATTCGGCCCACCCGGCGGGCCAGTCCTGATCGACCTGCGTTTTCTTCTGGTCCGAACCGAGATTGCCATGAATACCCCCGCATCCCTTGCCCCCTGCCTGCACCGCAGCCCCCATGGCCCGCTGGTGCTGACCCTGCCCGACGGCACCGTGCACGAGGGCGTGACCCCCGTGCGCGCCTTCCCGATTGGCGCGCCCGACGAGGGCCTGTCCCTGGTCGGCGCCGACGGCCACGAACGCCTGTGGGTGGACCGCCTGAGCCAGCTGGCCCCCGAAGACCGACGCTTGATTGACGAAGAGCTGGCGGTACGCGAATTCGTGCCCACCATCCAGCGCATCGTGTCCGTGTCGGGCTTCACCACCCCCAGCATCTGGCAGCTGGAGACCGACCGGGGCCCCGCCCAGCTGGTGCTCAAGGCCGAGGAGGACATCCGCCGTCTGGGCAGCCGCACCCGGTTGCTGATTGCCAGCAGCGAAGGCCTGCAGTTCAAGGTGCCTGACACCAGCGCGCTGGACAAGGCCTCGCGCAAATTGCTGGAACGGTTTTTGTAGCAGGTACCGCGCGTCGGTAAAGGCCTGGCGGCGGTTTGGGGCATCAAGGCGGGGATTTTCTTGATAAGGGAAAACCCTTAATTTGACTTCGGGGTTACAAATTTGCCTTTATTTTTGGTCCGGTTTGCCGAACTTAGAAGCAGGGCTGTGACAGCCACCTTGTTCAATCCCTCACGAAAGTCATTGCCATGCAAATGCCACCTGTCGATCGTTCGCCGGTCTGGCGACCCCCGCCAGCTGCGGATTTGTATTCCACTGGCGCATCGGGCGCACCACCGGTCCGGCCTATCCAGCAGCCCAATCCGGTCGAATCCAATGACCGCCTGGGCGAGGGCGCGGTCGTCCGTGAACCCGACAAGCCTTCCGCTCCCGAGACGCCCAACCGCGACTGGACCCTGGCCGAAAACCAGGACAAGACCGAACCGCCACCCGAGCCCCCCAAGGAGCCACCCATCTACCAACAGTTGCTGGACCATATCCAGTCCATGTGGCGGGCCAGTGGGGTGGCGGTTGAGGTGGCGCTGGAAGTCAACAAGATCGCCCAGCAGGAGCGCCTGGCCCAGCAGGTCAAGGACGAAACCCCCCTGACCTACCAGGACACCAAGATCAAGCGCACCGGCGGTCTTTGAGCACTGCCCATCGGGGCAGTTGCTTATTTCACAAATTGGTTGAGCTGGATGATGGGCAGCAGCACCGCCATCACGATCAGCATCACGAACAGGCCCATGGCGACGATCAGCAGCGGCTCCAGCACGGTGGCCAGCTGCAACGCACGGCGCTGCACCTCGTTGCCCAGCTGGGTGGCGGCGCGCTGCAGCATGGTGGGCAATTGCCCCGTCTGCTCGCCCAGGCGCGCGAACATGGACAAGAGCCCCGGAAAGCGCTTTTGTTGCGCCAGCGCCGAGGCCAGCGGCGCCCCTTCCCGCACCAGGACCAGCGCATCCAGCGCATCGCGGCGCAGGGCACGGTTGTTCAGGGTTTCGGCGGCGGCCTGCAGGGCCTTCAGGATGGGCACGCCCGCGCTGGCCAGCATGGCCAGGGTGCTGGCAAAGCGCGCGGCGTTGTAGCCCCGGGCCAGTTTGCCCAGCACGGGTAGGCGCAGCCAAGCAGCATCAAATTGGATGCGAAATTGGGCCTGACGCAAGGAAAACCGCGCGGTAATAGCTATCAAAACAGAAGCAAATCCCATCCATAGACCGTAGCTGCGCACAAAGTCGCTCAGCCCCAGCATGGCCACGGTCAGCCAGGGCAAGGCCCGCTTGGTGCCCGCGAACACGCTGGCCACCTGCGGCACCACATAACCCACCAAAAACAGCACGATCACCAGCGACAGCAGCGTGACGATGGCCGGGTACAGCGCCGCACCGATCAGCTTGGCCTGCAGCGCCTGGCGCGCTTCCAGGTCGTCGGCCAGGCGCTCCAGCACCAGGCCCAGGTTGCCGCTGTGCTCGCCGGCGCCAATCACCGCGCGGTAGATGTCGGAAAACTCCCGGGGGTGCTGGCCCAGGGCGCGGGCAAAGGTGGAGCCCGCATTTACCTCGGCGCGCAGCGCGGCCAGCAGGTGGCGGGGGCCTTCGGCGTCGGCCTCGTCGGCCAGCGCGGCCAAGGCCCGCTCCAGCGGCAGGCCGGAGCTGACCAATCCCGCCAACTGCCGCGTCCACACCGCCAGCGCGGCGCTGTTGAAGACCGGGCGGGTGAACAGCCGTGTGCCCAGTCCGCTGGTGCCTTCGGCACCGCTGCCGGCGCGCACCGGCTCCACGCTCAGAGGGACCAGGGCTTGGGCCCGCAACTGGCTGCGCGCGGCCTTGGCCGTGTCGGCCTCCATCAGGCCTTTGCGGGTCTGGCCCTCGGCGTCCAGGGCTTCAAAGGAAAAAGCGGGCATGCGGTCGGGGCAGGGGTATCAAACAAACAGGGCGACGATGGTAGCCGCTGCCGATGACCGCCCCGGGACGGAGGCGATGACCCTGGGGGAGGTCAAGCCGTTCAGGCGGCCAGCGCGGCGGCGCTGGGCTCCAGCCCTTCGGCCACGACCTGGGCGGCGATGTCCAGCGAGCGCAGGCGCAGCGCAGGGTCGAACACGTCGCTGACCAGGATGAACTCGTCCGCCTGGGTCAGTTCGGCCAGGCGCGAGAAGCCTCGGCGCACGGCCTCGGGTCCGCCAATGACAGCGGCGGCCAGGAAGTCGCCAATGCCGGCCACTTCTTGCGGGTGCAGGCCGGCCAGGAAGTTCTCGACGGGCGGCTGCAGGCGGCGGCGGTTGCCGGTCAGGATGCCCAGCACCCGCTGGTAGGTGCTGCTGGCCAGGTATTCGGCTTCTTCTTCGGTGGGCGCGGCGATCACCGGCACGCCGATGGCGGCATAGGGCTTGTCCAGCACCGCCGAGGGCTTGAAGCGGCTGCGGTAAATCTGCAGCGCCTGCAGCAGCATGCGTGGCGCAAAGTGCGAGGCAAAGGCGTAGGGCAGGCCCTTTTCCGCCGCCAGCTGCGCCGAATACAGGCTGGAGCCCAGCAGCCAGATCGGCACCTGGGTGCCCGCGCCGGGCATGGCCATCACGCGCTGGCCGGGTTCCAGCGGGCCCAGCAGGCGCTGCAGCTCGGCCACTTCGCGGGGGAAATCGTCCTCGGTCTCGACGCGGTCGCGGCGCAGCGCGCGCATGGTGGCGCCATCGGTGCCGGGCGCGCGGCCCAGGCCCAGGTCGATGCGGCCGGGGTACAGCTCGGCCAGGGTGCCGAACTGCTCGGCCACCACCAGCGGCGGGTGGTTGGGCAGCATGATCCCGCCCGAACCCACGCGGATGGTCTTCGTGCCGCCCGCAATGTGGCCCACCAGCACGGCAGTCGCCGAACAGGCCAGGCCAGCCATGTTGTGGTGCTCGGCCAGCCAGTAGCGCTGAAAGCCCAAACTCTCGACATGCTGGGCGGTGCGCAGCGCCGTCTTTAGGGCATCGGCCACCGAGCCGCCTTCGCGGACGGCGACCAGGTCGAGCATGGAGAGGGCAGGGGTTTTCATGGGCAACTCCGACAAAGGCAAAGGGGCGTGATTTTTGCAGATGCCTGGTGGGGATGCAGGGCTGGGGGTTTGGGTGTCCCTGCGCGCCTGGCCTGGGGTCTCAGGCGGCGGGCGGTGTCTCTTCCGGTACCTCGGCAAACAGCGTGGCGTCGTCGATCACCAAATCCACGCTGGCCAGCGCCAAGCCTGCGCCTGGCGCGAAGGGGTGCAGGGTCCACAGGCCGTCGGGTTGTTGGCGGAACACATCCACCTGGCGGCGGTCGATGTCCACCAGGGCGTATTCGCGCAGGCTGGCGATTTGGCGGTAGCGGCGGAACTTCTCGCCCCGGTCGTAGGCCTCGGTGCCGGGCGACAGCACCTCGACGATCAGTGTGGGCTCGCGCTTGAGCTGGCGGCTCTCGGCATCGGCGGCGCTGCAGGTGACCAGGACATCGGGGTAGAAGTAGCTGCTATTGGCCTCGGCCTGCAGCTTCATGTCGGCCATGAAGGTGCGGCAGGGTGTGCCGCGCAGGTGCTGGCGCAGGGCCATATAGACGTTGCCGGTCACGGTGACATGCCGGTCCTCGGCGCCGGCCATGGCGAAGACCTCGCCATCCACATAGTCATGGCGTTCGGCCTGGGTGGCTTCCCAGGCAAGGTAGTCCTCGGCGGTGAAGGAGGGGCGGCGTTGGGCTTGGGCGGACATGGCGGTGGGCTCCGGTGGGGGAAAGGCATGGGCTCAGGGCAATGCCAGTCAGTTAAGCCCCTGCAGGGCTAAAGACGGCTAAAAAGGGAAC
>CAZQXQ010000199.1:0-4848 GCA_964597235.1 uncultured Burkholderiaceae bacterium | reverse complement strand
GGCCGCCCAGCGTGGGGTGGATCTGGCACTCCACCTCAAAGCCCAGCAGGTTCTCTGCGCTGTCGCCGGCCGCCAGGTGGGGCAGCTTCATCACCAGTGGAAAGCCGGGGTCGTCTCTGGGAGGGCAGGTCTCCACTGCGTAGATGTCGGCCATGCCGCCAGCGTGCAGGCGCTCGCGCACGACAAAGCCGTCGATCTCGGTGCCTGGTTCCAGTCGCTTCATCGTCCTTGCTCCAGTCGGTCGGCCAAAGCGGCGGGCAGGCCGGCGGCCCGGATCGCGGCAGCGGCAGCGGCATGGTCGTAGGGCACGCGCTGGAAGCTCAGCCGACCCGCATCCGTGTCCAACAGCGCATACATCGCCCGGGGATCACCGTCGCGCGGCTGGCCCACCGAACCCACCGTGGCCAGCCAGCGGCGGTGCGCCGGCACCGGAATGGCCACCCCGGCGTGCGGCGCAAAGCCCATGGCCTTGCCGCCCTGCCCCTGGTAGTACAGGGTTTGCTGGTGGACATGGCCGCAAAACACATGGCGCAGCGCCGGGTGCTGCTCGGCCACGAAGGCCAGGCTGCGCTGGGCGATGTCGGCATCCTGCACGTAGCGCCAGCGCTCGGGGGCTTCGGGGCTGGCGTGCACCAGCAGGGTGTTGTCCAGTGTGATTTGCAGTGGCAGTGCTGCCAGAAAGGCCCGGTGCGCTGGCGTCAACCGATCATGCGTCCACTGCGCGCTCTGTTCGCCCAGGGTCTGCGCCTGGGTGGGGGGCTGCAGCGCCATCGCATCGTGGTTGCCCTGCACGATCCAGGCGCCGGCCTCGGCCAGCTGCATGGCCTGCTCCACCACGGCGACTGGGTCCGCGCCATAGCCGACCAGGTCGCCCAGCAAGGCAAAGTGGATGGCGCCTTGGGCGCGGGCATGCTGCAGGCAGGCATCGAATGCCTGGCGGTTGGCATGGAGGTCGGAAAGCAGGGCCAGTTTCATGGGCGTGCAAGGTAAAGCACAATTCTGCGCCGTTCTTCGCCGCCTGGGCCTTCCATGAAAAACATCCGCCCCAAATTCAACCGCAAATGGCACATTGCCCGCCGTGGTGTGCTCTATTCGCTGGTGCTGTGTGTGCTGATCCTGGGGCTTGGTGGGGTGGGCTTCTGGCTGATCGATCCCCGTGTTGAAACCCTGACGGAAGGCTGGTGGCTCGCCTTCACGACGGCAGCCACCGTGGGCTATGGCGATGTGGTGCCCAGCACCGATGCTTCTCGGGCGTTTTCCGTGCTGGTCGTGATGCTGGGTTTGGCGGTGTTGTCCCTGACCACCGCGTCCTTGTCGGCCATCTTTGTCGAAAAAGAAGTCGAGGCCGACGAGGACAAGATGGAGGCCGAATTGATGGCCGAAATCAAAAAGCTGCGCCAGGAGCTGCACAGCCTGCGGCAAGAAGTGCGGGAGCTGCGCCAGGACGCAGCTCCCGGCACCGATCAGTAGCGATAGACGCCGTGACCGGTCTTGCGGCCCAGGCGGCCGGCATCGACCATTTCCTTGAGCAAAGAACAGGCGCGGTACTTGCTGTCGCCAAATTCGCGGTGATAGACGTCCATGATCGACAGGCAGGTGTCCAGCCCGATCAGGTCGGCCAGGGCCAGCGGGCCGATCGGTTGGTTACAACCGTACTTCATGCCGTCGTCGATGTCCTCGGCGGTGGCCAGGCCTTCGGACAGCACGAAGAAGGCCTCGTTGATCATCGGCACCAGGATCCGGTTGACCACGAAGCCCGGCGCGTTCTTGGCGACTATGGGGTACTTGCCCAGTGCTTGGGCAAATTCCTTGACCTCTTCAAAGGTTTCGTCGGTGGTGCGCAGGCCCCGCACCAGCTCCACCAGCGCCATCACCGGCACGGGGTTGAAAAAGTGCAGGCCCATGAAGCGATCGGGCCGGTTGGTGGCGGCGGCCAGCTTGGTGATGGAAATCGACGAGGTGTTGGTCGCCATCAGCGCTTCGGGGGGCAGCAGGGCATCGACCTGCTTGAGGATCTGGCGCTTGAGGTCCAGGTTTTCGGTCGCGGCCTCGATCACCATCTGCGTGGGCTTGAGCGTGTCGTAGTCGGTCGAGGTCTGGATGCGACCCAGGATGAGCTGCTTGTCGGCTTCGGAGAGCTTTTCCTTGCGGATCAGGCGGTCCAGGCTGGTGGAGATGGTTTGCATGCCCTTTTGCAGGGCGGCGTCGGAGATGTCCACCATCACCACGGAAAGTCCGGATGCGGCGCAGCTCTGTGCAATGCCATTGCCCATGGTGCCGGCGCCGATGATGCCTACGGTGCGAATCGTCATATGTCTGTCCAGAAAAGAAGGGAGTGAGAAGACGGGCGTGATGGTAAGGGCTAAGGCCCGGCCTTCTTGCGTTCAAACCGACAGGTCGGAGTGGACCGAAGCCTCCACCACCGCCAACAGGTCCGTATCGCCTTCAGTCAGCATCCGGTGCGTGACGCTGCCCAGCAGCAGTTCTTCCGTCACATGCGTGCCGTGCTTGCCCATCACGACCAGGTCGCAGGGCGAATCCTGCTCCTCTTCCAGCAGAAGGCGGGCTGCGTCCCCATGGCGCACGACGGGCAGGTAATTGGCGGGGTCCAGTCCTGCTGCCTCGGCCAGCGCTTGCAGTTGTTGCATGGCTTCGGTGCGGGCTTGTACGCGGTAGTGGTGGATGTTTGCTTCGGAGACCCCGGCGTACTGCAGCATGCCTTCGAAGGGGACGCTAAAGGCGTGCAGCAGCACCAGGAAGGCCTGCGGTGCCAGCGTGCGGGCCAGCTGCAGTGCGATGGCAGAACTGGCCGAAAAATCCACGGCCACCAGCACCCGGCGGTAGGGGCCCTGGCTGGGGTTTTTCACCACCAGCACGGGGCAGCGACTTTTGCGCAGCAGCTGCGAGGCCGTGGAGCCCAGCAAGACCCGTCGCCAGCGGCTTTCGCCCTGGGCCCCCACCAACACCAAGTCCGCCCCCAGGGCCGCTACCTGTGCCGGGATGGTGGTCGTTGCCAGCCCTTCTTCCACCCGCAGGGTGGGCGTCACGCCAGATTGCCGCTGGCCCTCCTGGGTGAAGTCCTGCAGCTTGGCGTACTGGTGCTGTGCAATTTTGTCGCGGGCGTCCTGGGATTTCTCGCCCAGCAACTGGCGCAGCGGTCCCGGGGCGTCCAGGCCCAGGGCATGCACCACGGTGTAATGCCCGCCCAGCGTCTGGGCCAGCTGAAACCCGCGGTTCACGGCATGCCGGGAGGACTCCGAAAAGTCCGTGGCGGCAACAAGGTGGTGGGATGGCGGCATCGCAGGTCCTCCTTTCAATGCCTGCATCCTAAACAGAGACGCCAGTCGCTGTGGCGGGATGGCGTTTTTTTGCACCACGCCCACAGGCACAATGGCCGCACTTTTGTCGATTGTTTGTTTTTCTGAAAGTACGCGCCATGACCACCCTCGGAACCCCCTTATCTCCCCACGCCACCAAGGTGATGCTGCTCGGCTCCGGCGAGCTGGGTAAAGAGGTCCTGATCGCACTGCAGCGCCTGGGGGTGGAGACGGTGGCCGTGGATCGCTACGACCATGCCCCCGGCCAGCAGGTGGCCCACCATGCCCGGACCATCGCGATGAGCGATCCCGCCCAGCTCAAGGCCCTGATCGAGGCCGAGCGGCCCCATCTCGTCGTCCCTGAGATCGAGGCCATTGCCACCCCCATGCTGGAAGAACTGGAGGCGGCGGGTGTGGTGCGCGTGATTCCAACCGCCCGTGCGGCCCGCCTGACCATGGACCGTGAAGGCATCCGCCGCCTGGCCGCCGAAACCCTGGGCCTGCCCACCAGCCCCTACCGCTTTTGCGACACGCTGGCCGAGCTGCAGGCCGCGATTGACGGTGAAAACGGCCAGCCGGGCGTGGGTTACCCCTGCATCGTCAAACCGGTGATGAGCAGTTCGGGCAAAGGTCAGAGCAAGATCGATGGTCCCGCGGACGTGGCCCGCGCCTGGGACACCGCGATGGCCGGTGGCCGGGTCAGTCATGGCCGCGTCATCGTCGAGGGCTTCATCGACTTTGACTACGAAATCACCCAGCTCACCGTGCGTGCGCTGGGCGCGGATGGCCAGGTGGCCACGCATTTCTGCGAGCCGATTGGCCATGTGCAGGTGGGTGGCGATTACGTCGAGAGCTGGCAGCCGCACCCCATGCCCGCCGCTGCCCTGGCGCGCTCGCGCCAGATTGCCCAGGCCGTGACCGACAACCTGGGCGGCCAGGGCCTGTTTGGCGTGGAGCTGTTCGTCAAGGGCGACCAGGTCTGGTTCAGCGAAGTCAGCCCGCGCCCGCACGACACCGGCCTGGTCACGCTGTGCACCCAGCACCAGAGCGAGTTCGAGCTGCATGCCCGCGCCATCCTGGGCCTGCCGGTGGACACCGCCCTGCGCAATCCCGGCGCCAGTGCCGTGATCTACGGCGGTATGGAGGCTGCGGGGATTGTGTTCGATGGAGTCGATGCCGCCTTGCAGGTGCCAGGCACTGACCTGCGCCTGTTTGGCAAGCCCGAAAGCTTTGACAAGCGCCGCATGGGCGTGGCTTTGGCCCGTGCCGAGGACATCGAGCAGGCCCGTCACAACGCCAAGCTGGCGGCCAGCCGTGTGCGGCCGCGCCAGGTCTGACAGCAGCCGAAAAGCTTACTGGAACGCCACTTCGGAGAAGCTGCGCAGCTTGCGGCTGTGCAGGCGTTCGATGCCGCCCTGGCGCAGGAGGTCGATGGCGCGCATGCCGATCCGTAAATGCTGGTCCACCCGCTCGCGATAGAACTGGTTGGCCATGCCGGGCAGCTTGATCTCGCCGTGCAGGGGCTTGTCGC
>CAZQXQ010000198.1:0-4849 GCA_964597235.1 uncultured Burkholderiaceae bacterium | reverse complement strand
CAAGTACCCGTCAAAAAAACGCCAGTCAGCGCTTAACTGACTGGCATTGCCCGCAGGGCGGGCGGAACAAGGGGTAAATATGTCACACTTTGGACCCGGTTTCGGGCGTGCCCTGGCGACCCAGGGCGCGATCTCCCTCCTTCTGCCAGCTTTCGGATCGACCCCCATGCCTTCTTTTTTGCTCTCCCGCCGTGCTTGTCTGGGGCAATGGACTGCCTTGGCGGGCAGTGCCTTGGGCGTCTCTCACGCAAGCGCCCAGACCCAGACCGCCAGCGTGCCCCGGGACCGCCAGGTCATCATCGACCTGAACCTGGAGCCCGAGAGCCTGGACCCGACCATGGCCGCCTCGGCCTCGGTGGGCGAGGTGGCGCATTACAACATCCTGGAAGGACTGACGCGGATTGAGGAAAACGGCAGCGTCTCGCCGCTGCTGGCGCAGTCCTGGACGGCGGATGAAGGCCAGCGCCGCTACACCTTTGCGCTGCGCCGGGATGTGCGCTTTCACGATGGTGCGCCTTTGGATGCGCGGGCCGTGCGCTTCAGCTTTGAGCGCGCACGCGCTCCGGGATCGACCAACAAGGCGCGCAAAGCGCTGTTCGACAACCTGGCCGACATCGCCACGCCCAACGCCCACACCGTGGTGCTGACGCTGCACCACCCCGACCCGCATTTCCTGTTCCGCCTGGGCGAGTCCACGGCGGTCATCCTGCACCCCGACAGCGCCGCGCGCGCCGCCACCGACCCGGTGGGCACCGGCCCCTACCGCCTGCAGCAACGCCGCAGCGGGCACAGCATCACCCTGGTCAAAGTAGATGGGCAGCACCGCTCTGCGGCGGCCGTCATCGAGCAGGTGGTGTTTCGCTTCATCCACGGGCATGAGGGGCTGGCAGCGGCGCTCCAGCAAGGCGAAATCGACCTGTTCTTCCACTACGCGGCCAAAAACCTGCACGGCGTGGAAGCCGACAAGCGCTACCAGCTGCTGCTGGGTTCTTCCACCGGCAAGGGCCTGTTGGCGCTGAACCACCGCCGCGCGCCGCTGGGCGATGTGCGCGTGCGCCGCGCCATCACGCACGCGATTGACCGGGAAGGCTTCATTCGCCACGTGCTCCATGGACGCGGCACGGTGATTGGCAGCCATTTCAGTCCGTCCGATGCAGGCTACCTGCACCTGGCTGGCCTCTACCCCTACGACCCAGAGCGCGCGCGGGCGCTGTTGCGCGAAGCCGGCGTGGTGACGCCACTGCGCCTGGAGCTGGCCCTGCCGCCGCCGTCCTACGCCCGCCTCGGCGGTGAATTCGTGGCCGAGCACCTGGCACAGGTCGGCATTGAAGTGCGCCTGAAAAACCTCGAATGGGGCCAGTGGCTGACCGGCCCGTTCAAAGGCGATTTCGACATGACCATCATCAACCACGTCGAGCCGCTGGACTACGCCATCTACACCGATCCGCAGTACTACTTTGGCTACGACAGCCCCGAGTTCCGCGCCCTGGTGCAGCGCTACGCCCGGGCCACGCAGCCGCGCGAGCGCCAGCGCCTGTTCGGCCAGCTGCAGCGCCATCTGGCGCAGGATGCGGTGAACGTCTGGATCTTCGCCCCGCAAATCGACGTGGTGCGGCGCAAGGGCCTGCGCGGGGTGTGGATGGACTACCCCATCTTTGCGCATGACGTGGCGGCCATGTCCTGGCAGGGCGGACGACCCTAAATCAGGATCAAATCAGCCTCTAGGCCAATGAATACCAGCGGTAGCAGCTATTAATTCAATAGCTATTTCGTACGCTATTTTTCCGGCTTGCCCTTGGCTGGCCAGGGCCTGGACGGGATGCGCTCCTGGGCCTGGGGATCGCACAGCAGCAGGCCGGTCTCCCGGGGCTGGCGGACCCAGCGCTCCAGCCAGGCCCAGAGGATTTGCAACCCGTCGCGCCCCTCAGGGCCTTGCAGGCCGTGGTCGGCGTCGGGAAAGGGCCAGGCGCAAAACGGCGCGCTGCGCCCCCGGGCGCGGGCGGCAAAGCGGGCGTAGGCCTGGGGCGGCACCAGCGTGTCGGCGGTGCCAAACACCTGTAGCAGCGGCCAGGGACTGTCGATCAGGGGCTGCGCCAGCGGCCAGCGGAGGAAATCGCGCCAGTACGCCAGCGCACGGCCTTCGACCACCTCACTGTCCGGGCGGGACGACGCGGCCGCGATGCGCACCCGCGCCCAATCGGTTTCCACCCCCAGGCGGCGGACCTGCAGCCCCGCCGTCTCCAGCGGGTCCAGGCCCGGCGCACCCAAGAGCACCAGGCCACGCAAGCCCGGCACCGCCGTGGCGAGCACGGGCAGCAGCTCGGCCCCTTCGGAGATACCGACCAGCACCGTGGGCAGGGGTGCGTTGGCGGGGGCCAGGGCGGTGATGGCGGTGGTCGGCATGGCACGCAGCGCGGCCAAGGCATCGGCCTGCCAGCGGCCCAGCACATCGCCCTCGACAAAACCAGGGGGGCAGACCTCGGGCGCCGCGCCAGCCTGCACATCGACACCGGGCTTGTGCAGCACCCAGACCTCGGCGTGCAGCAAGCCGGCAAAGTAGCGGTCGGCAAACGGAGCAAAGCCGGTGCAGCCCGAGCCCGGCACTGCGATCACCCGCAACCGGGGAGGCCCCACGCGGGCAGGACGGACCAGCGCCCGCACCGGCCGGTCGGGCGTCGCGCCCGGCAGGGGGTACAGGCCAAATTCGGGAGATGGGGACGCGGCGCTCCCTCGGGCTGGCGCCCAAGCCCCCACCCCGAGCCAGACGGCCAACAGCAGCCAAACCACGCGCCGCCAGCGGGCCCCCGTCGGCACAGACGCCCCTTGGGGGCACAGCAAAACACATCGATGCAGCATGGCGAAAGCTTAGCGGCTGGATGCCGGCGCCAGGCCTTGCTCAGCGCCGCAGCGGCTGCAGCAAGTGCTTGAGGCCGTTGTGGTCGATGGTGTGCATCAGCGCCAGCAGGCGGCCAATCTCCCCTTTCGGAAAGCCCTCGCGCGCAAACCAGTTCAGGTAGTTGCCCGGCAAATCGGCAATCACCCGACCCTGGTACTTGCCAAAGGGCATCTGCACCGTGAGCAGGCGCAGCAGCTGCTCTGGCGCGAAGTCGGCGGGGTCGGAAGGGGTGCTCATAGCGGGTCGTGGGGGTCTGGCTTCAGGCGGGTGGATTCTTTCACCTTCGGCCAGTCGGCTTGCGGGGAATACGGGCTTATTCACCGCAATATTTGCGGTGAATAGCGGGCTTTTCGCCGCAGCCGCCTATGATGAGTCGATGCACCCCGACCATCCGCTCTACCTCTGGCAACTGGACGACTGGCCCCGCTGGCGCTACGACCTGGCGGCCCTGGCAGCGCCGCTGGCCGAGGTCAGCCGGGCGCAGGGGCTGTTGCACGGGCGCCTGGCCGACGCGGGCCTGGCCTTGCGCGAAGAGGCCCGTCTGCAGGCGCTGACCGACGATGTGCTCAAGACCAGCGAGATCGAGGGCGAGCTGCTGCCCGTGTCATCCGTGCGCTCCTCGATTGCCCGACGGCTGGGCGTGGACATCGGCGCGCTGGCCCCGGTGGACCGGCATGTGGAAGGCGTGGTGGACATGGTGCTCGACGCCACGGCGCACAGCGCGGCCCCCGTCACGGCGCAGCGGCTGTGGGGCTGGCACGCAGCGCTGTTTCCCACCGGCTACTCGGGGCTGCACCCCATCCGGGTGGGCGCCTGGCGGGACGACGCCACCGGCCCGATGCGGGTGGTGTCCGGCAGCCTCGGGCGCGAGCGGGTGCACC
Source organism: uncultured Burkholderiaceae bacterium (assembly GCA_964597235.1). Classification (GTDB taxonomy): domain Bacteria; phylum Pseudomonadota; class Gammaproteobacteria; order Burkholderiales; family Burkholderiaceae_C; genus CAYZPX01. Next base: position 1,072 of record CAZQXQ010000198.1, on the reverse strand, counting down.
AGCATGTGCATTTCGAGGCCCCACCCGCCGACCGGCTGGACCACGAGATGGCCCGCCTGCTGGACTGGATCAACGCCCCGGCGCCCCCACAAGAACCCGCGCTACTGCGCGCCGGCCTGGGGCATTTGTGGTTTGTCACCCTGCACCCCATGGACGACGGCAACGGCCGCATGGCCCGCGCCCTGGGCGACCTGCTGTTGGCCCGGGCGGACGGCAGCCCACAGCGCTTTTACAGCCTGTCGGCGCAGATCCAGCGCGAGCGCAAGGCCTACTACGAGATCCTGGAGCGCACCCAGAAAGGCACGATGGATGTAACCGCCTGGCTGCACTGGTTCCTGGCCACCCTGCACCGCGCCCTGGACCAGGCCCAGCACACGCTGGACGCCGTGCTGCACAAGGCCAAGGTCTGGCAGGGCCTGGCAGGCCAGCCGCTGAACGCCCGCCAGACCAAGGTGCTGAACCGCCTGCTCGACGGCTTTGAGGGCAAGCTGACCACCGCCAAATGGGCCGCGCTCGCCAAATGCTCGCCCGACACCGCGCTGCGCGACATCCAGGAACTGGTCGCGCGCGGCGTGCTGCTCAAGTCCGATGCTGGGGGGCGCAGCAGCAGTTATGTGCTGCCCGGCATGGCGCCAGAGAGGGGCACTGTTGCACAAACCAAATTTGAGACGCCATGCCCCAAACCCCAGACGGATTTACCCCACGGCCACCGTCACAGGACGGCCCAGCTGGCTGAAGCGGTTGAGCAGCGCCGCACGAATGTGCAGTTCCACCACCTGACGCTCGAACGTCCTGGCCATCACCCGCTCGCCCAGCCGCTTGAAGCAGTTCATCTTGGTCTCCACCAGACTGCGCCGGTGGTAGCCGCTCCACTGCTTCCAAATCCGTCTGCCCAACCGCTGGCACGCTCGCACGGCCTCATTGCGTACGCTCGCCCCCGCTTTCGTGCCTTTCCACACCCGGGCGTTTTTGCGTGGCGGGATGATGGCCATTGCCCCGCGCAGTGCAATGGCGGCATGACACGCTTTGGTGTCGTAGGCTCCATCGCCACCGACACTGGCAATGGCTTCGT
>CAZQXQ010000197.1:0-4880 GCA_964597235.1 uncultured Burkholderiaceae bacterium | reverse complement strand
CCAGCGGGCCCTCGGTCATGATCTGCAGCGGGCTGGCGATGTGCTCGGGCTTGCCAAACTGTCCCCCCCAGAGCTTGGACACCGTGAAGCCCGTCAAACCTGCCTTGGGCTTGGAGCCCCGACCGGTCGCGCCCTCGTCACGGATCTCGCCGCCGGCGCCGGTGGACGCGCCCGGGAAGGGCGAAATCGCCGTGGGGTGGTTGTGCGTTTCCACCTTCATCAGCACATGGTGCTGCGCACTCTCTTTTTGATAGCTAGCACCGCTCGTATCCATTGGGCTAGAGCCCATTTTGGCCACAAAACGCTCGATCACCGTGCCTTCCATGATCGAGGCGTTGTCGGAGTAGGCCACCACGGTGTGCTGCGGCGCGAGCTGGTGGGTGTTGCGGATCATGCCGAACAGGCTCTTGTCCTGCGCCACGCCGTCGATGGTGAACTGGGCGTTGAAGATCTTGTGGCGGCAGTGCTCGCTGTTGGCCTGGGCAAACATCATCAGCTCGACGTCGCTGGGGTTGCGCGCCAGGCCGGTGAAGGCGGCGACCAAGTAGTCGATCTCGTCCTCGGCCAAGGCCAGGCCAAAGCGGCGGTTGGCGTCCTCCAGCGCGGCGCGGCCACCGCCCAGCACGTCCACATGCGCCATGGGCACGGGCTGCAGCTCGGTGAACAGGGCTTGCGCGGCGGCGCGGTCGGGCAGCGCGGACTCGGTCATGCGGTCGTGCAGCAGGGCAGCGATCTGCGCCCACTGGTCCTGGCTCAACTCGGGCGTCTTGCCCAGCAGGCCGCTCTTGAGGCTGAGGCGGTACTCGGTGATGCGCTCGACGCGGCGGATCGCCAAGCCGCAGTTGCGCGCGATGTCCGTGGCCTTGGACGCCCAGGGCGACAGCGTGCCCAGGCGGGGCGTGACGACGATGACCGGGCCCTCATCGGGACCGGCGTAGGGGTCGCCATAGGTCAGCAGCGCAGCCAGGCGCTCTTGCTCGGCGGCGCTGGGCGCCTGCTCGGTGGCCACCAGGTGGACAAAGCGTGCGGCAAGGCCCGTGATTTTGGGGTGGATGGCTTCCAGAGCGGGCTGGAGTTGCTGGGCGCGGAAGCTGCTCAGGGCGTTGCCGCCCGCCAGGGTAGTCAGATGGAAGGTCACGGTCGCGGGGCCTGTCGGGAGAAGAAAAAAGGAGCGGACTGGCGCAAGGCGGAGTTCGGCACTTGCCGGTTCGGCCTGCCCAGGCAGGGCCCGGCATTTTACCGGGGGGCCGCCCGGTCAAAGGCCTGCCCCCCATCGGTGAAAAGCCCGGTGGGATAATTCCGCGCCATGAGCATCACCATCAAAAACGCCGAAGAAATTGAAGGCATGCGCCTGGCCTGCCGCCTGGCCTCGGAGGTTCTGGACCACATCGGCCCGCTGATTCAGCCGGGCGTCACCACCAATGAGATTGACGCGCGCGCCGCCGAACACATGCACATCCAGGGCACCGTGTCGGCCACCATCGGTTACCAGCCGCCGGGCTATCCGCCCTACCCCAAGTCGCTGTGCACCTCGGTCAACCACGTGGTGTGCCACGGCATCCCCAACGACAAGCCGCTCAAAAAGGGCGACATCGTCAACGTGGACGTCACCGTGATCACCGCCGAAGGCTGGTACGGCGACAACAGCCGCATGTACGTGGTCGGCGAGGGCTCGATTGCCGCCAAGCGCCTGTGCGCGCTGACCTACGATGCGATGTGGCACGGCATCCTGCAGGTGCGCCCCGGCGGGCGCTTTGGCGACATCGGCCACGCCATCCAGACCTTTGCCGAAGGCCATGGCCTGAGCGTGGTGCGCGAGTTCTGCGGCCACGGCATCGGCAAGAAATTCCACGAGGAGCCGCAGATCCTGCACTACGGCCGCCGCGGCACGATGGAGGAAATGCTGCCCGGCATGACCTTCACCATCGAGCCCATGATCAACCTGGGCCGCCGCGAGGTCAAAGAGTTCGGTAACGACGGCTGGACCATCATCACCAAGGACCGCAGCCTGTCGGCGCAATGGGAGCACACGGTGCTGGTCACCGACACCGGCTACGAAGTGCTGACGCTGTCAGCAGGCTCGCCACCGCTGCCGCCTTTCGTCAAGGCCACCAAGACCTGAGCCCTGCTTGGCACGTCGCTTGCTTGCTGACAGACGATCTTCCACTGCCTGCCGTCTGCCATGCCTGATCTGAACCTCCTGCGCGACACCTACCGCCGTGACAAAACGGCCCTGCTGGCCACGCTGCAGCAACGCCCGGGGTCCATCCAGGGCATCCACAAGCTGCTGGGTCGGCTCGCTGGCCTGGTGGATCGCTTGCTCCACACCTTGTGGGAGCGCGCCGGCATGCCGCCCGAGCTGGCCCTGGTGGCGGTGGGCGGCTATGGGCGCGGACAGTTGTTTCCAAGCTCCGATGTCGATGTGCTGGTGCTGCTGCCCGAGCCAGCCGCATCCGAAGGCTCGGACCTACCCGCGCGGATCGAACGCTTCATCGGCAGCTGCTGGGATGTAGGCCTTGAGATTGGCTCCAGCGTGCGCACCGTGGCCGATTGCCTGGCCGAGGCGGCCAAGGATGTCACGGTGCAAACCGCGCTGCTGGAGGCTCGTCCGCTGTGCGGAGATGCCGTCCTGTTCAACCAGTTCCAGCAAGCCTTTGCGGCCCAGATGGACCCACGCGCCTTTTTGGTGGCGAAGACGCTGGAGATGCGCCAGCGCCACACCAAGTACGAAAACACCCCCTATGCGCTGGAGCCCAACTGCAAGGAATCGCCCGGCGGACTGCGGGACCTGCACCTGATCCTGTGGGTGGCACGGGCGGCCGGGCTGGGTGATTCTTGGCAGGCCCTGCAGGCCTCGGGCATGGCCACGGCCTTCGAAGCCCAGCAGCTGGCCCGCAACGAGGCGCTGCTGTGCCTGATCCGCACCCACCTGCACCTGGCGGCCGGCCGGCGCGAAGACCGGCTGGTGTTCGACCTGCAAACCACCGTGGCCGAGGCCTTTGGCTACCGCAGCCAGGCGCCGGATGGCTCCCGCCTGCCCATGCGTGCCAGCGAAAGCCTGATGCGCCGCTACTACTGGGCGGCCAAGGCGGTGTCGCAGCTGTGCCAAATCCTGCTGCTCAACATCGAGGAGCGGCTCAACCCCTCGACGCACGCGCTGCGCCCCATCAACGCCCGTTTCTATGAAAAAGCCGGACTGATCGAGGTCGCCAGCGACGACCTCTACCAGCGCCACCCCGAGGCGATCCTGGAGACCTTTTTGCTCTATCAGACCACGGTGGGCTTGAAGGACCTGTCGGCCCGCACCCTGCGCGCGCTTTACAACGCCCGGGGGCTGATGGACGGGCGCTTCCGGCGCGACCCGGCCAACCGGGCGATGTTCCTGCGCATCCTGCAGCAACCGGCGGGCATCACCCACGCGATGCGGCTAATGAACCAGACCTCGGTGCTGGGGCGCTATCTCTGGCCCTTCAGGCGCATCGTCGGGCAGATGCAGCACGACCTGTTCCATGTCTATACCGTGGACCAGCACATCCTCATGGTGCTGCGCAATATGCGCCGGTTTTTCATGGCCGAACATGCGCACGAATACCCGTTCTGCTCGCAGCTGGCCAGCGGCTGGGACAAGCCTTGGCTGCTGTACCTGGCCGCGCTGTTCCACGACATCGGCAAGGGGCGGGGCGGTGACCATTCGGAGATTGGTGCGCAGGAAGTGCGGCGCTTTTGCCGACAGCACGGCATCGGCAAGGAAGACACCGAGCTGGTGGCCTACCTGGTGCTGTCCCATCTGCGCATGAGCCAGATCGCCCAGAAGCAAGACCTGAGCGACCCGGATGTGATCCGTGCCTTCGCTACCGAAGTCGGCAACGAGCGGCGCTTGACCGCGCTGTATTTGCTGACGGTGGCTGACATCCGCGGCACCAGTCCAAAAGTCTGGAACGCCTGGAAGGGCAAGCTGCTGGAAGACCTGTACCGCATCACGCTGCGCACGCTGGGCGGCCGCGCGCCCGATGCCGCCGCCGACACCGAAGCCCGCAAACGCGAGGCCCTGGTGCTGCTGGCCCGCAGCGCCCTGCCCTTTGAGGCCCACAAGAAACTCTGGGAGACCCTGGACCTGAGCTACTTCATGCGCCATGAGGCGGCGGATATCGCCTGGCATACCCGACATCTGTCGCGCCATGTGGGGAGCCCAAAGCCCGTGGTCCGCGCCCGGCCCTCGCTGGCGGGCGAGGGCCTGCAGGTCATGGTCTATACCCCGGACCAGCCTGACCTGTTTGCTCGCCTGTGCAGCTACTTTGACCGGGCAGGCTTCAGCATCCTGGATGCCCGTATCCACACCGCGCGCGACGGCCATGCGCTCGACACCTTTCAGCTGATCCAGCCAGATGAACTGGGCCATTCCCGGGAGCTGACCCAGTTGGTCGAAAGCGAGCTGGCACGGACGATCGAGGCGGATGGCCCGCTGCCCGAGCCAGCCCAAAAACGGGTTTCACGCCGGGTAAAAAGCTTTCCGTTCGCACCACGGATCAGCCTTCAACCCGATGAAAAGGCCCAGCGCTGGCTGCTGGGCATCTCGGCCAGCGACCGCGCTGGCCTGCTCTACCGGATTGCCCGGGTGCTGGCCAAGCACCATCTGAGCGTGCAGCTGGCCAAAATCAGTACCCTGGGAGAGCGCGTGGAGGACACCTTTCTGGTGCAAGGCGCGGCACTGCAAAACAACAGCCGCCAAATCGACATCGAGACCGAGCTGCTTTCCGCACTCACAGATTGAGCGATCCTTCTTTTTTCTTCAAGACCTGATTTTTCTGACTATAATCTTGGTCTGTTCCTCAATAGCTCAGTCGGTAGAGCGCCGGACTGTTAATCCGTAGGTCCCTGGT
>CAZQXQ010000196.1:0-4953 GCA_964597235.1 uncultured Burkholderiaceae bacterium | reverse complement strand
TCAGGTACTAGCGGGTAACTCCGTGGAGGTTCGAGTCCTCTCCTGGGCACCAAATACAAAAGGCTGTTGCAGATGCAACAGCCTTTTTCTTTTTCCGGTGCACTTTGGGTATTGCAATACCCAGTCCAAAAACAAGGGCCGAAGCCGTGTGACGACTTCAGCCCACCAGCGGGCAGCGCACAAAACGCAGCTCGGCAAGAGCCCGCGCTCAGCGAACGCGAGCATCAACGTTCACTTCCCCCCGCGCAACAAGGCCTTCAGGGCGGTTTGAAGGCGACGGGCCTTGGCCGGATCACAGGCGCTGGCCAGCACCCGTGCGGCATCCAGGCCCCAGGTCTGGTGTGGTGCTGGATCGTTGCGACGGGTGAGCATCTGCAGCTGCAGCGCACGGCGGGCGCTCATGTGCTCGGCGGGCGTAGGCGCTTCCGCAGCGATTTCCAGGCGCAGCAACGCTTCATCGGCATTGCCAGACGGCGCGGCCGACAAGGCCTGCGTCCAGGCAGCGCGGATCGACGGTGTGACGCGCCCTCCCAGTTCCTGAACGCCCGGCAGCTGGGCCGTATCGCGATGCTCCCAGGCGGCAAGCAGATGCGTCAGAGCTTCGCCATGGGCCTGGGCCGCCAGCTTTTTCAGCGTTTGCTGGGCGTGTTCCAAGGCCTCGCGCTGGGCCCGGAAGGCAGCATCCCCCAGGCGGGGAGCCCGATCGGCTGCAGCGGGACGATCACCCCCACGCGCATGACGGTCTCCACGCTCAGCGCCACGGCCCTCGGGCCGCTGACCGCGTCCACCAGCCGCATCGCGACGGTCTCCAGGGCGGCCACCACGACCGGCAGGCGCAGCAGGGGCGTCTTTTTTCATGCCAGGGCGATCATCACCACGCACAGCGACCACGGGACGGGGGACAGCCGCCTTGAGCGCAGGGGCTGCAGCAGGTGCTTCAGCAGCGGGATTCGCCTCGGCGGCAGGAACTTCCGCTCCTGAATCCGTAGCAGCTTCCGCTGGTGTTTCCTGGGCTGGAGCCTGATTTTCCTTAGATTCTTCACGGGCCTGGGCTTCGGCGGCAGCCACCGCAGCCTGCGCCTCGGCCTGGCCACGCAAGGCCGCGTCCAGGGCCTGCATCGCGGCGCGGATGCGCTGAGCATCGCCGCTGGCGTTGGCGGCCTCCAGGGCCTTGGCGGCGTCGAGCACGGCGCGGTCGCGGGCGCTCAGGGCCGTAGCGGCCTTTTCACGCTCAGCAGACTTGCGATTGAAGGCATCGTCCAAGGGTTTGCGGAACGCATCCCAGAGTTTTTGCTCATGCTTGCGGTCCAGCGGGACGACATGGGCCTCGGCCTGCCAGCGCTGTTGCAAGGCCTTGATGGCGTCGATGCGCAGGGGCGTCGCGGCCCCCAGCGTCACGGCTTCGTCAATCATGGCCTGACGGCGGGCCAGGCTTTGCTTTTGGGCGGTGTCCAGCGGTGCGGCGGCGGCGGCATAGGCCTGCTTCCACAGCGGCTGCAGTTCAGCGAACACTTTTTCGCCAACATGGCCGCTGTCGCGCCAGCGATTGCTGAACTGGTGCAGGGTGCGGTTGACCTGCTTCCAGTCGGGCGCAGTAGCTTCTGCCTGCGCCTGGGTCCAGGCCTTGAGCTCGTCGATCAGCGCCACGCGCTGGGCCTTGTGCTGGGCGGCTTCGGCACGGACCTTGTCCAGCCAGGCTTCGACCACCTTGTGCGCTGCGTTGCAAGCCTCGTCAAATTTCTTCCACAAGGCGTGGTTAGGTGCCCCCCCCTGGTCAGCCTGCTTCCATTGCTCGCGCAGCTGACGCAGGGATTCCTGGATCTTGCGACCGCCGAGCGCCTGGCCTTCGGGGCGCTGCAACAGGCCCTGGGCCTTCGCAATCAGCTCCTCACGGACCTGGTCGGCGCTCCAACGCTGCCAGCCCTCCAGCTCACCCGCAGCGATCAAGGCAGCATGCACCTGGGCTTCCAAGACCTGGTCAATCCAGCGGCCCTGCACCTTCAGGACGGCGCGCAGGGCGGCTGCCGCGCCAGCGCTGGCCTTGCCGTGGCCTTCAGCGGTTTCTTTTTCGAGCACAGCGAGGGCGGCACGCACCTCCTGCTGGGCCTTTTCGACCACCTGGGGATCGACTTTGGGCTTGGCGGCAGCTGGCTTGGCTTGCGCGCTGGCCTCTGTGGGCAGGCCACGCGCCACACGCACCTCGTCGGCCCAGACTGGCACCGAAGGCAGTTCGGCCTGCGGATCTTCGGCGGCCAACGCGACCTGCTTCAGCGCGGCCTGGAAGGCGTCCCAGACCAGCAAGAGCTGGGCACTGGCATTTTCCAGTTGAGGGGGAAAGCGCGCTTCCACACTGGCCCAGCTGGCATCGCTGGTCAACTCCTGGGCCTGCTGTTGCCAGCGGGCCACGTCGGCCTGCAAGGTGTCGAGCGCCGCCTGGGCGTCGCGCCAGGGCTTGGTGGACAGCACCTCAATGCGCTGGGCCAGCAGCACAGCGGCTTCGCGCTGGACCTGCACGCGGTGTTGCAGGTCTTCAATGGTCTTGACGCGCTCGTTGACCTGGGCCTTCAGGCTGGCAAGGGGTTCGCGCGACAGGGGTGCGCCCGCCTTGGCGGCATCGCGCTGCCAAGCCAAGGCATCGGCAATGGGCAACTTAGGCGCCGCCAGCAGGGCCTGGGCTTTCTCCGCCCACTCGGCGGCAATCGCTTCCTGGCCCTTGGCGCGGCGGATTTCTTCCAGGCGCTCGCGCACAGCCTTGGCGGCGCCTTTGTCACGGCCGCTGAGTTCCTTGAAAACTTCCTGCAGCTGCTCGGGCGAAGGCTGGGTCTGGAGCCATTCGCGGATGCGGGCAGCACGCTCTCCGGACGTCGCGGCCGAGAAGGCGCCACCGGTCAAGGCATCCAGGGGATGGGCATCGGCAGTTTTGGGGGTGGCGGGGATCACGTCAGGGGCGTCGGACATTTTGTTGCGCGAAAAGAGAGAAAACATGGAAAAGTAAGACGGAGCATCGGTGCTTGGCCTTCCCACCGAGGGCAGGCATGACAAGTCCGTGAAGCGGCCTATTATCCCCGGGCCCGCCCAAGCCCTTCCCCGCAGTTTGCCGAGGGCATTCTCCGCAGACGCCGCAAGTAGGAAATCCGAGGCATCGGACAGCCAAAATCACCCGAGGACTTAGGGTTTTCACGGATTCAAATATGCAAAAACAATCTAAAGAAAAACTTCTTTAGTATTGACTGCGCATGAAACCCCCTCCTAGAATCCGCCCACTTTTGAAAACAGGACCCTGTCCACCCCGTGCCATGAAGGCACCCGGCTGACGCACTGCGGCTTCATTTTTCTGCACACGCCGCCCGCAGCCGTTCATCAACCCCCAGGCCAAGCCGCAAGGAACCCTCCCTCACCGGAGACAACTTGCCGTGCCCACCGCTGAAAGGAATCCGCGATGACAAACCACCGCAAGCTGACCTCCGGCATGCAGGTGTTTGCTGCCGACGTTGCCAAAGGCTTCGTGGCCATCACCCACAACAGTTTTGCCCTGATTGGCGTGGGCGTAGCCTGTGCCGCCCTGGCCCTGGCAGCCCGTCCCGACCTGCGCCAGGCTGGCGAAGAAGCCCTGATGGGCTGGCTGCAGTCCCGACAAACGGAAGTGCTTGGCTTTGCCGCCGAGCCCACCGCCAGCGAACGCGCCACCGCGACCAACCCCAAAGACCTGCCCAAGGAACAGGCCGCCATCGCCAACTGGCTGAGCAAGAAATACCGCGTTGCCCCCGAACCCCTGAGCGCGCTGGTGACCGAGGCCTACCAAGTCGGACGCAGCGTGAAGCTGGAGCCCACGCTGATCCTGGCCATCATGGCGGTGGAGTCCAGCTTCAACCCCTTTGCCCAAAGCGCCGTAGGTGCCCAGGGCCTGATGCAGGTGATGACCAAGATCCACACCGACAAGTACCGTGACTTTGGCGGGCACTTTGCCGCCTTTGATCCGGTGGCCAACCTGCGGGTGGGCGTGCAGGTCCTGAAAGAATGTATCGACAAGGCTGGCACCATCGAAGGCGGTCTGCGCCGCTATGTGGGTGCCGCAAATTTGCCCGATGACGGTGGTTATTCCGCCAAGGTGATGGCCGAACACCAGCGCCTGCGCAAGGTCGCGGCGGGCCAGGCGGTACCGACCTACACCCCACCGTTGCAGGCCACTGCAGTGCCTGCGGTTGCTCCCGTGCGTAAACCGGTACCTGCGCCTCAGGCGGTGGGCGAGTCCCAGGACGTGGCCCTGCTGGCGACGCCTCCCTCCCCCTGAATTCCTCCTGCGCCACTCTTCAATTCCCCCAACATCACCCTGGTTGAGCGCAGGGCAAGGCCGATGCGGCTCGGCTACACTCGCCGGGCACGCGACTGGCGATAGGCGCGGCGGCATTCACCCTTGTGAAAGGCCACCGCTGCTGACGTGGACACCGACACAGGCCCCGCGCCTTGGGAAACCACTGGGAAGCGTGCCGCAGGCAACCCCTCCCCTCCTTCTGCCCCTGCGTTCCGCCGTTCGCCTGGGCAGCCCTTGGTTTCAAGGGACACATGTTCATCCGACTGCCATGTACCAACGCAATATCCTCGTCGAGCAAACCGATCCCGAACTCTTTGCTGCCATCCAGGCCGAAAACCGCCGCCAGGAAGAACACATCGAGCTGATCGCCAGCGAAAACTACGCCTCCCCCGCCGTGATGTGGGCCCAGGGTTCTCAACTCACCAACAAATATGCCGAGGGCTATCCCGGCAAGCGCTACTACGGCGGCTGCGAATACGTCGACGTGGCCGAGCAACTGGCCATTGACCGCCTCAAGCAACTGTTTGGCGCCGATGCCGCCAACGTGCAGCCCCACTGCGGCGCTTCTGCCAACGAAGCCGTGTTCTTGGCCTTCCTCAAGCCCGGCGACACCATCATGGGCATGAGCCTGGCCGAAGGCG
>CAZQXQ010000195.1:0-4991 GCA_964597235.1 uncultured Burkholderiaceae bacterium | reverse complement strand
GACCCCACCCCTCGAAATGGCTAAAAACCGGAGAGGAAGTGTCGAACTCGGGCGAACTGGCTGGCGTGGTCGCGGCGATTGGGGTGTGTTATCGGTTTTTTGGGTGAGGGGTCGTTGAAAGCCAATTTGGCCTTGAGGCCAATGGATACCAACGGTAGCAGCTCCTCTTTCAGGAGCAAAAGAAGGTACTCTGGCCTAGTTTTCTCACGGCTGGCTTTGTCGGTGGCGCTCCGTTCAGTGCAATTCGGAGGGCGCGCCACAGCATTTCTTGAACTTCTTGCCGCTGCCACAGGGGCACGGTTCGTTACGCCCCACTTTGGTGCTGATGCGCTGCGCCAGTTGGCGTTCGGCCACGGCTTCACGCAGTGGCAGCCAGTAGGCGTGAATCTGCAGCAGACAGTCTGGAATCTCCTGGGCCAGCGCATGGCGCTGCTGGGGTGTCCGGATCAGTGCCTCCTGGTCGGGCGAAAAGTCCTCGGCACCCAGCAGCCCGATGGGTCGGTAGTAGTGCTTGCCTACCGGATCGACAAACAGCGGCTCCCAAGCAGCCCGGCTGAGTTGAACGCCCTCGTTAAATCCATAGGCCCAGATTTCCGCGTCGTCGAACTCTTCTACAGACGCGGCATATTGAAAAGTGCCCCAGAGGGGTGCCACCAACGACGGACGCTGTTCAAAGCCCCACAAGATGCTGTTGTAGTGGCGCATGACCAGACCCAGGATGTGGTTGAGCTGCTCCGTGTCTTCTGCGGGCGGCATCATGGCGCCGGCTTCATCTCCCCAGACCTTAGGCAGCCACTGGCGGGGCATCACCGTTTCCGGCCCAATGGCAATGGCATGCAAATAGCCATCCAGCATGTCCAGCGTCATCGCCTCATCGTCAGCCACCTCCAGCAAAAACTGATTCAGCTCGTCCAGCTCTTCGTCCGAAAGTGGCGCCATCATGTCGTAGGCAGTGCTGGGGGTCGGTGTTGGCGTCGCCTGCGCCAGCTTGCGCAACAGCTCAGGCTCGGCCTCTTTGGCCGCTTGCTGGGCACTGATCACAAACTGGTGGACACCCTCTTTTTCAATGGCCACAAAGGCGGCTTCCAACGCCGCCTTATCGGAATCAAAGGGGTCCTCCCACACAGTGGATGTACCTAGCTCATCCTCGATTTCAAGTATCCAGGGGGTGTCCTGGGTACGGTAAATATTGATCTGCAGCGTGTGCCCTTCGGCGCTGTAAGTCTGCGCCAGTAGGGAGTGGATGATTTCAGTGTCGTCGTTCATTGGCGGTTGTCTTCGCTACTGGCTCGGCTAGGTTTCGTCATGCGTTTCGGTACTGGTGCGGTGCTGACGAACGGCCCAGCGGACAAAACGCCCGAGATTGTGACGGCTTGGAGGACGATTCCTGATATCGCCTCTTGGACCGATGCCATGCCGGGGCCATCAGAAACAAAAAAGCTGCGCAGACCTTTGTATGTCTGCGCAGCTTGCTACGTATTTTTCAGCTTTAACTTTTTACCCATCAAGCCGCGCCCAGGGCCAAATTCGCACGGTACGGCACCTGCGCTGAATCTGATGCCGCCTGGGCGCGTGGCAGGCGTGTGTGGCGCAGGCCGTCCTGGCCGTGGGCCAGTTTGAAGACGGCCACGGTCTCCAGGAGGTGGGTGGCTTGCTGATTCAGGCTGGCGGCGGCGGCCATCTCTTCCACCATGGCAGCATTTTGCTGAATGGTGGTGTCCATGCTGCTGACCGCCTCAGCCACCTGGGACACGCCCTGGCTCTGCTCGGTGCTGGCATTGCTGATCTCCGCCATGATCTCCGTGACCTTGCGGATGCTGTACACCACATTGCCCATGGTTTCGCCGGCCTGATCCACCAGCGAGCTGCCCTGCGCGACCCGTTCCACGCTGTCGGTGATCAGGTCCTTGATTTCGCGGGCGGCCTCACTGCTACGGCCTGCCAGATTGCGCACCTCGGAGGCGACGACAGCAAAACCCCGGCCCTGCTCGCCAGCACGGGCGGCTTCCACGGCAGCGTTCAGCGCCAGGATGTTGGTCTGGAAGGCAATGCTGTCGATCACACCAATGATGTCCGCGATCTTGCGCGAGCTTTCGTTGATGCCCTTCATGGTGTCCACCACTTGCGCCACGACCTCCCCTCCCTGGGCTGCCACGGCGCTGGCTTCCTGGGCAAGCCGGTTCGCCTGCTTCGCATGCTCCGCGTTTTGCTGGACGGTGGCGCCCAGCTCTTGCATGGACGCCGCGGTTTCCTCCAGCGTGCTGGCCTGGGTCTCGGTGCGGGCTGACAAATCCTTGTTGCCATTGGCGATTTCCGAAGAGCCTGTGGACACGCTCTCGGCCCCTTGCCGCACCGTGGTGACCACATGGCTCAACGAGGCTTGCATGCGGGCCAAGGCCGCCAAGATGCTTTGGGTGTCACCAGCATGCACCCGCAGTTGCTCTGAAAAGTCGCCATCGGCCACGCGGTTGAGGGCCACGCACAGATCGGCGGGATCGGCCCCCAGGGAACGCGACAAGCTACGGGTAAGCAACATGCCCGAAATGAGCGCCACCGCAAAGGCGGCCAAGGAACCCAGAACGATCCATTTGATTTGCGCCTCGAAGGCCATTTCGGAGGCCCTTATCTCTTCCACGGCGCGACGGCTGGTGAACTCGGCGTAGTCACCCGTCACCTTCATCAAGGCAGCCAGCAGCGGCAGGCATTCGTTGTTCAATTTATGGACCGCCACATCGTTATCGCCCTCAAGGGCAAGCTTCAGGATATCGACCACCACGGGTTCGTACCGGCTTTCGATGTGGGCCATCTCGGCAATCATGCGCTTGGCCTCTTCGGGCACATTCGGGGCCTGGGCTAATTGCTGCAAGCGCGTGAGGTGCGTGGCGACGTCGTTTTGGGCTTTTTTCACACGCTCTAGTTCAACTTTCAAGCCATCCGCCCGACTCGCCAGCACCAGGTTGCGGGCCGCAATCCCACGAAGATCTACAGCGACCCGTACAGCATGGACCGCCTCGGAACGGGCATTGACCCCGTTCACATAGTGCGCGAACCGCTGCTTGGCGCCGTGCAGCGCAAAGAGCGCGGCCACCGCCATCACCAACACAATACTGGCAAGGATGCCAAACGCGAGCAGCAATTTCGCTCGAACGGTCCAATGACGCATAGGTTCTCCCCTGAAAAATAATGGGCGGCACGCATCGCAGAGTGCGCGCTGCGTTTTTACCCGCCATGCACGCTTGCATGGAAGGCTTTTACTATCCTAAAGGTTTAGCGTGACACCGTCATGATGGGGGATACCCTTTGCGTGGCGCTGTTGTAGCGCTAGCGGGGCCAGGGGTAGCGAGGTGCCACTGCCACTGTATTAGCCAGCGGCTCCGCAGCACTTCTTGAACTTCTTGCCACTGCCACAAGGGCACGACTCGTTACGCCCCACTTTGGTACTGATGCGCTGTACCCATGGGCGATCCGCTTCGGCTTCCCGCTGGGGCAGCCAGTAGGCGTGGATCTGCCGCAGGGCCCCTTCCATTTCACGCGTCAGGGCCTGGCGCTGCGCAGGGGTGCGGGTCAACTCGTTCTGGTCGGGTGCAAAGTCAGGAGCACCGAGCAAACCCATCGGACGGTAGTAATGCTGGGCTTGCGGATCCGTCAACAAAGGCTTCCAGGCCCCTGGGCTGAGTTCGACGCCTTTGTGGAAACCGTGGGCCCACATTTCTGCGTCTTCAAACTCCTCCGATGAATCGGGGTACTGGACGGTGTCCCAGATCGGCAGCAGCTCCGGCGGCTGCTGCGCCATGCCCGCCACGATGCTGTGGTAGTGGCGCATGATCAGGCTCACGATGCGGCGGTATTCCTCCGGATCGTCGGTGGGCAACACCGTGGTGTTTGCGTAGGGATCCCACACCATGGGCAGCCATCGGCTGGGCATCACCCGGTTGGGGCCGATGGCAATGGCGTGCAAAAAGCCATCGAGCATTTCCAGTGTCATGCAATCGCAGGACTCCACCCAGATCAAAAAGTCCGCCAGCTCGTTGATTTCCGCGTCCGACAGCGGCTCCATCAGCGGATGCGAACTGCCAGGCTGGGGCGATTGGGTGTCTGTGTCCGGAACAAGCGATGGATGGGTATCGAAAATGGTTTTTTGGTCTGTCATGTGCATCCTCACGGCGGTGCATTACAAAAAATTCCGCTTGAATTTTTCGTGGTTCTCGATGTTGCGGCGCATGTCGGCCACGTCCCAGATTTGCAACTCCCAAGGAAAATAGAAATTGCTTTTGTTTTTAAAATACACATGCAATCCGCGATAACCTTCGCGGTTACGCAAATACCAATTTTTTAGATTCAGCTCATCTTGCCAGTCGTCCAACAGGTTCATGACCTGATTGATTTCTTCCGCATTCAAAATGATGCGGGCACCAAAAATATCATTCAGCCAATTATTGACAGGGTATTGATCTTCGCGGATTGAATAACGGTCTATTTTGTCATCAATGCTTTCACGGGTTTTGACGCGGTAAAAGTATTTGATCTCGATACCAGCGGTCATTAAATAATCGTTAATACTCTCGTGCAAGGTCAGGCGGTAGCGGTAAATGTGCGGCGCAGGCACATGGGCAATCGTTCTGGAGAGGTTAATTTTCTCTATTTTTCCAGTTTCAAAATAATCATTGGAAAAATCACGGTGTAAACGATTGACTTCGCTGACCAGCTGCCGCACTTGATCGATTTTTTCCATGTCATGGGTGCTTTCTTCTGAACGAAGGGGCTATTGTCGTGGTGCCGGTTGGGAAATGCGCATCAAAAAGCCGCGCAGCCCTTGTGGGGCTTGCGCGGCCTGCGATGGAAGGCACAAGGCGGGCTTCTTCAAGCCCGATGGCTTTATTTGCGTGCCGGCGGCACGTCCGTACAGCTGCCGTGCGCCACCTCGGCCGCCATGCCGATGCTCTCGCCCAGCGTGGGGTGCGGGTGGATGGTCTTGCCAATGTCCACCGCGT
>CAZQXQ010000194.1:0-5036 GCA_964597235.1 uncultured Burkholderiaceae bacterium | reverse complement strand
CCTGGGTCGCGCCGCTGTCCACCCTGCTGTGGGGCGGCCTGCTGCTGGCCCTGGCGGCGGGGTCGATGGTGGGGCTGGTACGGCGCTTTGTCAGCCGCTATGGCCTGCCGCTGGTGATCTTGTCGCTGGCCTGGTTGACCTGGCAGTTCGGCCTGCGCCTGGCCGAGCAGGGCGTTGCCGCCTGGTGGAATCGCCCGGGGGCCGGCGGCATGAGCGCGCTGCAGGCCCTGGACCTGGTGATTGCCATGCCCGTGTCCTGGCTGCCCCTGGTGGCCGACTACGCCCGCCACGGGCGCAACCCCGGTGGTACGCTGCGCGGCACCTGGATCGGCTATGCCCTGGCCAACCTCTGGTGCTATGCGCTGGGCGTGCTGGTCGTCACCACGGCGGCGCCGGGGGCGGACCTGGTGTCCACCCTGCTGCTGGCGCAGGGCGGCCTGATCGCGTTGGGCCTGATCCTGGTGGACGAGGTGGACAACGCCTACGGCGACGTGCATTCCAGCGCCGTGTCGCTCAACTTCCTGTCGCGCGCCCGCTGGTCGGTGCGCCGCGCTGGCATGGGCATGGCCCTGCTGGCCACGGTGGGGGTGCTGCTGCTGCCCATGCACAGCCTGGAGCCCTTCCTGCTGCTGCTCAGCTCCGTGTTCGTGCCGCTGTTCGGCGTGGTGATCGGCCAGCTGGCCGTCGGTGGCCTGCCCGCCGTGCGCGCCATCCACACCGGCCCAGCCCTGCTGTGGGTGGGCGGCATCGCCTTCTACCACCTGGGCGCGGCCTTCTGGCCGCAATGGGGCTCGGCCCTGCCCACCTTCGCGCTGACGCTGGCGCTGTCCGCGCTGCTGCGGCGCAGGCGTTGATGCACCTGTCCTACCATTGCGCCATGACCGACCTCCACACCTTCCCCATCACCCGTAAATGGCCCGCGCAGCACCCGGACCGCATCCAGCTGTATTCCCTGCCCACGCCCAACGGCGTCAAGGCATCGATCGCGCTGGAAGAAATGCAGCTGCCCTACGAGGCCCACCTGGTGCGCTTCGAGACCCAGGACCAGCTCACGCCCGAATTCCTGTCGTTGTTCCCGAACAACAAGATCCCGGCCATCCTGGATCCACAGGGGCCGGGCGGGCAGCCGCTGGCCCTGTTTGAATCGGGCGCGATCCTGATCTACCTGGCCGAGAAGACCGGCCGCTTTTTGCCCACCGACCCCGCTACGCGCTACGAGACCCTGCAATGGCTGATGTGGCAGATGGGCGGCGTGGGCCCGATGTTTGGCCAGGTGGGCTTTTTCCACAAATACGCCGGCAAGGACATCGAGGACAAGCGCCCGCGCGACCGTTACCTCACCGAGGCCGCCCGCCTGTTGAAGGTGCTGGACCAGCGCCTGGCCGGCCGCGACTGGGTGATGGGCGCCGACTACACGATTGCCGACATGGCCATCCTGCCCTGGGTGCGCACCATGACCAGCGCCGACGGCTACAACGCCGCCGACCTGGTGGGCTTTGAACGCTTTGCCAACGTGCACCGCGTGCTGGAGGCCTGGTTGCAGCGCCCGGCGGTGCAGCGTGGGCTGAACATGCCACCCCTGGCCTGACGCCGGCCCCGCGCCAAATTTGTCCCCTCGCGCACCTTCTGCGCGCTTTTTTCTGCTGCTCCCATGAACATCTGCAAAGACGCTGCCGTCACCCTTAGCTACCAGATTACCAACCCCCAGGGCAAGGTGCTGGACACCGACCACATTGCCTACCTGCACGGCGGTTACGACAACCTGTTCGATAAGGTCGAGGCCGCGCTCGAAGGCCAGGCCGTGGGCTTTGCCACCACTGTGGACCTGGCCGTCGATGAAGCCTATGGCCCGCGCGACGAGAGCCTGGTGCGCACCATCCCCAAGAGCGAATTTCCGCCCGGCGTGAAGGTCGGCGGCATGCTGCGCGGCGCCAACGACCGGGGCGAGCCCCAGGTCTTCCATGTGATGAAGATCAAGGGCCAGGAAGTGCACCTGGACGGCAACCACCCCCTGGCCGGCCAGGCCCTGCGCTTTCGCTGCAAGGTGGAGGCGGTGCGCCCGGCGACGGCCGAAGAAATCGCCCACCGCCATGTCCATGGCGACCACGGCCACCACCATTGAAAGGCGATTTTTGCTATTGAATCAATAGCTAATACCGCCCATATATATTGGCCTAGAGGCCAAAAACATCCTCATCCTGGACGCCATGCAACAACGCACACTCGGCCCCTTTACCGTCTCGACCCTTGGCCTGGGCTGCATGAACCTGGACCACGGCTATGGCCCCGCCGCGTCGGTGGAGCAGGGGGCGGCCTTGATTACCGCCGCGCTGGAGGCGGGCATCACCTTCTTCGACACCGCTGCGCTGTACGGCTTTGGCGCCAACGAGCGCCGGCTGGCGCCGCTGCTGAAGGCCCACCGCAGCCGCATCACCCTGGCCAGCAAATGCGGCATGCAGGGCGTGGACCGGGGCGATGGCAAGTTGGTGCGCGAAATCAACGGCCGCCCCGAGGTGCTGCGCCAGACCTGCGAAGACAGCCTGCGCCGCCTGCAGACCGAGGTCATCGACCTGTACTACCTGCACCGCTGGGACCCGCGCGTCCCCATCGAGGACAGCGTGGGCGCGTTGGCCGACCTGGTGCGCCGGGGCTTGATTCGCGCGGTGGGCCTGAGCGAGGTCTCGGCGTCCACGCTGCGCCGCGCGCACGCGGTGTTCCCGATCACCGCCGTGCAGTCCGAGTATTCGCTGTGGACGCGCAACCCCGAGATCGCGGTGCTGGACACCTGCCGTGCGCTGGGCATTGCCTTCGTGCCCTTCAGCCCGCTGGGGCGCGGCTTCCTGGGTGGAGCCCTGCCCAGCGTGGCCTCCCTGGCCGACCTCGGCCCGACCGACATGCGCCGCACCATGCCGCGCTTTGACCCCGCTGGCCACTATCCCGAGAACCTGCGCCTGCTGGACGCCTTGCGCGCCCTGGCCGCCGAGCGGGGCGCCACGCCCGCGCAACTGGCCCTAGCGTGGCTGCTGCACAAAGACCCTGGCTTTGTGCCCATTCCCGGCACCACCCGGGTGGACCATTTGCAGGATTGTCTGGGCGCGGTATCGCTGCAACTCAGCCCCGACACCATCGCCCGGCTGGACGCGCTGTTCGCGCCCCAAGCCATCCAGGGCAACCGCTACACCCCCCAGGGCGCGTCCGAGGTGGACACCGAGCGCTTCGCTTTCGAGGGGCCGGTGGCGCGTTGAGCGGACGGAGTCATCCACCGAGAGATCGATCGACCGCCATGGACCCCATCCCCGACACCGAACAGCGCCTGGCTGACTTGGAAATCAAGCTCAGCTTCCACGAAGACCTGCTGGACCAGTTGAACCTGACCATTTACCGACAACAGCAGCAACTCGACTGGCTCCAGCAGGAGGTCCGCCGCCTGGCCCAGCAGTCCGAGGGCGGACCCACTGCCCCGCGCAGCCTGCGCGACGAACTGCCGCCGCACTATTGACGGCGGCGAGCACAAAAAAGAGCGCCCCGAGGGGCGCTCTTGCAGAGTCATTGCTGTCGGCTCAAGATGGCAGGTGCGCCCTCAAAGCAGGAACTCCCACGCATCCGGCTGCCGGTACGACAGTTGCATCTCTTGTGAATAGACAAAGCTTGCTGCGATGTCTTCGTGACTCATGCCTTCGTTCAAGCGACCAACCCAATAGGCATGTCCCTCGGCTTCTGCATCGCGGCTCAGGAAGTGCTGGTAGAACAGGTCAATTTGCTGGCCAGCCGTGAGCTGGTCGAAGGCTTGTCCTAGGCCCGATGCGTACTCTGCCGAGTGCAGGAAGGACATCGCGATATGACCCAGCGTATCGCCCCCCACGTATTCGTTTGCCCAATACTGGAAGCCCCCCAGGTCTGGCTGGCGGTTGAATACCTGTTGATAGAGCGTTGCGATCCAAGTGTGGAACGCATCGTTCTGGACTTGGACCACTCCATCGCCAAAGCGAATCGTCTCCACGTTGATCAGGGTATCGATGTCGTCCAGCCGGTCCAACGAACGCACGATGGTCTTGCCATGGTCACGCACGATCTCGTAGCGGCTGCGATTGCCGGCATAGGTGACTACGTCGATTCCGGAGCCGCCGTGCAGGATGTCGGCCCCGGCCCCCCCAAACAGCGTGTCGTTGCCCGAGTTGCCAAAAATTTGGTCGGCTCCCCCTTCGCTGCCCACGATGTCGTCACCTGCGCCGCCATACAGCACGTCGTCGGCCTCGCCCAACATGATGTTCTGCGTTCCGGCTCCACCATACACCACGTTGGAGCCACTGCCGCCGCGCACGATCACGCCGTTGCCAACGACCACGGCAAAGTCCACGTTTTGCAGCTCAACCACGGTCCCAGCCGGCAGCGCGCTTGCATCAATCACCAGGGCTTCGAGCTTGTCACCGGTGAAGTTGCTCGATGCATTGTTGGCCGCGCCATTGACCACGACGGGCGCACTGGGTGAGCTCGGCAAGGCGGTGGGCGCTGTCAGCTGAATCTTATTGACCCAAAGGGTCGAGTTGGCAGGCAGTGTGTCCAGGAAGGATTGACCACCTCCCACCATATCTGTCCTGGTCGGATCACTCTCGGATACCGTGGACTGAATCATCTTGATCAAGCCTTGCTGGCCTGTGCTCCCGGTGGGCGTTCGGTCACCCACCGAAACCAGCCCAACGCCAGCGGGCAGACTCACCGTGGTGTTGCTGGCACTGCCAGGCACTTCCTCGTAGAGCAAAGGCAAGACCGTGGGTGTCGCGCTGGCAGAACCAGCACCAGGGGTGACCGGTACATAGACCAGCTCACGCACGGTTTCACCATTGGTGGTGACCGTGGTGGTTTCGACCACCGGTACCGTGCCAAGGGTGCCCGTCGTGGTGGTGGTGGTCGTGCCATCCGTACCTGTGGTCGTCGTGGTCGTTTCGGAAATCACGGCGCCTTCAGGCGGAGTAGCGGGTGCGGGTGCAGGTGCAGGTGCAGGTGCAGGTGCAGGTGCAGGTGCAGGTGCAGGTGCA
>CAZQXQ010000193.1:0-5077 GCA_964597235.1 uncultured Burkholderiaceae bacterium | reverse complement strand
CGCGCTCCACCACCAGCGACAGCGTGGGCGTCTGCACCCGGCCCACGGTGGTCAGGAAGAACCCGCCGTCGCGCGAGTTGAAGGCCGTCATCGCCCGGGTGCCATTGATGCCGACCAGCCAATCGGCCTCGGAGCGGCTGCGTGCGGCGCTGGCCAGGCCGGCCATCTGCGCGTCGGAGCGCAGCTGCGCAAAGCCCTCGCGGATGGCCTGCGGCGTCATCGACTGCAGCCACAGCCGCTGCACCGGCTTGCCGAGCCCTTTGCCATCGGGCTTGCTGCCGCCGGCGTACTGCTCGATCAAGCGGAAGATCAGTTCGCCCTCGCGGCCCGCGTCGCAGGCGTTGATCAGCTCGGTCACGTCCTTGCGCTTGGCCTGCTTGACCACGGCGTTCAGCCGGGCCTTGGTTTTGTCCACCGGCTTCAGGTCGAAGTACGGCGGAATCACCGGAAGGTGCGCAAAGCTCCATTTGCCGCGCTTGACGTCAAATTCCTCGGGCGCCTGGATCTCGACCAGGTGGCCCACCGCGCTGGTGACGACGTAACGCTCGTTCTCGAAATGGTCCTCGTGCTTGTCGAACTTGCCCGCAACGGGCGTGAGCGCGCGGACGATGTCCTGCGCGACCGAGGGTTTTTCTGCAATGACCAGGGTCTTGCCCATGTGTTGTTTCTCCCAATCCGTGCTGCCAGCCCTCTGGCAGCGCGCTTCTACAATCCGATGCCTCGCGCGCCTGTGCATGTACACACGCACGCGCGCCTGTGAATCTTTAACTTAGCAGAGTTTTTCCATGCCCCGCACCATCACCCCCGCCCCAGCCCTGTCGGGCCGCCGCATCCAGACCCGGCGCTCCGGCGTGCATGGCAAGGGCGTGTTCGCCGTGCGGGACATCCCTGCGGGCGAGGTGATCATCGAGTACGTGGGCGAAATCATCTCCTGGCAAGAAGCCCAGGACCGCCATCCGCACGACCCCAGCCAGCCCAATCACACCTTCTACTTCCACATCGACGAAGACCGGGTGATCGACGCACTGCACGGCGGGAACTCCTCGCGCTGGATCAACCACAGCTGCGATCCCAACTGCTATGCCGACGAGCGGGACGGGCGCATTTTTATCACCGCACTGCGCAACATTGCCGCCGGCGAGGAACTGAACTACGACTACGGCCTGATGCTGGAAGAGCGCTACACCCCGAAGCTCAAGGCCGAATACCCCTGCCACTGCGGCAGCGCCAACTGCCGGGGCACCCTGCTGGCCCCCAAGCGCGGCTGGCGCCCCGCAGGACCGCCCGAGGTGCCGCCAGCCAAGGCGGGAAAAGCCACCAAATCCGGCCAACCCGCCAAGAAAGGCGCCCGATGAGCTCGCCCCCGACAGCGCCTGTGGTGCGCTGGCCCGCCGAAGCGATCTGGGAAGCGGTGGCACCGCGCCTGCCTGGCTTCACCGTCGAAATCCTGCCCAGCATCGACTCGACCAACACCGAGCTGATGCGCCGCGCCCGCGCGGGTCGCCCGGAACCCATCCTGCTGGTCGCCGAACAACAGACCGCCGGCCGGGGCCGCCTGGGCAGGACTTGGCACAGCGGCAGTGACGGGGCCGCCAAGGACACGGAGGCCAGCCCCCTGCCCTCGCTGATGTTTTCACTGGGCCTGCCGCTGGCGCCCAAGGACTGGTCGGGCCTGTCGCTGGCCGTGGGCCTGAGCCTGGCGCAGGCGCTGCAGCCC
Organism: uncultured Burkholderiaceae bacterium; assembly: GCA_964597235.1. Taxonomy (GTDB): domain Bacteria; phylum Pseudomonadota; class Gammaproteobacteria; order Burkholderiales; family Burkholderiaceae_C; genus CAYZPX01. The sequence continues at coordinate 3,360 of CAZQXQ010000193.1, read as the reverse complement.
AACCCACCCAGCGCTGCGGACCAACCCCGGCTGGGCCTGAAATGGCCCAACGACCTGTGGCTCTGCGACGCGCACCGCGACCGCAAGCTGGGCGGCATCCTGATCGAAACTGCCAGCTTTGTGGGGACGGCGCCTTTGCAGTCCGGCACCCCGGACCAGCCCCCCGCGCGCTACGTGGTGATTGGCGTGGGCCTGAACCTGCTGCCCCGCAGCGGCGAAGGCCTGTCCACCCCGCCCGCCTGGGCGCAAGAGCTGGACCCGGCGCTGGACGCCCCCACCGCGCTGCTGCGCGTGGTGCCGCCCCTGGTGGCCGCCGTGCAGGCTTTTGTGACCGAGGGCTTTGCGCCACTGCAAGCCGCCTTTGCCGCGCGCGATGTGCTGCGCGGGCGCAAGGTCACGCTCAGCGATGGCCAGAGCGGCATCGCCCAAGGCGTGGGCCCCGATGGCGCCTTGCTGGTGCACACTGCCACCGGCCTGCAGCCCGTGACCAGCGCCGAAGTCAGTGTGCGCCCCACCCCGCCCGCCCCCCACTAACCCCCGAATCTCCCTGGAGCCGCCCATGCCGAAATCCAAGCTGCCCTACGTCGTGCTGGTCCTGCTGATGCTCAACCTGGGCTTTTTTGTGTGGCTGCAGGCCACCGTGCGCGGCAAACACAGCGCCCCCGGCACCGAACCAGAGCGGCTGACCCAGCAAATCCGCCCGGAAGCCCTGCAGGTGCTCAAGGAAGAGGCGCCCCCCCCACCGGCCGAAGGCGAGACCGACGCTGCAGCGCCAGCGCCCGCCACTCCGACGGTCTGCCTGGCATCCGACCCCATGGACACTGCCCAGGCCGAGGCCGTGCGCCAGGCCGCTGCCTCCGTGCTGCCGGCCGAGCGCTGGCGCTTCGATGCGCTACCGCCGGTCGAGGAATGGCTGGTCTATATGGGCCGCTTCCCGAGCGAAGACGCGGTCAAGCAGAAATCCGCGCAGCTGCGTGGCCTCAAGGTGACGCACGAACGGGCGGGCATCGCCGACCTGGAGCCTGGCCTGATCTTGAGCCGCCACGACAGCGAAGCCGCCGCCCAAGGCGCATTGACCACGCTGGCCCAGCGCCGGGTGCGCACCGCCAAAGTGCTCAAGGCCCCCGAGCCCAGCCCGCGCTACAGCTTCCGCATGACCGATGTCACTGCCGACATGACCGCCGAGCTGGAACCCCTGCTGATCGCGCTGGCAGGCAAAACGCTGCACCCCTGCTCCGCCCCTGAGCGCGCCCCTGTCAGCCCGCCCCCGTCCCCACCCCAGACGCAGACGCAGACGGAAAGCGCACGCTGAACCGGGCACCGGGCGGCACCTGCCCAGGGTGGGCGTCTTCCAGCAGGATGTCCGCGCCATGCTGCTGGGCAATCTCCCGCACGATGGGCAGGCCCAGGCCTGAGCCGTCGGCCTCGCTGCCCAGGGCACGGTAGAAGGGCTGAAACACCAGCTCCCGCTCGCTCTCGGGCACGCCCGGGCCGGAGTCCTCGACCTGCAGCAGCAGGACCTGGCCGAAGGGATCGGGCAGTACCCGGGCCGTGACGACACCGGGCTTTGCCGCGCTGGAGGGGGTGTAGTTGATGGCGTTGTCCACCAGATTGCGCACCATTTCCTTGAGCAGGGTCAGGTGGCCTTGCACGATGACGCCGGGAGACCCCGGATCGGCGCCGTCATAACCGAGGTCGATGTGCTTGTCCATGGCGCGGGGCACCGAGTCGCGCACGACCTCGATCACCAGTTTGGCCAGGTCGCAGGGCTGGCGCGCCAGACCCGTGCCGTTGCCCTCGGCCCGGGCCAGCGCCAGCAGCTGGTTGACGGTGTGGGTCGCCCGAATGCTGGAGCGGCCAATCTGCTGCAGCGAGCGCTTGAGCTCCTCGGTGCTGACGCCTTCGCGCTGCGCCAGGTCGGCCTGCATGCGCAGTCCGGCCAGCGGGGTCTTGAGTTGGTGGGCCGCATCGGCCAGGAAACGCTTTTGCGTGGCCAACGAATCGCTCAACCGCCCCAGCAGGTCGTTGACCGACGCTACCAGCGGCGCCACCTCCAGCGGGACGGTGGCATCGTCCAGGGGGCTCAGGTCGTCGGGCTTGCGGGCGCGGATGCGCTGCTCCAGCTGGTTCAGTGGCTGGATGCCGCGCGCCAGCGCCAGCCACACCAGCAGCACCGCCAGCGGCAGGATGACGAACTGCGGCAGCATCACACCCTTGATGATCTCGGTAGCCAGCACGCTGCGTTTTTCGCGGGTCTCGGCCACCTGCACCAGCGCCAGCGGCCCGTCCTTGAGCGGCAGGCGCACCCACAGGTGGGCGATGCGGATTTCCACCCCCCTCAGCTCAGCGTCGCGCAGGCGGACTTGGCCAGGCTGGGGCTTGTCGTCCTCCGAGGGCAAAGGCAGCTCCCGTTCGCCCGAGAGGAAGACCTGGTTTGGGCCGAGCACCTGGTAATAGACCACGTCGGAATCGTCGGCCCGCAGGATCTCGCTGGCGGGCTGGGGCAGGTTGAAATGCGTCTGCCCATGGCGCACCTGCACCAACTGGGCCAGGGCCTGCACGTTGTATTCCAGCGCGCGGTCAAAGGGCTTGTTGGCCAGGCCCTGGGCCACCAGCCAGGTCAGCGCCAGACTCACCGGCCACAGCAGCAGCAGCGGGGTGAGCATCCAGTCCAGGATTTCGCCAAACAGGGAGCGCTGCGCGCGCTGGAAAAGTTTCACGGCAGCGCCCCTGGCAAATCCACGCAAAAATTTAAGCCTTTTTGGCCTCCAGACCAATGAATACCAGCGGTACCAGCTCTCATTTTGAGAGTAACCACCGGTCTATTCACCCTGGAATCTTTTCCAGGCAATAGCCCAGGCCGCGCACGGTGGCGATGCGGATCGGCCCGGCTTCGATCTTCTTGCGCAGCCGGTGGATATAGACCTCGATCGCGTTGTTGCTGACCTCCTCGCCCCACTCGCACAGGCGCTCGACCAGCTGCTCTTTGCTGACCAGGCGGCCAGCGCGCTGCAGCAGCACTTCCAGCAAGCCCAGTTCGCGGGCCGAGAGCTCAACCATCTTGCCGTCGATGGTCGCCACCCGGCCGGCCTGGTCATAGACCAGCGGGCCGTGCTTGATGGTGCTGCTGGTGGCGCCCATGCCCCGGCGCCCCAGGGCGCGCACCCGGGCTTCCAATTCCTGCAGGCTGAAAGGTTTGGCCATGTAGTCGTCGGCGCCAAAGTCCAGGCCCTTAACGCGCTCCTCCACGCTGTCGGCCGCCGTCAGGATCAACACCGGCAGCGCCGAGCCCCGGCCGCGCAGGCGCTTGAGCACCTCCAGCCCGTGCATGCGCGGCAGGCCCAGGTCCAGGATCAGCAG
>CAZQXQ010000192.1:0-5116 GCA_964597235.1 uncultured Burkholderiaceae bacterium | reverse complement strand
CGGCCAGGCAGTCCTCGGGCGACTCATCCCCATGAAATTGCACGCAAGCGCCCTGGATACGGGCGGTACTAGCTCTTATTTTGATAGCGTCTTCGTTCACGAACAGCAGCACCGGCGTGACAAAGGGCGGCAGGCGCCGGGCCAGTTCGGCGGCGCGCTCGGGCGTGACGGCTCGGGGGCTGGGGGCATAGAGCACAAAGCCGATCGCATCGACCCCGGCGGCGACAGCGGCGTCCACATCCTCTTCACGGGTCAGGCCGCAGACCTTGACGCGGGTGCGGTGGGCAATGGGGGGTAGGGTGTTTACAGGCAGGTTCACGGGCAGATTCATGGCAACCAGTCAAAGGCGGGGGTGCGCTCAGGCAGGCCCCATTCGGGTCCGTACACCGGGCCCAGGAAATACAGGCCATCGGGCGCAAAGGTCGGCGCAGCGACTTCGCGCGAGCGGGCATCGCGCACCTGCCGCATCCAGTCCACCGGGCGATGGCCCTGGCCCACCGCAACCAGGCAGCCCATGATGTTGCGGATCATGTGGTGCAGGAAGGCGTTGGCCTCGAACTCGAAGCGCCAGTAGCAGGGCGTCTCGGGGTCGTTGGCGGTGTCAGCACGCAGCGGTCGGCGCTGCACGGTGATGCGGTGCATCGTCTTGACGGGGCTCAGCGCCTGGCAGGCGGCGGCGCGGAACGACGTGAAATCGTGCTCGCCCAGCAGCAGCGCCGCTGCGGCGCGCATGGCGTCTTCATCGAGCGGGCGAAACACCCAGCCCACCCGACCCGCCTCCACGCTGGGGCGCACGGGCGACTGCAGCAGCACATAGGCATAGCGCCGGGCGACGGCGCTGGCCCGGGCGTGGAAGGTATTGGGCACCACCTGCGCCCATTGGACGGCGATGTCGGGCGGCAAATAGCGGTTGGTGCCGCGCACCCACGATGACGGCGCCCGGTCCAGCGGCGTGTCGAAATGCACGACCTGCATCAGCCCGTGCACGCCGGCATCGGTCCTGCCCGCGCACAGCGTGGAAACGGGGTGGGTGGTGAAGCTGGCCAGCGCGGATTCGAGCCGGTCTTGCACCGTCTGGCCCGAAGGCTGGCTTTGCCAGCCCTGGTAGGCCTGGCCGTTGTAACTGACGCCGAGGGCAATGCGCACGTTGGGAATTTCAGACACAGAACAAAAGAAAAGCGGGGCACGCGGCCCCGATGGGCAGTGGAATCCGCATCAGCCCAGCTCGGCGAGCATTTGCTGGGCGCGGGCTTGTAAGTCGCCGCTGGCTTCAGCGACCACTTCTTGCAGCAGGCTGCGGGTGCCCTCGATGTCGCCAATCGCCTTGAACTCGGCGGCCAGGGCCAGCTTGGTGGCCAGGCGGTCGGCGGGCGCAGCGGCTTGCAGGTGGGGTTCGGGCACCGCCGGGGGGCTTGGTGGGGTTGCCTCGGCCTGGGTCTCCGCAGCAGGGGGAGGCGGGGCTGTGTCCAGGCTGTCCAACTCCAAGGTCAGGCCCTGCAGGTCCAGTTCCAGGGGCGCACCGGCTGCGTGGGCGGGCGAAAGCGCGCTAGCGCTGGCGGGGGTGGCGCTGGGCGAGGGCGGTGCGACGGGCAGATCCTGCGGTACGAACTCCAGCGCCATGTCTTCGGGTGGTGAGGCAACCGTTTCGGGCTCGCGCAAGGGGCGCGGTGGCTCGGCCAGCATGGGCGCAGCCACCACGGGCTCGACGGTGGCTGGCTCGACGATAGCGGGCGCTGGCGCTGCGGGCGGGACCAGGTCCAGCGAGGGCAGTTCCATGCGGGTCAGCAGGGATTGGGGCGGCGCGCTGGGTTGGGTGTTGAGCGCGTCTTCGTCTGCGGCGGGCTCTGTCGCGGACGCAGTGGTCACGCCATTGCGGGGCGTCTGCGAAGGCAGGGGGGCCGAGTTCAGGCTGAAGTCAAACTCCATTGGCGACAAATCGCCCGCCTCCTGCGCGGTGGTTGGGGTCACTGCAGGGGGCGGCGGTGGCGGGACTTCCGCTGGGGGGGATGCTTCCTTGCTGGCACCAGGTTCCAGCGATTGCACCAGGGCCACCACGCGCTCCCAGTCCGGGCCTTGACCGTTAGTCAGGCGCAAGACCTCGGCTTGCAGACGCTGCAAAGCCACGCGGTCATGGCGGGCCGCGTGGATTTCCGCCAGTTTGGCGTGGATTGCGGTGCGACTGGGGGTGCGCAGTAGGGCCTCGTTCAGAATTTCCTCGGCCTGCTGTTCGCGGCCATAGGCCAGGTACACATCGGCTTCGGCCACGGGATCCACGTTGTCGTTGCTTGGAGTGCGCTCCACGACCGATTCGGACGGCGCAAGTGGCGTCGGAACGGGCGTCGGAACGGGTTGGGGGGCTGCCACCGGTTCGGGTGTGGGTTCCGGTGTAGGCGCAGGCGCAGGCGTTGCCGCCGCTACCCCCGTCGGCGTTGCGGTCGCGGAAAGTTCGCTGGCTTGCTGTAGGAAGCTGTTGCTGGACTGGGCGCGTGTTTGTCGCGCCTGCAGGAAGCGGAATACCCCGTAGCTGAGCAGCAAGGCGCTCAGGCTACCGGCAGCGAAGGGGATCAGCGGATTCCGGGACCAGGGCGCAGCGTCCGCGTCGGGCGCTGTGGCGGAAACCCCCGGCGGTGGCGCTACGCCAGGCGGGGTGGGTGACGGGGTCTCCGGCGCGGCCGGTGCAGCGGACGGTGCCGCAGCGGCTGGGGCTTCGCCCGCTGGTGCTGGGGCGCTGCCCTCCGCGGTGCCGGGGGCTGGTGGGCTGGAGGCACTGCCTTGCGCCTGGTTCAGGGCCGCAATGTTCTGGTTCAAAGTTTCGACGCGGGCCTGCGCCTCCTGCGCCTGCTTTTCCCGGGCGAGCTGGGCTTCGGCCGTACCCGTGCCCGTCCCGTCGATGCCGCTGCGGGACAGCAGCAGTTTGTCGGGGCTGGGCGGGGCCGCTTTCTTTTCCTCGACTTGAGCCTGGATGGCGCCCGCTGCAGAGCGGCCCGCAGGCGCGACCTCGGCGCTGGGCGCGATGGCGGCCAGCTCGCGACGGTAGGTGTTGAAGTCCGCGCTGTGCGTCAGCAAGGCTTGCCGGGCCTGCTCCGGGGGCGTCGCCTTGGCGGTCGCAGCGTCCGGCAGTTTCAGGGTGGCACCGGCCTTGATCCTGTGGATGTCGCGCTGGATAAACGCGCGCGGATTGCCCTGCAGCAGGGCCAGCAGCATCTGGTCCAGCGATACCTCGGCAGGGCGATGCCGGTTGGCAATCTGGGTGGCCGTTTCGCCAGGCTGAACGACGACCGTTTCGGTGGGTGCGGTTGCCGCTGTGGACGTCAGTTCGGCGGAGGTGCGGGGGGCGGCAGTTACGGGGCTGGCGCTGATCGCCGGTTTACCGCTGGGTTTGCTGGGCGCAGGCGCTGCGGCGGCCGTTGGCGCCGACACCTGCGGTGCGAGCCGCACGAGGCTGGCGGGACGCCGCTCTGCGGGCGGGTCCAGCAGCAGCGTGTAGCTGCGGATCAGACGACCGTTTTGCCATTGCGCATCCAGCACCAGATCCAGAAAAGGCTCGGTGATGGCCCGTTCGGTGCGCAGTTGCAAGATGGTCTGGCCGCCCACCCGCCGCTGCAGCTGAATCTGCAGACCGCTCAGGGTTGAAGGGAATTCCAGGCCCTGCGACCGGAATTGCTCTGCGGATCCGAGCATGGCGCGCAGCGTGTCGGCTTCGGTGCTGCTGATTTGCGGCACTTCGATTTCGGCCCGCAGCGGCTCGCCCAGGGCAGATTGAACGGTGAGCCGGCCCAGGGCGAGGGCGGAAGCCGTCTGGGGTTGCAAACCCAGACAGATCGCGGACGCAGCGGCCAGGGCGGATAACTTCCAACGGTGCAGAGGTGCCATGAAGATTCAAAAACAGCCAGCCCACAACCGGGCAGGAGCGTGAGCATACGCGCTCGCGGCCTCGTTGCGCCCGGCAAAAAACCACGGCATCGCGTCTTTTGTCGCCGCAGGTCGGTGCCAGACGCGACAAAGGCCTGCTGCGCAAGCGCAGGCAGGCCTTATCCAGTGATCCAGCGGGGCCGGGAGCTGGGTGTAATTTACGCAGCCAGCAGGATGCGCAGCATGCGGCGCAGCGGCTCGGCGGCGCCCCACAGCAGCTGGTCACCGATCACGAAGGCCGACAGGTACTCGGAGCCCATGTTCAGCTTGCGCACGCGGCCCACGCCCACTTCCAGGCCGCCGGTGATGGCGGCAGGGGTCAGTTCCTTGACAGTGATGGCGCGGTCGTTCGGGACCCACTTCACCCAGGGGTTGCCCGCCTTGATGATGGCCTCGATCTCTTCGAGCGGCAGGTCTTTCTTGAGCTTGAGCGTCAGCGCCAGGCTGTGGCAGCGCATGGCGCCAATGCGCACACACAGGCCATCGACGGGGATAGTGGATTCCGTGCCCAGGATCTTGTTGACCTCGGCCTGGCCTTTCCACTCTTCCTTGGATTGGCCGTTGGGCAGCTGCACGTCGATCCAGGGGATCAGGCCGCCCGCCAGCGGGGCACCAAAGAATTCGGTGGGCACGTCTTCGCGGATGGTTTGGGCCACCTTGCGGTCGATGTCCAGGATGGCCGACGATGGCGTGGCCAGCTCATCGGCCACGGCAGCGTGGATCACGCCCATGCCCTTGAGCAGCTCGCGCATGTTGTTGGCACCGGCGCCCGAGGCAGCCTGGTAGGTCATGGAGCTGACCCACTCGACCAGGCCTTGCTTGAACAGGCCGCCCAGGCCCATCAGCAGGATGGAGTTGGTGCAGTTGCCGCCAATCCAGTTCTTGCCGCCGGCGGCCAGGGTCTTCTGGATCAGGTCGTCGTTGACCGGGTCCAAGATGATGACGGCGTCCTGCTCCATGCGCAGCGCAGAAGCTGCATCAATCCAGTGGCCATTCCAGCCGCTGGCGCGCAGTTTCGGAAACACATCCTTGGTGTAGTCGCCACCCTGGCAGGTGATGATGATGTCGCACTTGGCCAGCGCGGCGATGTCGTTGGCATCCTGCAGCTGCGTGTGGGCCTTGGCCATGGCCGGTGCCTTGCCGCCGGCATTCGAGGTGGAGAAGAAAATGGGCTCGATCAGGTCGAAATCCTTCTCTTGCACCA
>CAZQXQ010000191.1:0-5172 GCA_964597235.1 uncultured Burkholderiaceae bacterium | reverse complement strand
GCACCGGCTTCTGGGACGGCAAGCCCATCAAGACCCGCACGCTGGAGCTGGCCGAAGCCCTGGGTCAGCTGGCCAAGCCTTACGGCGCCTGGGTGCGGCTGCATTACGTGTACCCGTACCCCAGCGTGGACGAGGTGATCCCGCTGATGGCCAGCGGCCTGATCCTGCCCTACCTGGACGTGCCCTTCCAGCACAGCCATCCCGACGTGCTGCGCCGCATGAAGCGTCCCGCCAGTGGCGAGAAGAACCTGGAGCGCATCCAGCGCTGGCGCGAGATCTGCCCCGAGATCGTCATCCGCAGCACCTTCATTGCCGGATTCCCGGGCGAAACCGAGGAAGAGTTCCAGCACCTGCTGGATTTCCTGCGCGAGGCCCAGATCGACCGCGCCGGGTGCTTTGCCTACAGCGATGTGAACGGCGCCGCCGCCAACGACTTGCCTGGCATGTTGCCCCTGGAAGTGCGCGAGGAGCGCCGCGCCCGCTTCATGGCGGTGGCCGAAGAGGTCTCCATCCAGCGCCTGCAGCGCCGCGTGGGCGCCACCATACAGGTGCTGATCGATTCCGCCCCCGCCATGGGCCGCCGCGGTGGCGTGGGCCGCAGCTACGCCGATGCGCCTGAGATCGACGGCACCGTGCAGCTGCTGCAGCCGCAAAAGATCAGCAAAACCCTGAAGGTGGGCGAGTTCACCAAGGCCCGCATCGTGGGCGTGAACGGCCACGACCTGGTGGCGCAGCCGTTTTGAGTACGGACAGGGTGGAGCGGCGCTCCTGAAAAGAGAGCGCGCACCGCCTGATTTCAGTGGCTTTTCGGATGTTTTGTGCTGCAAAGCCCCTGTTTATCAGCGGTGCATGCTCTCTTTTTTGATGTCTTCCTGAGCGTTCAGAAACAAAAAAGGCTTCCGAAAGGAAGCCTTTTTGCTGGGCAAAACGCCTGAAAATTACACGCGCTTACGGTATTCGCCGGTGCGGGTGTCAATTTCGATCTTGTCGCCCTGGTTCACGAACAGGGGCACGGCCACTTCGAAGCCAGTGGCGATCTTGGCAGGCTTGAGCACCTTGCCGGAGGTATCGCCTTTGACGCCAGGCTCGGTCCAGGTGATTTCGCGCTCGACGCTGGTGGGCAGTTCGACCGAGATGGCCTTGCCGTCGTAGAACACCACTTCCACGGCCATGCCGTCTTCCAGGTAGTTCAGGGCGTCGCCCATGTTTTCGGCTTCGACTTCGTACTGGTTGTACTCGGTGTCCATGCAGACATACATGGGGTCGGCGAAGTAGGAGTAGGTGCACTCCTTCTTGTCGAGGATCACGTTGTCGATCTTGTCGTCGGCCTTGAAGACGATTTCGGTACCGAAGTTGCCGATCAGGCTTTTGAGCTTCATGCGCACGGTGGCAGCGCCGCGGCCGCCACGGGCGTATTCGGTCTTCAGGACAACCATGGGGTCCTTGCCCTGCATGATTACATTGCCGGCGCGGATTTCTTGAGCGATTTTCATAAGGTTTGCAGTGGGAGGTGATGGTCTGCCGCACGCTGACAAACCATTCAAAAGCAAAAGCCTGCCGGGGTGCGAAAAGCCCGCGATTCTAGCTTTTTTCCGTGACAAAGCCCAGCAGCTGGGTCAGCAGATCGTCCTGGGCCAGCAGCCGGGTGCGGGCGGCTTGAATGCAGGCTTTCCACGTCTCCAGCAGGGCCGCATCCAGCAAGGGCAAGGCGCTGTCAAGGTCGATTCCGTTCCAGACTTGGTGGAATTTGCGCAGTGAGGGCGGCGCCCGCAGCCAGTCCAGAAAGGCGTCGAGCTTGGCGTGGTGGGCGTCGTCGTCTTGCGGATAAATCTGCCAGACCAGCGGCTGACCCGCCCACAGCGCCCGTACCAGCGAGTCCTCGCCGCGCACCAGGTTCAGGTCGCAGGCCCAGAGCATCTCGTCAAAGGCCGGCTGCGGGACATGGGAAAGGTATGAAATTGATAGCGGATTCCGCTGGATTCCATTGGCCTGGAGCCCGATTTGGCTCCGAACGCCGTTGGTCTCTGGCAAGGTCAGCGCCGCTTGCACTGCCGCCGTGGCCCGTCCTGGCGTGACCAGCAAGGCCGTGGCGTGAGGTCCTGAGGCAAGTTGCTGGAGCAGTTCCGGCAGCCGGGGGGGCTCGTAGCAGAACAACGAAATCGTGCGCGCCTCGGGCTGGATCCCGTGGGCCGTACGCCAGCCATCGCGGTCAAACGCTGCCTGACGTTGTCGCAAGTCCAACTCGCGCAGCAGGCCGCCGGTGCGCTCGGTGAAGCCGGGGTAGAAAAACCAGCGCGTCAGCCCCGCTGCCGGCCCCGTGCCGATGGGGGAGGGCAGACGGTGGCAGCGTTCCACATAGGCTTCGGCGGACAGGTATTCCAGGTTGATCCACAAGGGCGGGCGGGGCGCTTTGGCCGCCATCGCCGCCTGAAAGGGGGCGGGGATCTCGCAGCCAAACGCTTCGACCACCACATCGCCGGGGCCTTCGGGGGGAACGGGGTCGGTCCAGGCCCGGACATGTACGCCTGGCTGGCCCAGAGGTGCCATCCACGCCAGCGCGCTGGCATCGTCCACCCACAGCCGCACCGCGTGGCCGCGTGCAGCCAGGTCGGCCGACAGCCGCCAGCACACGCCCAGGTCGCCGTGGTTGTCGATGACCTGGCAGAAAACGTCCCAGCGCAAGGGGCTCACTTCAGCGGGAAGCCCATACGGTGCAGCGTGTCCATCAGCGTATGGCGGCCGCTCAGGCATTCGGGGCCACGCAGGCGTTCCACCACCTGCTGGCTCCAGTCGATCAGTTTCATGCCCTGGCTTTCCTGGAAGGCGCGGTTGTGGGCGTCGTAGTCGCCCACTTCGTCGGCCAGGGTGGCGGGCACCTGGTACTGCTCCAGATGCAGCACCTTGGACTGCGGCAGGCGCGGCTTGATGGCTGCGGGTTTGGCCGGGTCTGGCTGGCCCACCACCAGGCCAAAGACGGCGAACACGCCCGGGGGCAGGCCCAGTTCCTGCGCTACGGCTTCGGGCTGGTTGCGCATGCCACCGATATAGACGGTGCCCAAGCCCATGGCCTCGGCCGCCAGCGTGGCGTTCTGTGCGGCCAGCGTCGCGTCGATGGCGGCCATCAGAAAGGTGTCCAGGTAGTCCGTGCCCTCCACGGGGGCCTGCAGGCGCTCGCCCATGCGGCGGGTGCGCGATAGGTCGGCCAGCCAGACCAGCAGCAGCGGGGCCTGGCGGATATGGGCCTGGTTGCCGGCGCACATCGAGAGGCGGTTGCGGCGTTCTTGGTCCTGCACAGCGACCACGCTCCAGGTCTGCAGGTTGGAGGAACTGGCTGCTGACTGGGCGGCCGCCATTAGCGTGGGCAGGGTGTGCTCTGGCAGGGCGTCGGGCAGGAAGTTGCGCACCGACTTGTGGCTGAGCAGGGTGTCGAAGATCGGCAGCTCGGGCAGGGTAAAGGCAGGGGCTGCGCCGCCGTAGCGGGCGTTCAGGGCGGATTGCTGGGTGGTGTTCATCGTGGACGTTGTCGCAAGAAACAAAGACGCGGATTCTCTCTGATGCCGATGGCCTGTGCGCGCTCGGGGCTTCAGGCGCAAGCGCATTCCCTTTATGCTGCGCGGCCATGAATGCCATCCCCTCTTCTTTGGTTCCGCCCCAGGCCCTGCAGGGTCTCAAGGTGGTGGAAATGGGTCAGCTGATTGCCGGCCCGTTTTGCGGCAAGACCCTAGGCGATTTTGGTGCCGAGGTCATCAAGATCGAGCCCCCCGACGGGGGCGATCCGCTGCGCACTTGGCGTTTGCTCAAGGATGGCACTTCCGTCTGGTGGCAGGTGCAGTCGCGCAACAAGCGCTCGGTGGCGCTGGACCTGCGCCAGCCTGAGGGTCAGGACCTCGCTCGCCGCCTGATTGCCGAGGCCGATGTGCTGGTCGAGAACTTTCGCCCCGGCACGCTCGAAGGCTGGGGCATGGGCCCCGAGGCGCTGCACGCGCTCAACCCTGGTCTGGTGATGCTGCGCATCTCGGGCTACGGTCAGACCGGGCCGTACCGCGACCTTCCCGGGTTTGGCGTCGTCGGCGAAGCCATGGGCGGTTTGCGCTACCTGACGGGCGAGCCTGGCCGGGTGCCGGTGCGCGTGGGCGTGTCGATTGGCGACACCTTAGCTGCGCTGCACGGCACGATCGGCGTGCTGATGGCGCTCTACCACCGCAAGGTCCACGGTGGCCAGGGGCAGGTGATCGACGTCGCCTTGCACGAGGCGGTGTTCAACGTCATGGAGAGCCTGATCCCCGAATACAGCGCCTTTGGCGTGGTGCGCGAGGCTGCAGGCAGCGCGCTGCCGGGCATCGCCCCGTCCAATGCCTACCCCTGCCAGGACGGCTGGGTGCTGATTGCCGGTAACGGCGACAGCATCTTCAAGCGCCTGATGGACACCATTGGCCGTCCTGATCTGGGCCAGGCGCCGGATCTGGCCAACAACACGGGCCGTGTGGCCCGGGTGGCAGAGATCGACGCCGCCATCGGCGCTTGGAGCGCGCAGCGCAAGGTGCAAGAGGTGCTCGATGCCCTGGCCGTTGCACGGGTGCCCGCAGGCAAGGTCTATACCGCCAAGGACATCGCCGAAGACCCCCATTACCGCGCGCGGGACATGCTGCTGACCCAGCACACCCGCGATGGCGACATCCTGGAAGTGCCCGGTATCGTGCCCAAGCTCTCGGCCACACCTGGCGCTGTGCGCAGCAGTGCCCCGCACCTGGGTGACGACACCGAGGCGGTGCTGGCCGAGGCCGGCCTGACATCTGCGCAAATCGCCTTGCTGCGCAGCAAAGGTGTGATCAGGTGATAAGGGCCGTTGTTGAGTGATGTTTGGATCCGTGCATTCCGCCCAATTGCTCGCGCAGGTGGCTGCGCTCCCACCCCTGCCGGGGGTGTACCGCTACTTTGATGCGCAGGAGGTTTTGCTCTACGTGGGCAAGGCGCGCAACCTGAAAAAGCGGGTCTCTAGCTACTTCAGCCGAGACCATGGCGGCACCCGCATCGGTCACATGGTCAGCAAAATCGTGCGCATGGAGACTACGGTGGTGCGCTCTGAGGCCGAGGCCTTGCTGCTGGAAAACAACCTTATCAAGACCCAGCACCCCAAGTTCAACATCCTGTTTCGGGACGACAAGAGCTATC
>CAZQXQ010000190.1:0-5190 GCA_964597235.1 uncultured Burkholderiaceae bacterium | reverse complement strand
GCACCAGCATGGCCACCTGCATGTAGGTCGAGGGGCGCAGGCGGAAGGTGTAGGCATTGCCCTGCTCCCAAACGATCTTGTCGGTCAGCGGCTCGCTGGCTAAAAAGAAGCGCTTTTTCTGCTTCGCAAAGTCGGTCAGCGCCAGGCCCACGTGCGACAGGAAGCTGCCGGTGAGCACGTCCACCTTCTCGCGGGCCAGCAGCTCCTCGGCCGCGCGCACCGCGTCGCCGGGATTGGCGTTGTCGTCGCGGGTGATCAGCTCCAGCTTCTTGCCCTGGATGCCACCGGCGGCGTTGACCTGCTCGATGGCCAGCTCCATGCCCTTTTTGTAGGGCTCCAGGAAAGCGGGCTGCGCCTTGTAGCTGTTGATTTCGCCAATCTTGATCACGCCCTGGGCCTGGGCCAGGGAACTGCCGGCCAAGGCAGCGACGGTGGCGATGGTGCCAAGGACTTGTCTGCGGTGGAGCATGGGGATGAACGCGGTGAAGCAGTGGGGGTTTTCAGGACGATGCCAGCCGCTTCATGCCTGCTGGCAACTTTGCTTATGAAGAAAGGGTCTGAACTGTACCCTGCTCAAGCGGGGCGGTTTCACGGACAATCGCGGGTTCCGCGCCGCCCTTCTGGCGCGCCTGCTTGTTGCCCTCCGGGCGAACCACCTACCGAACGACCGACCATGAGCAAATTCCACGAAGAGCGCGTGCTGAGCGTCCACCACTGGACCGACCGCCTGTTCAGCTTCACTACCACCCGCGACCCGGCCCTGCGCTTTTCCAACGGCCATTTCACGATGATCGGCATCGAAGTCGAGGGCAAGCCCCTGCTGCGCGCCTACAGCATCGTCAGCGCCAATTACGAGGAACACCTCGAATTCCTGAGCATCAAGGTGCCCGACGGCCCGCTGACCTCGCGCCTGCAGCACATCCAGGTCGGCGACACCCTCATCGTCGGCAAAAAGCCCACTGGCACGCTGCTGATCGACTACCTGCTGCCCGCCAAGCGCCTGTACCTGATGTCCACCGGCACCGGCCTGGCCCCCTTCCTGAGCGTGATCCGCGACCCGGACACCTACGAGAAATTCCAGGAAGTCATCCTGATCCACGGCGTGCGCCAGGTCAATGAGCTGGCCTACCACGACTACCTGACCCAGGAACTGCCCCAGCACGAATTCCTGGGCGAGCTGGTCAGCAAGCAGCTCAAGTACTACCCCACCGTGACCCGCGAAGCCTTCAAGAACCAGGGCCGCATCAACGACTTGATCGAAAGCGGCAAGCTGTTCACCGATCTGGGCGTCCCCCCGCTGAACCCGCTGGAAGACCGCGTGATGCTCTGCGGTAGCCCCGAAATGCTGGCCTCGCTCAAGGAAATCCTGGAAAAACGCGATTTCGAGGAGGGCAACACCACCACCCCCGGCGATTTCGTGATCGAACGGGCGTTTGTGGAGAAGTAAGCCGCACGTTCTTGGCAGCGGAACCATGGCACCCACGATTGTTCGCGACGGTCCGTTCCGCCTGTTTTTCTTTTCCCGGGAAGAGCCACGCATCCATGTGCATGTGGCCCACCCCGATGGCGAAGCCAAGTTTTGGTTGACGCCCCAGGTGGCCCTGGCCGACCATACCGGCCTGTCTGCGGCGCAACTTCGCCAAGCCGGCGCGATCGTGAACGCACACCTCAAGGAGATTGAAGATGCCTGGCGTCAGCACTTCGGCGGTTGAAGTCACCCATGTCTCGCCCCATGGCTTTTGGCTTTTGTTGGGGGAACAGGAAGAATTGCTTGTGCCCTTTGCCCAGTTTCCCTGGTTCCGCAAAGCCACTATCGATCAGATTACGGATGTGGAATGGCCCTCGCCAGACCATCTGTACTGGCCGGAACTGGACATTGACCTGTCAGTCCAGTCCATCCGTGATCCAGCCCGTTTTCCGCTTGTCGCCAAAGTTGCGTCGCACTGAAGCGGCTCACAACGACTTCAACTACCGGCGCCGATACACCGGCGCAGGCCAGGGCCGGTAAAACGGCCCCCAAAAGAACGGGTCGCGGCCACCGTACCAATGTTGCCGCTCGACGTCGCGGCGCAGCTGGTCGATCTGGGTGGCCTGCAGGTAGTTCAGCACCTCCACGGGCACACCCTCCTGGCTCAGGCGGACCAGCTCGGCGGCATCCAGCGTGTACACCGCCTGCGAGGCTTGCAGGCGCGCAATGATGTCCTTGGCTGGCATGCCCTCCTGGCTCAGGCGCACGATTTCGGCCGGCTCCAGCGGCGGCAGCAGGGGTGGTCTGGACGCACAGCCGGCCAGTAAGGCCAGCGCGCCGGCACAGAGGAACAAAGACAGTCGGTTCATGACGCACCTAGGTAAGAAAGCGGGAGTGTGGCCCAAGAGGATCGTCGGGACCACACCTCGCTGAGTTGACCCCGCTGTTCAGCCAGGAAGCAGCAGCAGGTCGTCGGGCAGGGTCAGGGTGTCCCGGTAGAAGGCGCGGGCCTGCCACTGCGCAGCGCCATCCCTGGCAACCACCGTGTAGAAACCGAACTGCGACAAGCTCTGGTCGCGGTTGGCGTTGAACACATAGTGGCCCGCGCCAATCCCGGTGGCGCCATAGGGATTGTTCAGCGTGCTCCACAGCGTCTGGGCATCGGCGCTGGGGGACGACATGGCGTAGGCAGTGGCCGCCAGCCACAGGGCGTCGTAGCTGGCCAGTTCGCTCCAGGTGGCGGGCGCTCCCAGCGCGGCGGCCAACTGGGTGGCCACCAGCTCCTGCGGTGGCATGAACAGGCCTGCCGCCTTTTCGTCATAGACCGAGGCTGTCAGCCGCACCTGCTGCGCCATGGTCACCGCCTTGGGCGAGGCCAGCAGCTCGCGGCTGCGGCTGATGCCGTCGGTGCCATACCAGGCGACCGCAGTGAGCGGACCGGCCTCGACCTGCTCCAGCAGGGTCACCACCTCCGCCTGACCGATGACCAGCACCGCCTGGGCGGGCGTGGCCGACAGGCCTTGCGCCGCCTGCGCCAGCAGGGGCCGGAAATCCGCCGTGCTGGCAGCGTAGGACAGCCGCCGCACCGTGCCGGCAAACTGGTTCTGCACGGCCTGCGCCAGCTCGCGGCCATAGTTATCGTCGCGGTGGAGCACGGTCAGCGCAGTCCGGCCCTGGGCTGTGATCAGGCGAGTCAGGGCCTTGGCCTGCAGGGTGTCGTCCGGAGACAAGCGCATGATCAGGTCGTCCGCGCGGCCCAGCGATGGGGCGGTGCTGGTCGGGCTGATCAGCATCAGTGCGTTGGCACGGGCATCGTCGGCCACCGCCCCCAGCTCGTTGCTGTCGCGCGGACCGATCACCAACGACACGCCCGCCGCCCGCAGGGCCTGCAACTGTGTGAGGGCGGTGGCCGGATCGCTGGCCGTGTCGCGCACATCCAGCATGAACCGCAGCCCCAGCCCGTGCCCCGCTTCGAAATACCCCCGCACATGCTGCAGGGCCAGGTTCAGCGCCTTCTGGGCTCCCAGGCCCGCGCTGGCATTGCGGCCGGTCAGCGGCAGCAGAGCACCGATGGTGACTGTGCCGCGGTCGCGCGTCAGGTAGGCCGTGGCGTCGGTCAGGAAGCCCTGGGTGCCCGCGGCATTGCGGATGTACATGCCCTCCAAGCGCCAATACGGCTGGGCGGCGGCGTCGGTGCGCACCGTGAAGCGGGCGTACTTGGCGGCCCGCAGGTCGCCATTGGCATCCAGCGTGGTGCGCTGGCCCAGGAAGTTGCCAGCGTCGTTGGCGACGGCCTGGAAAGTCGGTAACAGCGGGCCATCCGGGTCGGCCGCCCGGCGCAAGGTTTCTGCGAGGAACCACAACGCATCCAGCGCCGCCAGCGTGTCGGGCGAGGGCAGACCACCGCCCCGGGCGGCACTCAGCAGGCCCGTGGCCATCATCAGCGGCACCACGGGAATCGTGTCCTCCACCGCCCAGGTGAAGCCCTGCAGCCCGACGGCGGTGGCAAATTCGCGCGCCTGCGCGTCGGCCAGGATCGTGGGCGCACGGGTCACGCTTTCCGAGCCCAGCCAAGCGACTTGGCGCAGGGCAGGCAAGGCATTGGCCGCACCCAGCAGCGCCACGGCATCCGCGTCGCGCCCCACCAGCAACACCGCCTTGCTGCCGGCACCAGCACCCGCCAAGCGCGTGGCAATCTCGGCGACCACAGAGGCCGGATTAGCCCCGCTGGCAGCGAACTCCAACCCCGGCAGCAGGGTGAAACGGGCGCTGGTCGCGCGCTGGACCAGGCCTTGGTAGAAGTCACGGCCATAGCGGTCACCCAGGTACACCGGCAGCACGGTCTGCACGGCCTGGGCGTCCAGGTACAGCGCCAGAGCATCGACCTGTGCCCTGTCGTTGGGCGCCAGTCGCACCAGGGTATCCGGCAGGGCCAAGGAGATGGCGGTGCTCGACGGGCTCACCAGCAGCCGCTGGCGCGCCTTAGCCTCGTCCAGCATGCCGGTCGCCTCTTCGCTGCTGACCGGGCCAATGACCGCCTTGACCCCCGAGGCCTCTAGCGCCTGCAACGCGGCCAAGGCCTGCTGCGGCGAACCGGCGCTGTCCTTGACCGTCAGCGCCAGGGTCAACTTGGACGGGGACAGGTACTGGTTGACCGTGGGCAGGGCGACCTCCAGGGCAGCCTGCAGGTCCTGGCCCACGGATTGCAGAGGCCCGCTCAAGGGCAGCACGACCCCGAGCTGCAAGGTCTGCGGAACGGCAGGAAGACTCGGGCTGGCGTCATCGCTGCCACCGCAGCCGACCAGGGGCAGGCTGGCCAGCCCTGAACTCACCCACAAACCGTATTTCATGAAATTTCGACGATCCAGCATCGGGTCTCCCTTCAGGATGTTGCAAACATTGACTGCCCGCGCACCAGGGTGCAAGACAGCCGCCGCGGTGGCCCAGGATGCTGCGACCGCCGACCCTGCAGGGTCCCACGCCCTGGCGCCCCACAGACCCAGGGTTTACCCTAATCTGCCAGCGGGCGCTGCTAGGATGCAGCCCTTTTCCTTTTCACCCCCCACAGGAGCCCTTGCCGATGTCCACCCGCAGCCGCATTCACCATTCCGGTCTCTTGATGCACAAGGTCATGTCCGCCGCAGAAGCCGCCGCGCTGATTCCGGCAGGGGCCAATGTGGGGATGAGCGGCTTTACCGGCGCGGGCTACCCCAAGGCGGTGC
>CAZQXQ010000189.1:0-5193 GCA_964597235.1 uncultured Burkholderiaceae bacterium | reverse complement strand
CGGTGCTCCTGGGCGTGCAGAACGAGCGCGAGTGGAAGCAGTTTTGCGACATCGTGCTGGCCAATCCCGCCCTGGCCACCGACCCGCGCTTTGACGCCAATGCCAAGCGCAACGAGCACCGCGAGGCGCTCAAAGCCATCATCCACCAGACCTTCGCGGCGCTGAGCACCGAACAGCTGGTCGCCCGGCTGGACCAGGCGCAGATCGCCAATGCCCGCATGAACGACATGGCCGGCCTGTGGGCCCACCCGCAGCTGCAGGCGCGCGGGCGCTGGGCGACGATCACCACGCCAGCCGGCGAGGTACCCGCCCTGCTGCCGCCCGGCCGCAACAGCGCCTACGACTACCGCATGGACCCCGTGCCCGCCGTGGGCGAGCACACCGAGGCCATCCTGCGCTCGGTGGGCCGCGACAAGGCCGCTATCGACCGCCTGCGCGCCGCCAAGGCCATCTGAGATGCTATTAAATCAATAGCTGATACCGCTTGAATCCATTGGTCTAGAGGCCAATTTGACCCAAATTCACCAGGAGACACCCCCCATGAGCACTGCTGTGAGCACCCCCAGCGCCCAACTGGCCGCCTTTGCCGCCCATTTGCGTTTTGACGACATTCCAGAGTCCGTGGTTCGCAAGACCGAGGATCTGATGGTGGACTGGTTCGGCTCCGCTGTGGCCGGCCATGGCTCGCGGCCTGTGGAGAGCATTGCCCGCTTTGCGCAGGCCATGGGCAGCGCGCAGGGCCCCAGCGAAGTCATCGTCAGCGGCGCGAGCAACAGCCCCTACCTGGCGGCGATGGCGAATGCCGCCGCCTCGCACGTGGCCGAGCAGGACGATGTGCACAACGGCTCGGTTTTCCACCCCGCCGCCGTGGTTTTCCCGGCGGCGGTGGCTGCGGCGCAGGCGCTGGGCTCCAGCGGGCGCGAGCTGCTGCTGGCCTCGGTGGTGGGCTATGAGGTGGGCATCCGGGTGGGTGAATTCCTGGGCCGCTCGCACTACAAGGTCTTCCACACCACTGGCACCGCCGGCACGCTGGCGGCGGCTGCCGCCGTGGGTAGCCTGCTCAAGCTCGACGCTACGCAGATGCTGCATGCGCTGGGTTCGGCCGGCACCCAGGCCGCCGGTCTGTGGGAGTTTTTGCGCACCGCCGCCGACAGCAAGCAACTGCACACCGCCCACGCTGCCGCTGCCGGCCTGATGGCCGCCTACCTGGCCAAGGACGGCTTCACCGGCGCGGCGCAAATCCTCGAAGGCCCGCAGGGCATGGCTGCCGGCATGTCCAGCGACGCCGATCCGGCCAAGCTGGTGGACGGCTTGGAGAATGGGAAAGTGACGCGCTGGGCCACCCCCGAAACCTCCTTCAAATGGCACGCCAGCTGCCGCCACACCCATCCTGCCGCCGATGCGCTCTTGCAGCTCATGCAGCAGCACCAGCTGCAGCCCGCCGACCTGGCCCGCGTCGATACCCTGGTGCACCAGGGCGCCATCGACGTGCTGGGCCCGGTGGTCAAGCCGGTCACCGTGCACCAGAGCAAGTTCAGCATGGGCACCGTGCTGGCGCTGGCGGCCCAATTCGGCCATGCTGGCCTTACTGAGTTCGACGCTCACTTCCTGAGCGACACCACCCAGGCCCTGCGCGACAAGGTCACGATGACGCTGGACCCCGAGGTCGATGCCGCCTACCCCCGCCGCTGGATCGGCAAGGTCATCGTGCACACCACCGACGGCCGCGTGCTGCACGGCCGCGTCGATGAGCCCAAGGGCGACCCCGGCAACACCCTGAGCCGCGAGGAAATCACCGCCAAGGCCCTGCGCTTGGCCGCCTACAGCGGCGGCGCCACGCCCCAGGCCATGCAGCAAGCGGTGGACCGCCTGTGGAACGTGGCCCAGTGGCCCACCGTCGGCCGTCTGCTGGAGACTGGCGCATGAGCACCCCAGCCACCGCGGTGGCGCCCCGCCCCTTGAGCGAGGCGCGCAGCTTTCTGTTTGTGCCCGGCGACCGGCCCGAGCGCTTTGCCAAGGCCCTGGCCAGCGGCGCCGATGCGGTGATCCTGGACCTGGAAGACGCCGTGGCCCCCGCCGCGAAGGAGGGCGCGCGCGCTGCCATCGCCCAGGCCTGGGCCAGCTTGCCCGCCGCCCAGCGTTCCCAGGTGCTGCTGCGTACCAACGCCGCTGGCACCCCCTGGCAGGACGGCGACCGGGCGCTGGCCGCACAACTGGCCACCCAAGGCCTGGGGGGGCTGGTGCCCGCCAAGGCCGAAAGCGCCGACGACCTGGCCGCGCTGGCGCAGGCCTGCCCCGGCGTGCCGATCCTGCCGCTGATCGAAAGCGCCCGTGGCCTGGACGCCTTACCCGCCATCGCCCGCGCACCGCAGGTGCTGCGCCTGGTGTTTGGCCACCTGGATTTTCAGTCCGACCTGGGCATGGCCTGTGGCCCGGACGAGGCCGAGCTGCTGCCCGCCCGCTGGGCCGTGGTGCTGCAGTCGCGCCTGGCGGGGCTGGCTGCGCCAGTCGATGGCGTGACCACCGCGCTGGACGACCCGGCGATCCTCACCGCCGACACCCAGCGCAGCCGCCGGCTGGGCTTTGGCGCCAAGCTGTGCATCCACCCCGCGCAGGTGCTGGGCATGCACCGTGCGCTGGCGCCCAGCGCTGCCGAGTGCGATTGGGCCCGCCGTGTGCTGGCGGCGGTGGAGGCTGCGGGCAACGGCCCAGGCGCCGGCGCGATCCGCGTCGATGGCCGCATGGTCGATGCCCCGGTCATCGCACTGGCCCGGCGCCACTTGGCGCTGGAGTTTCGGGAACCCGGTGAATGACCCCGGACTCTGCACCCCGTCCGCAAGGACTTCATACTGCGACGGGGCCCTTTGGCACCCATTGACAACAACGAACCTCTGGAGACACACCATGATTGCTCGCAAACATCTGCTTCGTTCCACCGCTCTCGCAGCCTTCCTGGCCGCCACAGGCCTGCCGGCCCTGGCCCAGGGCTTCCCGGACAAATCCATCACCATGGTGATTCCGTTTGCGGCGGGGGGGCCTACCGATGTGGTCGCGCGCATGCTCGCCATCCCCATGGGCAAGACCCTGGGCCAAAGCGTGGTGGTGGAAAACACCGTGGGCGCGGGCGGCACGATTGCTGCCACCAAGGTGGCCCGTGCGGCGCCCAACGGATACACCATCTTCCTGCACCACATGGGCATGTCCACCGCGCCGGCGCTGTACCGCAAGCTCAGCTTCGATCCGCTCAAGGATTTTGAGTACATCGGCCAGGTGGTCGATGTGCCCATGACCCTGCTGGCGCGCAAGGACTTTCCCGCCAACAACTTGCAGGAGCTGCAGGCCTATCTGAAGGTGAACAAGGACAAGGTCTCGCTGGCCAATGCCGGCTTAGGCGCCGTGTCGCACCTGTGCGGCCTGCTGTTCATGAGCAGCATTGGCGTGGACCTGACCACCGTACCCTACAAGGGCACCGGCCCGGCGATGAACGACCTGCTGGGCGGTCAGGTGGACCTGCTGTGCGACCAGACCACCCAGACCGCGCCGATGATCAAGGAAGGCCGCATCAAAGTGATTGGCGCCACCACCACCAAGCGCCTGGCCGCCCTGCCGAACGTGCCCACGCTGGACGAGCAGGGACTCAAGGGCTTCGAGGTCAAGGTCTGGCACGGCATGTATGCGCCCAAGGGCACCCCGACCGAGGTCATCAACAAAATCAACGCCGCGCTGCGTGCCGCCCTGCAAGACCCCGTGGTCAAGCAGCGCCTGGCCGATTTGAGCTCTGAAATCCCCGCGCCCGACAAGGTCACGCCCCAGGGCCTGAAGACCCACCTGGAAGCCGAAATCCAGAAATGGGGCCCCGTCATCCGCAAGGCGGGCATTTACGCGGATTGACGCCGCCTGGCCTGCCCTCTGAGCCCCCTCTCTCCTTGTGGGAGAGGGTTGATGCTCAAATCGGGCTCTAGCCCAATCAATACGGGCGGTAGTAGCTATTGATTTAGGAGCTTCCCTGCACCAGCGCCAGGTAGGCGCGGCGTGTTTCTGGTGACACGGCGGCCACCAGCTGGGCGTGCGGGGTCTGGTGGCGCGCCAACATCCGGGCCGAGGCCACCGCTTTGGATTTGCAAAACCAGTGGCAGCTGTGCTGCATCAAAAACAGCTCGGCGGCCAGGCGGTAGGCGCGGTCGCGCAGCTGTTTGGTATCGGCAAGGTCGCGGGGCTGCGCGACGGCGCGGGCGATGCCTTCGGCGTGAATCTGGAGCAGTGCTCGGAAATCAAAGCAGGTCTGTGGCAAGAGCCGATCGATACCCGCAATGGTGATGGGCCAGCGGCTGACCTGGGTATGCGCTAAGTAAACCTTGTTCATCTCCGCCGCGAGCCGGCCAAATTGTGTGGCGAGCACTTCTTCCTGATGGTGGATGCGCTCCCAGCGGTCTTCGGCCCGCTGGGGATCGGGTTCGCTCAGGGCCTGCAAGGCGCCTTCGGTGACGGCTTCCATCAGGCGTTCGATGGGGTAGTGGCGCAGGTGTTGGCCCAGCAGGGCCATGCGGGCGCGCTGTTGACGACGGTTGAAGCCCGCCGCAACAACCGCGACGGTGATGACCAGAATCAAGATATCCATAAGGTGTCAGGGGGTCACGCCCCGCAGGGCAGGGCGTGCGTTAGCGGTTTCAGGACCAGGACAGGCTGGCCAGGTCGTTGACAAAAATCGGCATGTCTTTCCACAGGCCCTTGAGCTGCTTGTTCGCCACGGTGACCCATTGCGGCTGGAACAGAAAGCCGTGCGCGGCGTCTTCGGCCAGCAGCTTTTGCGCCTCGCCCAGCAGCTTGGCGCGGTCGGCGGGGCGGGGGGCGTTCTTGATCTTTTCGTATAGCGCGTTGAACTTGGGTGACTGGTAGCCCCAGTAGTAGTCCGGCTTGGCAAAGTTGCCCAGGTCAAAGGGCTCGACGTGCGAGACGATCGTCAGGTCGTACTGCTTGTTGCCGTAGGTGCCGCTGAGCCACTGCGCCCATTCCACGTTCTGCAGCTTCACGGTGATGCCTATCTTGGCCAGCTGCGCGGCAATCACCTCGCCGCCTTGGCGGGCGTAGGGCGGTGGCGGCAGGGTCATGGTCAGTTCCAGCGGGATTTTGATGCCGGCCTCGGCCATCAGCTTTTTGGCCTTGTCCAGGTCAAAGGGATTGATGCCGGTGGTG
>CAZQXQ010000188.1:0-5327 GCA_964597235.1 uncultured Burkholderiaceae bacterium | reverse complement strand
GACCAGCTCGCAGCGGGACTTGCACCCGCAGGTGTGCGCCCATGCTGGGCGCACAAAAAAAACCCACTGCGCAGGGCAGTGGGTTTGCAGCGTTCATGTCAAGCTGGCCAAGGCCAGCGCGGCATTAGAAGCTGTGCTTGATACCGAAGTCGTAGCCGTTGGAGTTTTGGTTGGCTGCACCGGTAGCGCCACCCAGAGCGAGAGAGGAACCGTTCTTGTTGGTCAGGTGCGCGTAGGTGGCGTACAGGGCCGTGCGCTTGGACAGGTTGTGCACGTAGCCCAGGGAGTACTTGTTGACCTTGGGATCAGCACCGATGGCGTTGTCGTTCTTGTAAGTGGAGTAAGCCAGACGGACTTGACCAGCACCCACGGGAACCAGACCACCGATCAGGAAACCTTCGCCATCAGCACGGCCAGCCAGGCTGTTCTTGTCTTGGCTGTACAGAGCCATCAGCTTAGCCATGCCCAGATCATAAGAACCGCCCAAGTTGAAGGACTTGATCTTTTCGTTGTTGGTGATCTTGGTTTCGGTGTAAGCAACAGCCGCGTCGATAGGACCAGCAGCGTAGCCAACACGGAAGCCCATGCCGTCGCCGCTCTTCTCGGTAGCAGCGCCGTCCTTCACGTTTTCACCCATGTGGTACATGGCGGTGCCGTAGAAACCACCCAGGTTCGCGGGGGCGTGGTAGGCAATGCTGTTGGAAGCGCGAATCGCAGTGGGGCCAGCCAAAGTACGGCCTGTGACTGCGTTGAAAACCACATTACCCACACCGTTGTAACCGAAGGGATCAAACGTCACGACGTTCCAGAACTGGGGGGTGTAGTCACGGCCCAGACGCACTTCACCGAAGTTACCCATCAGGCTCACGGTGGAGCGGCGGTTGAAGGTCAAGCCACCACCGGTGGTTGCACCCGTGGATTGGTTGTTGGTGCTGGTGGCAACGCCAGAACCATCGTCACTGTTCAGGCCCATTTCCAGATGGAAGCCAGCCTTCAGGCCACCACCCAGGTCTTCCACGCCGCGAAAGCCCAGACGGCTGGCAGTGTGGTTGGAATTGCTCAGGGAGGTCTTGTTGGCCTTATCACCAGAGCCATGCGTCACACCGGTGTCGATCACGCCGAACAGGGTCACGGAAGATTGGGCCATCGCGGCACCGGAAGCGGCCAGCACGGCCAGGGCGATCAGGGATTTTTTCATTGCGAATACTCCAAGGATTGGACAAAGGACTTCAGTTTGGTGGGGCCTGGGTACTGCTCTACCCCAACCCTGCCATTTCAGGAACAAGGTTCCTTGATGGATGTATTGCTTCAGCGCCCCGACGACAGACTATTCGCAGACTTCCCCACCAGAGATTGAGCGTTGGCGTCTGCCTTGCGGCACTGAATCAATGCCTCTATTCAACCAGTGCACCCTCTTGGTGACCTATCCGGGTTTACCCGCAAACAGATAAAGCTTCCGCATCGCCAAAGCCCAAACCTTGATAAAAAAACGAAGATGGAAAACTGAAATTTGAGACTTTTGTCTTGAAATATCTGAAATTTCGGGGATTTATGCTACTTTGATAGGCAAAGTAGTGCAAGTGGAGACTCCGGGCCCAATCTTTGACGAGAGTCCCTGGCACGAACCGATCACGCCAGAAATTTCCTCACTCCGCGCTAATTTGTCGTAAAAATGAAACAAATTTACGAACGCCCAAAGAGGTCAGTGAGTGAAATTTGCGCGAAGGACGTTGGCACTTTGAAGAGAGCACCGGCGGGGAATCGTCGAGTGAGGGCCGAATGAAGGCCAAAAAAAACCCCGCTGGAATGACAGCGGGGTTTTTCAGCAAATGTCAGACTGGCTCAGGCCAGCGAGCCATTAGAAGCTGTGACGCAGACCGAAGTCGTAACCGTTGGAGTTTTGGTTAGCCGCACCGGTAGCCCCAGCCAACGCCAGGGAGGAACCGTTCTTGTTGGCCAGGTGTGCGTAGGTGGCGTACAGAGCCGTGCGCTTGGACAGGTTGTGCACGTAGCCCAGGGAGTACTTGTTGACCTTGGGATCAGCACCGATGGCGTTGTCGTTCTTGTAAGTGGAGTAAGCCAGACGGACTTGACCAGCACCCACGGGAACCAGACCACCGATCAGGAAACCTTCGCCATCAGCACGGCCAGCCAGGCTGTTCTTGTCTTGGCTGTACAGAGCCATCAGCTTAGCCATGCCCAGATCATAAGAACCGCCCAAGTTGAAGGACTTGATCTTTTCGTTGTTGGTGATCTTGGTTTCGGTGTAAGCAACAGCCGCGTCGATAGGACCAGCAGCGTAGCCAACACGGAAGCCCATGCCGTCGCCGCTCTTCTCGGTAGCAGCGCCGTCCTTCACGTTTTCGCCCATGTGGTACATGGCGGTACCGTAGAAGCCGCCCATCTTGGGGGCGTGGTAAGCCACGCTGTTGGAAGCGCGTTGGCTGGTGGTGTAGGCAGGAGCAGCCTGAATGTTGGCGATGGCGCCGACGCCGACGGTGCCAAACGGATCAAAGGCGAGCTGGCTCAGGTACTGGGGGGTGTAATCGCGGCCCAGACGCACTTCACCGAAGTTGCCCATCAGGCTCACCGTGGAACGACGGTTGAAGGTCAAACCGCCATTCGAAGCCAGATTGGACTGGTTGTTGGCGCTGGTAGCGCTGGCAGAACCGTTGTCGGCATTCACACCAGCTTCCAGGTGGAAACCAGCCTTCAGGCCGCCACCGAGGTCTTCAACGCCGCGGAAACCAAGGCGGCTAGAGGTCAGACCACCGCTGGACAGCTGGGTCTTGTTGGCAACGTCGCCGGAACCGTGGGTCACGGCAGCGTCCATCACACCGAACAGAGTGACGGAAGATTGGGCCATTGCAGCGCCGGAAGCAGCCAGCACGGCCATGGCAATCAGGGATTTTTTCATTGCGAATACTCCAAGGTTAAACAGAGGGCTCCGGACGGTGGCGCGACATGTGATGCAGACACTGTCTTGCCGGCTCCCAGGGCCAACCTCCTGGTGGGGAAGCTGGGGTTATTGCACCAGAGTCAGGACGATTTCGCAAAGCAAATCACCCAGATTCGCCCGAAAAAACGATTTCCGTTGCAGGGTTGCAACATTCAACCGCGCCACGGCACAATCCGGCAGAACCCTAGTTTTTGCAGGGACATCCCTGCTGCGCCCCATCGATCTTTTGACTACCCCATGCTCGCACCCAACCCCCTGTTACACGCTGCGGACACCGCGCTGCGCACCCTGTTTGCCCGGCCCCATGCCCAGACCCCCTCCCCCGCTTTTGGATACGAGGAGCACGCACTGAGATTGGAAGACCGTCGGCTGGCCGGTGCCTTGATGCGCGTCAACCATGTGGGTGAAGTGTGCGCGCAGGCACTCTACAGCGCACAAGCCAGCGTGACGCAGAACCCGGCGCTGCGCCAGCAGCTGCTCGACGCCGCCCGCGAGGAAACCGATCACCTGGCCTGGACGCAGGAGCGGCTGGACGCCTTGGGCGCCCGTCCCAGCCTGCTCAATCCGCTGTGGTATGCCGGCGCGTTTGCCATCGGCTGGGCGGCAGCCAAGGTCGGTGATGCGGTCAGCCTGGGTTTTGTGGTGGAGACCGAGCGCCAGGTCAGCGCCCACCTACAAAGCCACCTGGAGCGCCTGCCAGCCGAGGACCTCGCCTCGCGGGCGGTGGTGGCGCAAATGCAGGCCGACGAGGAACGCCACGCCGAGGACGCTTTGCACGCGGGCGCGATGGAATTGCCCGCCCCCGTGCGCGGCCTGATGCGCCTGGCGGCCAAGGTCATGACCACCACGGCGCACCATATATAGAGCCGTCTTTCCGCTCAGTTCACCTCAACCAGGTCGAAGCCGGTGGTGATTTCCGCCGTCTTGCCCAGCATGATGCTGGCGGAACAATATTTGTCATGGCTCATCGCGATCGCACGCTCGACGGCGGCAGCCGGAATGCCCTTGCCGGTCACGGTGAACTGCATGTGGATCTTGGTGAACACCTTGGGATCGGTGTCCGCGCGCTCTGACGTCAGCTTGACACTGCAGCCGCGCACATCGTGGCGGCCGCGCTTGAGGATCAGCACCACGTCGTAGGCGGTGCAGCCGCCAGTGCCGGCCAGCACGGTTTCCATAGGACGGGGGGCCAAGTTGGCGCCGCCGTTCTCGGGCTTGGCTGCATCGGGGGCGCCGTCCATCGCCAGAACATGGCCGCTGCCCGTTTCGGCGACAAAGCCCATGGCGGATCGGGTGCCAGACGGGCCGGTCCAAGTGACGGTGCATTCCATACGTAGTTTTCCTTAAGCAGTGTGGCGTTTTGGCGCCAGCGATTAAAAAATTCGGGTTTACCCGGTATTTTCAGCGGCTTTGCGTTACACTTGCGGCACGCGTTTGACGAAATTTGTTGAGCGCACCGATTGTCTCCTCCATCTCCTCAAAGGATGGATTCAGCCCCAGGTTCAACAACCCGGGGCTTTTTTTTGCACGTTGTTCGGGCAACGGGGGCGCCACGGCGGCGCGACTATGATGGCGCCCCGGCCTCTGCGGCCCTGGTCCCAGGTTTCCCCGGCGACCTCCTTCGCGCACGATCCGCCCATGTCCCACGCCCTGACTCCCCAAGACTATCTGACCAAGATCCTGACCGCGCGCGTCTATGACGTGGCGATCGAATCGGCCCTGGAACCCGCCAAGAACCTCAGCCGGCGCCTGCACAACAAGGTGCTGCTCAAGCGGGAAGACCAGCAACCGGTGTTCAGCTTCAAGCTGCGCGGCGCCTATAACAAGATGGCGCACCTCACGCCCGAGCAGCTGCAGCGCGGCGTGATCTGCGCCTCGGCGGGTAACCATGCCCAGGGCGTGGCGCTGGGCGCGCACAAGCTGGGTACCCGCGCGGTGATCGTGATGCCCACGACCACGCCGCAGCTCAAGGTCGATGCCGTCAAGAACCTGGGTGGCGAAGTGGTGCTGCACGGCGAGAGCTATTCCGACGCCCAGGCCCACGCGCTGCGCCTGGAGCAGGAACAGGGACTGACCCCCGTCCACCCCTTTGACGACCCCTATGTGATCGCTGGCCAGGGCACGATCGCCATGGAGATGCTGCGCCAGCTGCAAAGCCTGGGCAACCGCCAGCTCGATGCGGTGTTCGTCGCCATTGGCGGCGGCGGGCTGATCGCCGGCGTGGCCAATTACATCAAGGCCGTGCGACCTGAGATCAAGGTGATTGGCGTGCAGATGGACGACTCCAGCGCCATGATCCAGTCGGTCGCTGCAGGCCACCGCGTCACGCTGCCGGACGTGGGCCTGTTCTCCGACGGCACGGCCGTCA
>CAZQXQ010000187.1:0-5377 GCA_964597235.1 uncultured Burkholderiaceae bacterium | reverse complement strand
GGTCCACCTGCTGGCGGGTGCTGAAGAAATAGACATCGCTCTTGAACGGGGACTCGAACAGCTTGTCCCAGTTCTTCAGATAAGTCAGCACCGGCAGGGTCTGGGTCATCAACTTGTAGGTGCCCGGCCCGAACACATCGGCCACCTGGCCTTCGTTGACGAACACCGCCATCTGCGAGGCCCGTACCACGAGCTGGGCGCCGTTCTGGATTTCCATGCCCGCCATCGGGAAGCGCCAGGCCAGCGTGCCCTCGTCGTCCTCGGTCCATTGCAGGACGTCAATGAATTGCTTTTTGAGGAAGTCCATCAACGCCATGGCAGCTCCTGGGCAGGTCGGTCAAAGGGGGGCGGCCATGATAGCAATGGGGGGTTGGGCGGTTGGGGTGGGCATGCAGGACAGGCTCCAAAGATAGTTTCTATCTTTGAATTTATGGATATCAATTGGCTTTATTGATTGATTGCGCGGACCATTGCATTCACGGGGTGTTGTTGCCCCACCCCATCACGACCAGGAGCACGCCATGTCCCGACTGCGCACCATTGCCCACGACCACCGCCACATGCTCATGAAAACGGGCACCTATTACGTGTTGCACATCCTGGTCGCCGCGAGTGTGGCCTACCTGGTCACCGGCAACCTCTGGGCGTCGCTGACCTTGAGCCTGCTGGAACCCACAGTGCAGGCGGTGGCCTTCTTCTTCCACGAGCGGGCCTGGGAGCGCGCCGCCAAGCACCAGGCGGCCGCCCTGGCCCACCCCGCTGCCGCAGACAGGGCCCCGCCGGCTGGGGGCGTTCAGACCGCCGTCCCCTGAGCCGACCTGCAGGCAAAACAAAACCCGGTGACCTTGCGGACCACCGGGTTTTTTGTGGGGCTCAGGTGCGCCGTGCAGCGATCAGGCCTTCACGCTGAGCAGGCTGCCCATGGCCTGTTCCTGGGCCTTGACGGTCTGCAAATTGGCGCGGAAGTCGTACATGGCCTGGACCTGCTGAACCATGTCCGCCTCGGGCGCATTGCCCGGGGCCGGCGCGCGCCGCGCAGTGGCCTGGGTGCCGGCCTGGTTGGGCGCCGCTTGCTGGGTGACTTCCTGGCGACGGAAATCACGGGTGTCCGTGTTAGCGATGTTGTTGGCGGCAGCCCCCATGCGCATTTGCGCGGCCTGCACGCCGGAATTGCCGATGGAACCGATGGATGCCATACCTAAATCTCCTGAAAAAACGAATCTAGGCCGTAATTATCGACCTTTGACGCAAAAAGGACCAGTTTTACAAGGCACCACTTTAAATGTGCATTTTGCACATTTCATGGCACAATGCGTTCCGTGGCAGCGACCCAGGGCTTGGAATTGATCTGGCGGGCCACGCCTTTCCACTTTCTTCAAGGAACCCCCATGTCTTCCAGCAACGAGTACTACACCTTCACTTTCGCCAACGGCACCGTCACCGGCATGACCGAAATCGATGGCCGTAAGAGCAAGACCAAATTCATCGGCAACAGCGACTTCGACGTGATCACCAACGCCGCTGGCGCCGTGACCGAAGTCACCCGCACCGAGCTGTCACGCAAGGGCTATGCCGAAACCACCGTGTACAGCGATGCCGACGGCGACGGCCGCTTCACCGAAAGCCTGGAGCTGGAAGTGGCCACCGCCACGGTGCGCAAGCTGGAAAAAATGCGCTTTACCTTCGACGCCAATGGCGAGGTGGTGGGTGCGCAGGAACAAAAAGCCGGCCGCAACGGCACCGTGGTCTGGAAGAACGAGCGCATCGACGCCAACGAGGACTACAGCGAAGTCACCATCGACGGCGCGACCTACATCCTCAAGACCGAAACCGAGCGCAGTGGCGTGGAGTTCACCCTCTACCGCGACGACAACCAGGATGGCGTCTGGACCGAAATCGCCGAAGGCGAAGTCAATGGCAACGCCGCCGTCAATGTGGTGGAACTGGTCGGCCTGGCCGGTGGCCTGAGCGCCGCCGATGCCGTGATCGGCTAAACGCCCCTGTGCAGGGCGAGTGCGCAGCGCTTGACGGACAATCGCGCCCCCGATGTCCCACAGTCCCGACCAGACCGCCCTGCTGTCCGCTTTCCGCCAGCTGCTAAAGCCGCTGGCGGAATTGGCTGTTTCGCGCGGCCTGCCGTATCTGGCGCTGGACGAATTACTGCGCCAGGCCCTGGTGGATGCTGCCGGCGCCCAGCAAGCCAATGGGCCCGCGCATGGCAAAGTCAGCCGCATCAGCACCGCCACGGGCTTGAGCCGGCGCGAAGTGGGCCGACTGCTGGAGACCGCCACGCAGCCCTGCGCCCCGCCCCGCTGGCTGGCCGGCGAAGTCTTCGCCCGCTGGACCAACGACCCCGATTACGCCCCCGAGGGCCAGCCCCGCAGCCTGCCACGCCAGGGCCCCGCGCCCAGCTTTGACGCACTGGCCCAGTCCGTCACCCGCGATGTGCACCCCCGCAGCCTCTTGGAAGAACTCTGCCGCCTAGGCCTGGCCGAAGTCAGCCCCGAGGGCGACCAGGTCCGCCTGCTGCGTGAGGCCTTTGTGCCGCGCACCGATTTCACGCGCATGGTCGGCCTGCTGTCCGAGAATGTGGGCGACCACCTCGCCGGCGCTGCCGCCAACGTGTTGGGCAGCGGCGATGCGCATTTCGAGCAGGCGGTGTTTGCCGATGAGCTGTCCGAAACCTCGGTCCAGGCACTGCGCCCCTTGATCAGCGCGGAGTGGCGTGCCTTGCAGCAGGCCCTGGTACCGGAGCTGGAACGCCTGATCGCGGAGGACGAAGCCGCTGGCCGCCCCCAGGACCAGCGGGTGCGGATCGGCTTTTACTCCTACGCTGCGGCCATGCCACCCCCGGCGACCGACCCGACTTGCGATGCGCCGGCGCCGCCCACGTCCTGACATCCGGTGCCCTGCGCACTCGCCCCCTTTCTCTGGAGCTTTCATGTCGAACCGTTCCCTGCCCCCCGCTTCCATTTCCCGCCGCCGCTGGCTGGCCACGGCCCTGGCCAGCCTGGGGGGTGGTGCGCTCAGCGCCTGCGGCGGGGCCGGCGGGGGCTTTGACGTTTCCGGTGTAGGCACGGGCGGAACGGGATCGTTTTCCTCGGGATCGATCAGCGGCTTTGGCTCCATCATCGTCAACAAGGTGCGCTACGACGACACCAGCGCCCAGGTGATGGACGATGACGGCCGCGCCCTCACCAACACCGCCCTGCGCCTGGGCATGGTGGTGGAGGTGGAAGGCTCCGACATCACCACCGATGCCGCTGGCCTGCGCCGCGCCAGCGCCAGCCGCATCCAGGTGCGCAGCGAAATCCTGGGGCCGGTGGAGCACCTGGACGCCGTCGCCGGCACCCTGACCGTACTGGGCCAGGCCGTGCGCACCACCGCCGCCACGGTGTTCAGCGACGGCGTGCGCGGTGGTTTGGCCGGCCTGGCCATCGGCCAATCCGTGGCGGTCTATGGCCAGCGGGACAGCGCGGGCGTGTGCACGGCCAGCCGGATTGAGCTGCGCACGGCGCCCACGTCCTACCGCCTGCGGGGCCCGGTCAGCCAGGTGGACGCCGCCGCCCAGCGCCTACGCATCGGTGAGGCCGTCATCTTTTACGGCGATGCCCAGCGCAGCGGTGATCTGGACCGCCCCCGTGACGGTGCCTTTGCCGTGGTGGAACTGCCCCTGACAGCAGGCGCGGCTGGCGTGTGGCGCGCGCAACGGCTGGAGCTGCGCAATGCCCCCCTGGCCAGCGTGCTGCCCAGCGACAAGGCGCGGGTGGAGCTGGAGGGATTCATCACCGCCTTCACAAGCAGCACCCAGTTCAGCGTGAACGGCGTGGCGGTGGACGCGCGCGGCGCCCAGGGCGTGCCGACCGACCTGGCGCTGAACCAGCATGTCGAGGTCAAAGGCCAGCTGAGCAAGGGCATCCTGATCGCCAGCGAAGTCGAGCGCGAAGACGACAAGGACGAGAGCGGCAGCGGCTTCGAGGTCGAAGGCCGCATCACCCAGATCGACCGCGCCGCCGCCACCCTGGTCGTGCGCGGGCTGGTGGTGCGCTACGCCAACGCCCGCTTCGAGGACGGCACCATCGACCAGCTGCGCGAAGGCGTCAAGGTGGACATCAAAGGCCGCCTGGACCGCGACGGCACCAGCCTGGATGCGGACGAAATCGAGTTTGAGGACTGAAAAAATACTCCTCTTTTGATAGCTAATACCGCTGGTATTTATTGCCCCAGAGCCCTTTTTTTCTTGAAATTCTGTGGAACACCCTGCCCCTGAAGGCACTCAGGGGCGGACCTACAATGCCCGTCCCTGAACCCGCCGCGCGCCCGTCCGGCCACCCGCCGTGAGGGGCCCGGCATTTTTTTGCACATTGGAGAACCCATGTCCGAGCAAAAGGCGGCCCCCGAACCCACCAACAAACGCGCGCTGCTGCGCCAAGCCGCCCTGGATTACCACGCGCTGCCCAAGCCCGGCAAGGTAGCGATCGCAGCCACCAAGCAACTGGTCAACCAGCACGACCTGGCCCTGGCCTACTCCCCCGGCGTCGCTGCGCCCTGCGAAGAAATCGTCAAGGACCCCAACGCTGCATTCCAGTACACCAGCCGCGGCAACCTGGTCGGCGTGGTAACCAACGGCACCGCCGTGCTGGGCCTGGGCGACATCGGCGCACTGGCCAGCAAGCCCGTCATGGAGGGCAAGGGCGTGCTGTTCAAGAAGTTCTCGGGCATCGATGTGTTCGACATCGAAATCAACGAAAAAGACCCGGACAAGCTCATCGAAATCATCGCGGCGCTGGAGCCCACCTTTGGCGGCATCAACCTGGAAGACATCAAGGCGCCCGATTGCTTCTACATCGAGCGCAAGCTGCGCGAGCGCATGAAGATCCCGGTCTTCCACGACGACCAGCACGGCACCGCCATCGTGGTGGGCGCGGCCATCCTCAACGGCCTGAAGGTGGTCGGCAAGGACCCCAAAAAGGTCAAGCTCGTCACCTCGGGCGCCGGCGCCGCTGCGCTGGCCTGCCTGGGCCTGCTGGTCAAGCTGGGCATCCCGCGCGAGAACATCTGGGTGACCGACCTGGCCGGCGTGGTCTATCAGGGCCGCACCGAGCTGATGGACGAGGACAAGGCCGTCTTCGCCCAGCCCACCGAGCAGCGCACCCTGCGCGAGGTGATTGCCGGCGCCGATGTGTTCCTGGGCCTGTCGGCGGGGGGCGTGCTCAAACAGGACATGGTGGCCAGCATGGCCGCCAAGCCGCTGATCTTTGCGCTGGCTAACCCGACGCCGGAAATCCTGCCCGACGAGGTCAAGGCCGTGCGCGACGACGCGATCATGGCCACCGGCCGCACCGACTACCCCAACCAGGTCAACAACGTCCTGTGC
>CAZQXQ010000186.1:0-5447 GCA_964597235.1 uncultured Burkholderiaceae bacterium | reverse complement strand
GGATCGGCATGGCGCCGTTCACCGACACCAAGCACATCTTCCAGAACATGGGCGATGGCACCTATGCCCACTCGGGCAGCTTGGCGATCCGTTACTGCGCCAGCACCAACACCAACATCACCTTCAAGCTGCTGCGCAATGCCCACACCTCGATGACGGGTGGCCAGGCCATCCAGGGCGAGGAGCCGCTGTCCCAGATGGTCGCCGACCTGCTGGCCAACGGCGTCAAGAAGGTCATCGTCACCAGCGACCGCCCCGAGCTGATCACCGGCCTGCCCGGCGGCACCGAGGTCTGGCACCGTGACCGCCTGGACGAAGCCCAGCGCGTACTGGCCGCCATCGAAGGCACGACCGTGCTGGTCCACGACCAGGAATGTGCGGCCGAGCTGCGCCGTGCCCGCAGCCGTGGCAAGGCCGAGGAGCCCGTCGAAGTCACCGTGATCAACGAGCGCGTCTGCGAAGGCTGCGGTGATTGCGGCGTCAAGAGCAACTGCATGAGCGTGGAGCCCGTCGAGACCGAATTCGGCCGCAAGACCCGCATCCACCAGTCTTCGTGCAACAAGGACTTCTCCTGCGTCAAGGGCTTCTGCCCATCCTTCCTGACCGTCACACCCAACCCTGCCCCCGCAGGCGAGGGCAAGAAAAAGAAGAAGGGCCGCATCCCGGCGCTGGACCGCGAACTGCCGACCCCGGTCAACAAGATCGACGACAGCGTGGGCTTCAACATCCACGTGATGGGCATTGGCGGCACCGGCTCGGTGACTGTGGTGGCCACCCTGGCCAACGCCGCGCGCCTGGAAGGCAAGCATGTCGTGGGCCTGGACCAGACCGGCCTGGCGCAAAAGGGCGGCGCGGTGATTTCCGACATCAAGGTGACCCACCAGCCCTATCCCGGCAACAACAAGGTGTCGGACGGCCGTACCGACCTGTACCTGGGTTTTGACATCCTGAACGCGACCGATCCCAAGAACCTGGACAAGTGCCTGCCCGAGCGCACGATCGCCGTGGTCAACACCACCAAGACGCCGACGGGCCAGATGATCAAGGACCGCAAGAACGTGTTCCCGATCGTGCCTGACCTCACGGCCGGCATCGACAAGGTGACCCGTGCGGCCGACAACGTTTATCTGGACGGCCAGGCCCTGGCCGAAGGCCTGTTCGGTGATGCGATGGCCACCAACAACTTCATGGTCGGTGTGGCCTACCAGGCCGGCACCATCCCGCTGAAGGCCGAGTCCATCGAGGCCGCCATCAAGGCCTCCGGCGTGGGCGTGGAGCAAAGCCTGGCCGCGTTCAAGTGGGGCCGCATGGCCGTGATCGACCGCGCCTTCGTGCTCGCCGAGATCGCCAAGTACGCCCCCAAGATCGAGAAGCCCCAGCTCTCGCCCGTGGCCAAGGCCATCGTGGATTCCGTCGGTGCCAAGGGCGAAACCCTGCGCCTGCTGGAAGTGCGCGTGCCTGAGCTGATCGAGTACCAGGACCAGGCCTACGCCAAGCGCTACGCCGAGGTGATCAAGCGCGTGCAAGCCGCCGAAGCCAAGGCCGTGCCCGGCAAGACCGCGCTGACCGAGGCTGCCGCCCGCTTCCTGTACAAGCTGATGGCCTACAAGGACGAGTACGAAGTCGCCCGTCTGCACAGCGACCCGGCCTTCAAGGCCCAGCTGGACGCCATGTTCCCCAACGGCTACTCGGTCAAATACAACTTGGCCCCGCCCGCGATCTCCAAGCGCGACCCGGTGACGGGCCACCTGGTCAAGCAGCAGTTCGGTCCCTGGATGAAGTCGGCCTTTGCCTGGCTCAAGGGCCTGAAGGGCCTGCGCGGCGGTGCGCTCGATGTGTTCGGCAAGACCGAAGAGCGCCACATGGAACGCCAGCTGATCGAGGACTACATCCGTGAACTCGATGCCATCTGCGCCCGCCTAACGCCCGAGAACCACGCCGCCGCCGTGGCGCTGGCCCGGGTGCCCGACGAGATCCGTGGCTACGGCCATGTGAAGGAAAAGAGCGTGGAAGACGCCAAGGTGCTGCGCGCCCAGCGTCTGGCCGCGTTCGAGAACCCGAGCGCTGCCAAGGCTGTGACCCGCACGGGCGCTGCCAAGGCACCTGCCAAGGTCTAACCCTGCGTTGCAAGGAAGCCCACCATGAAGACAGCCCCCCTGACCGTGATCGTCACCCGCGAAGTGCTCCCCGGGCGCGAGGCGGAGTACGAGCGCCTGATGGCCGGCATGCAGGCGGCCGCCGCCCGCTTTCCCGGCCACATGGGGGGCTTTCTGGTGCGGCCCGAGGCCGACGCCAGCGACCGTTGCTGGCGCACGGTGTTTGCCTTTGACAGCGAGGCCCATCTGCAAGCCTGGTCCGACAGCGCCGAGCGCCGTCAGTGGCTGGAGCAGATGGCGCCCATCACCAGCGGCGACGGCGGCCGCCGCGTGCTCAGCGGGCTGGAGACCTGGTTCTCCCTGCCCACCGCGCGCACCAAGGCCCCGCCGCCGCGCTGGAAGATGGCGCTGATGACCTGGAGCGGCATCTTCCCGCTGGTGCTGCTGTTTTCCTACACCCTCAGCCCCTTCCTGGGCCAGTTCCTGCCCATGCCGCTGACGGTGCTGGTCGTCACCGGCGTCATCACCGCGACCATGACCTGGCTGTACATGCCGACCTTGGTCCGTCTGCTGGCCAACTGGCTGTATCCACCATCGCGCCACTGATGCGCCACTGATGCGCCACTGATGCGCCCCTGAGGCACCCTGCGTACGGCGCAGGCCCTCTATCCCCTTCACAACAAGCACACAAGGAGAAACCATGAACGATCTGAACGGCTACGACATTGAAGACCTGCAAGTGGGCATGACCGCCACCTTCGCCAAGACCATCACCGAGGCGGACATCGTGCTGTTTGCCGGTGCCTCGGGCGACAACAACGCCGTGCACATCAACGAGGAATTTGCCCAGACCACCCCGTTCAAGGGCCGCATTGCCCACGGGATGTTGACCGCCAGCGTGATCTCGGCCGCCATTGCCGGCCGCCTGCCCGGCCCCGGCACCATCTACCTGGGCCAGAACCTGCGCTTCAAGGCGCCCGTGCGTCCCGGCGACACGGTGCATGCCAAGGTCACCGTGAAGGAAGTGATGCTGGAAAAGCGCCGCGTCATCTTGGACACGGTCTGCACCGTGCAGGACAAGGTGGTGATTGAGGGCGACGCCCTGGTCATGCCCACCTCGCGCACGCCCCGCGCCTGAGTTTTGCGGAGAGTATGCTCCTGATTTAGGAGCTACTACCGCTGGTATCCATTGGGCTGGCGTCGGATTTGATCGTATTTTCTGGCGCCGCCTTCGGGTGCAACCCAGGGTCCCGGGAGACGCCAGCGCGCATCAGCAGCATGCTCACCACCGGGGCCGTGAGCAGCACAAACAAGCTGATCAGCAATTCGTGCACGGCCCAGCGCGATGCGCTCACGCTGAAATACAGCATCGAGGCCAGCAGCACGCAGCCCGAGCCCAGGGTGATCGTGATGGCGGGGCCGTGGATCCGCTGGTAGAAGTTCTGCAGCCGCCACAAGCCGAGCGTGCCGACCAGCGTCACCAGCCCGCCCAGTACCAGCAAGAAGGCCACAGGCAGGGCGGCCCACCAGGGCAGGTTCTCTGCAAAGCTCATTCGATCACCTCCCCGCGCATCAGAAACTTGGCCAGCGCCACGGTCGAGACAAAGCCCAGCAGCGCAACCAGCAAGGCCAGTTCAAAGTACATCGCAGTGCCATCGCGCATGCCCAGCAGCAGCGTCAGCACCATGGCGCACATCCACAGCGTATCCAGGGCCAGCACCCGGTCCTGTGCGGTGGGGCCGGCCCACAGTCGCAAGGTGCACAGCACCATGCCCAAGACCACGCAGACCAGGGCAAAGACAAGGGCTCCAGAGAGGAGCTGGGCAGGGCTCATGGCAGATCTCCAGGGCGTGTGACAGTGGGCTCGAACACGGCCATCAGCGGCTGTTCGTAGGCGG
This sequence comes from uncultured Burkholderiaceae bacterium, assembly GCA_964597235.1. Classification (GTDB taxonomy): domain Bacteria; phylum Pseudomonadota; class Gammaproteobacteria; order Burkholderiales; family Burkholderiaceae_C; genus CAYZPX01. The sequence goes on along the minus strand of CAZQXQ010000186.1, from coordinate 1,453 downwards.
TCTTGATGGTGTGCACCCACCAGGCTTCGTCGTGCAGGTCAAACACATGCAGCAGCAGCTCGTGCGAGTCGGGCAGCAGGTCCACCCAGACCGTGCCGGGCGTCATGTTGATCAGGCCCGACAGCAGCGCCAGGCCGTGGGGGTTGCGTAGGTCCAGCGGGACGCGGATGAATTGCGAATTCACCCGCTGTGCGGGACGCAACAGGATGATCCATGTGACGTTGAGGCTGGAGCGCACGATCTCGATGCCCGACAGCCACAGCAGTCGCAGCAGCGCCAGCGGGCGACCGGGCCGTGCGGGCGCGTGGGCCTGCAGGGGCCGTGCCAGCAGCGGCACGACCAGCCCCAGCAGCCCGCCCAGCAGCCAGTGCGCTGCCTCCAGGCTTTCATTGAGCAGCAGCCACACCAGCAGCAGCGTGAGCGACAGCAGGGGGGAAGGCAGCCAGCGCTTCATGGCGTGGCTCCTGGCGTGGGCGCCCGCAACACGGGCGGATGGCCCAGCACCCGTTCGCTGGTCGCCGCGCTGCGCGACAGGCTTTGCACCGTGCGGTCCAGGTAGTCCAGCACCGTGCCCGCCTGCACCGTCAGCGCAATGCACAGGCCCACCAGCATGGTCACCGGCAGGGCTTCGGACAGTTGCAGCCGGGGCGGCCTGACCACGCCGGAGGCCCAGAAGGTGCGTACCCCCAGCCGCACCAGCGAGAGGATGCTGGCCAGCCCGGCCAGCACCACCAAGGCCATCAGGCACCAGGTCACGCCCGCTACGGCTGAGCCGCCGGTGGCGGGGCTGTCGGTGGCAGTGCTGGTGCCCAGCAGCGCATGGAACAGGCTGAACTTGGCCACAAAGCCCGACAGCGGCGGCATGCCACTCAGGATCAGCGCGCAGGCGGTGAAGCTCAGCCCCAGGAAGGCCAGCGTCCCCGGAATGCCCACGCCCACCGGGTCCTCCGGCTTGTCTTCCACCGCGAAGGCCTCCATCGAGATCGCCAGCAGCGAGGCCCCCAAAGGGCGGATTCGCTCGGTCAGTTCGATCAGCAGCATGAAGGCCGCCATGGCCAGCGTGGAGCCCAGCAGGTAGTACAGGCCCGAGGCCAGCACGGGCCCTCCATCGCCGTGACCCGTGTGGCCAATCACCGCCAGCAGCGTGCCCGAAGAAATGATCGCTCCATAGCCCGCCATGCGCCCGCCGTCCTGGCTGGCCAGCATGCCAATGGCGCCAAACAGCAGCGTGGCCATGCCGCCCGCCAGCAAGGCCCCAAACCCAAACCCCGCCAGCGGCCCGGCCGTGTCGCCAAACACCGCCAGCCACATGCGCAGCACGGCATAGACCCCGACCTTGGTCATCAGCACCAGCATGGCCCCCACGGGGGGCGAAGCAGCAGCATAGGTGGTCGGCAACCAGAAGCCCAGCGGCCACATCGCGCCCTTGGTCAAAAAGGCCAGGGCCAGCACG
>CAZQXQ010000185.1:0-5535 GCA_964597235.1 uncultured Burkholderiaceae bacterium | reverse complement strand
CAAATCCCTGCGCCAGGCCCAGCGCCTGGCCTGGCTGGCCCGCCCGGCCTATGCCGGCTTGACGGCGGCCTGGGCGCAGACCGAGGCCGACGCCCAGCGCTTGCGTTCTCTCGGTGCGCGGGTCGAGGGTGTGTTTGGCAACCTCAAGTTCGACGCCCAGCCCGAGCCGCGTTTGCTGGCGCAGGGCCAGGCCTGGCGCGCCCTGGTCGGCCGCTCGGTGGTTCTGCTCGCCAGCAGCCGCGAGGGCGAGGAGGCGCTGTGGTGGCAGGCCTGGGGCCCTGTTCTGAAGCAAAAACAGGCTGTAGGCCAACAGAGTCCAGCGGTAGTAGCTATCAATTCAGGAGTGAATTCTGAAGCTTCAGCCCCGGTTCAGTGGCTGATCGTGCCGCGACACCCCCAGCGTTTTGATGCCGTGGCGGCGGAACTGGCGCAGGCAGGGCTCACGGTCTCGCGGCGCAGTCAATGGGCTGCGCAGCCCGAGCCTGCCGACGTCTGGCTGGGCGATTCGCTGGGCGAGATGGCGCTGTACTACGGCCTGGCCGACATCGCCTTGCTGGGGGGCAGCTTTGCACCGCTGGGCGGGCAGAACCTGATCGAGGCGGCGGCCTGCGGCTGCCCAGTGGTGTTGGGGCCGCACACTTTCAACTTTGCCGAGGCGTCGGAGCAGGCCTGCGCCGCAGGGGCCGCGGTGCGGGTGGCCGACATGGCGGGGGCCATCGCTCAGGTTCAGGCCTGGTTGGCCGATGCGCCAGCCTTGGCCCAGGCCCGCAGGGCAGCAGAAAATTTTGCCCAGGCCCACCGGGGCGCGGCGGCAGCCATGGCGCAAGCCGCCTTGCCTTATCTGGGCTGAGCCTGGATTACACCCAACCCAGCGCCCCCAGCAAGGCACCTGCGCCCAGCAGCCACAGGATGTGCAGCCGGGTTTTCCAGACCACCACCGTGCAGACGGCGCCCAGCAGCCACAGCCGCAGGTCGGTGGCGGGGTTGCCGCTGGCGCGGCCCAGCACCCAGGCGGTGGCAAACAGCAGGCCAATCACCAGCGGCACCATGCCCAGCTTGAAGGCGCGCACATCGCGGCGCTCGCGGTTTTTGTGCGCCCAGCGGGTCGCGGCCCAGGTCAGGGTGGTGCTGGGCAGCATCACGCCCACCATGCACACCAGCATGCCGAGCACGCCCAGGGCATGGCCCATCCAGCCGGGGCCGCCCGCGTTCAGGCCCACGTTCCAGCCCAGCAGGGCGATGAACAGCACATTCGGCCCCGGCGCAGCCTGCGCCAGGGTGACCGAGCCGGTGAACTGGGCTTCGCTGAGCCAGCCCTGCTCATCGACCAGGTAGCGGTGCATCTCGGGGGCGGTGGCAATTGCGCCGCCCACGGCCAACAGCGACAGCGAGAGGTAGTAGGCAAACAGGTGCAGCCAGTCGATGGCCGTCAGCGTCAGGCTGGGGTGGGGCAGGCTCATGGGCGCAGCTTTCGCCAGGTGGCCACGCAGGTGCCACCGCCCAGGACCAGCAGCACCAGGTGCAGCGGCCAGCGCATCACGGCCACCGCCACAAACGCCAACAGGGCCAGCGCGGTGCACAGCGGCCAGCCCAGGGGGTGGTGGCGCAGCATGGCGGCCAGCTTAATGCCCATCACCGCGACCAGCGCCGCCGCCACGGCGCCCATGCCGCGCAGCGCGCCGGCCACCGCCGGGTGGTCCGCCCACTGGGCATGGAGCAGCGCCAGGGCCAGCATCACCAGCAGCGGAAAGGTCAGCATGCCCGTCACGGCAGCGACGGCACCGCGCAGGCCAAAGTGGCGGTCGCCAATCATCAGCGCCAGGTTCACCACATTGGGTCCGGGCATGACCTGGGCGACGGCCCAGTCTTCGACGAATTCGGCGTTCGTCATCCAGCGCTTGCGCTCGACCAGCTCGCGCTGCACCACGGCCAGCACGCCGCCAAAGCCCTGCAGCGCCAGCCAGGAAAAGGACCAGAACAGATCGCTGGGGCTGTGGGGGCGGGCGGCTGGCGAGGAGGGCTGCGGTGGGGACGGCTGTGGCGGGGGAGGATTCATCGAAAAAGGCCTTTAGCCCAGTGAAATCAAGCGGTACGTGCTCTCAATTCAGGAGTGCTCGGGGCAGGCGTTCTCAGGACCGCGTGGGCGCTGCCTGTGCCCGGCCCTGCTTCTGTGCCTGATCCTGGTTGCGCGCCAGCAGGGCTTCGAAGTCCTTGACGGGCAATGGCTTGCCAAACAGCTCACCCTGGTAGGCGTGGCAGCCCAGGGCTTGCAGGCGATCGCGCTGCGCCTGGGTTTCCACGCCCTCGGCGATCACTTCGATGTCCATGCTTTCGGCCAGCACCACGACCATGCGGGCGATGGCCTCGTCGTTGGGGTCGGTCAGGATGTCCTTGACAAAGCTCCGGTCGATCTTGAGCTGGTCCAGCGGCAGGCGCTTGAGGTAGCTCAGGGACGAGTAGCCGGTGCCAAAGTCGTCTAGCGAGAAACGCACGCCATGCGCCTGCAGGGCATCCATCTTGGCGATGATGGTCTCGATGTGGCTGGCCAGCAGGGTTTCGGTCAGCTCCAGCTTGAGCCGATGGGTGGGTGCGCCCGTGCGCTTCAGCGTCTCAAGCACCTGCGCAACGAAGTCGGTCTGCCGCAGCTGGTGAATGCTGACATTCACCGCCAGGGACAGGTGCTGCGTTTGGGGGCTGCGTGCCCAGCGGGCCAGTTGGCGGCAGGCCGCTTCCAGCACCCACTGGCCCAGCTTCAGGATCTGGCCGGTTTCCTCGGCGCGGGGGATGAATTCGTCCGGTGGCACCAGACCCCGTTCCGGGTGGTTCCAGCGCACCAGGGCCTCGGCGCCGGTGGCTTGTCCTTGGGCGTCCACCTGCACTTGGTAGTACAGCAACAGCTGGTCCGAGGCCACGGCCTCGCGCAGGTCGCGGTCCAGCTGGGCATGGCGGTTGACGGTTTCCTGCATTTCCGGATCGAAAAAGCGCAAGGTGTTGCGCCCCGCTGCCTTGGACTGGTACATGGCCAGGTCCGCCTGCTTGAGCAGCATTTCGCTGGTGGTGGCCTGGCCGTTGCTCAGGGTGACGCCGATGCTGGGCGAGCAATGGTGTTTGTAGCCCGCCAGCTGGTAGGGAGCGTTCAGGGCGCGCAGGATTTTCTCGCCCATGCGTTCGACCCGGTCTGCAGCTTCGTCGCCGCGCGCCCCCAGGTTTTCAAGCATCACGACGAATTCATCCCCCCCAAAACGGCTGACGGTGTCCGAGGTGCGGATGCAGCTCTCCAGCCGCTGGGCCACCTGTTTGAGCAGCAGGTCTCCCACATCGTGGCCCCGGGTGTCGTTCAGGGTCTTGAAGTTGTCCAGGTCGATGAACAAGATGGCGAAGAACTGCTGGCTACGCTGGGCTGCGCTCAGTGCGTGCTCCAAGCGGTCGATGAACAGGCGCCGGTTGGCCAGCTGGGTCAGCGGGTCGTAATAGGCCAGACGGTGGATTTCCAGCTCCGCTTCCTTGGAGCGGGTGATGTCGCGGGCGATTTTCGAGGCGCCAATCACCACTCCCTTCTCGTCCATGATGGGCGAAATCGTCGCGGAGATGTTGATCAGCGCGCCGTTTTTGCACCGGCGCACGGTCTCGAAATGGTCCACCCGCTCGCCCTGGGCAATGCGGGCGATCAGCTCGCTTTCTTCGTTGGCGCGGTCCTCGGGAATCAAAAGGTCCATGGACTGGCCGATGACTTCCTCGGCGCGGTAGCCATAAATTTTTTCGGCGCCCTGGTTCCAGCTGCGGATGATGCCGTCCATGGTCATGCTGATGATGGCGTCATCGGTGGAATCCACGATGGCCTTGTACTGGCGTAGCTCCAGCTTGGCCAGGCGCTGCTGGGTTTCGGCCAGCCAGCCCAGCACGCTGCTTTCCCGTCCGGGCAGCACCTCGATGGGCGTGCTGAAATCGCCGCGGCCCAGTCGGGCGATGGTCTGGTGCAGCACGGGCACCGAGCAGCCCAGGATGCGGGTGTGTTCCCGGCTGAAGCGCCACAGCAGCAGCATCAGCAGCCCGCCCAAACCAATCAGCGTCAGGTGCATCGTGCGAGCTTTGGCCTCGGCATTGCGCACGGCATCCAGGGTGCGCTGTTGGACCATCCGCTCAAACTCGATCAGCGGGCGCATGACTTCGACCTTACCGCGATGGAATTCGTCGTTCAGCAGCAGGCTCGCGGCCTGCTCCCGTTTGCGGGGATGGGTGGGGCGGTCGGCTTCGATCAGCGCGATGGCCTTGAATTCGATCTCCACCAGCGCATCGGATTTGGCCTTGGACTCGTTGAGCTTGGCCAACTCCTCCTGGGTGAAGCCGGCGGCGCGCATCAGCTCCAGCAGGGGAATGGCGGGTCCGCTGGCTACCGGGCTGCCTTCCCGTTCTTCGAGCCGGAAGTCCCAGTACGAGGGGCCGTAATCCAGCGGACGGGGCTTTTTGCCGTCGCGAATCGCGACCACATCCAGGAATTGCTGTTTGAAGACAGGATTGCTGGTGGCCACATAGCTGCGCACCAGCCGGGTCAGGTCGTTGGAGGACTGGCGCAACTCCTCGGCCAGCAGGATCGAGCGCAGGCGCAACTCGTTGGCCTGCTGGAGCTGGTTTTCTGCCCGCGTGTACAGCACGAAACTGACCAAAAAAGCCCCTACGACCACCAGCATGGCCAGCAGGTACTGTGAGAAACGGGTCAGGTTGGGAGGGGGGGAGGTCACGGCAGGTGGGAGCAGACGGGCGAAGTGACTTCAGTCACGCAGGCAGAGGGTGTGGAAGTCACGATTCCAGTAGAGCAGGGCCTGGTCGCCAGGGCTTTCACGCAGGGCCAGCACCTCGCACAGCAGCGCATGGTGGGAGCTCTCCTCATAGACCCGGACGATGCGGCAATCAAAGTTGCACAGCGCGCCGTCGAGCGCGGGCGCGCCGGTTTGCAGGGAGCTCCACTGGCCCACGCCAAAGCGGTCCTCGCCATGCACGCCCTCGCGCATCCCGGCAAAGACTTCGGCCACGTCTTGCTGGTCGGCGCTGAGCAGGTTCACGCACAGCGCGCCGCTTTCCAGCAGCAGCGGGTGTGCGGCCACGGACTTTTGCACAAAAACCACCAGGCGCGGCGGGTCGGCCGTGACCGAGGTGACCGCTGTGGCCGTCAGGCCCGCCCGCCGCTCTCCCACCCGGGTGGTCACCACGGTGACGGCCGAAGCGAAGTGGCGCATGCCATCGCGGTGCTGTGCCGGGGTGATGGTGGGCAGTGGGGCCAGCGGGGCGCTGGGGGTCCAATCCAGGACTTGGTTGATCTCGGGGGGCATGGATTCAGGAGGGCTGGGAAACTTCGCCATTCGGATTCGACCCGGTATTGTGCCGGGCCTCGGGAGGACTAGGGCGCTCCCTATAATCTTCGGCTGCCTTGGCGGCCAGAAAAGCTGCCCTCCCAACCCCCAAGATCCATGAGCACTCCTACCTTTTCCGTTGCGGACATCCGCAAGACCTTCCTGGACTTTTTTGCTGCCAAGGGCC
>CAZQXQ010000184.1:0-5542 GCA_964597235.1 uncultured Burkholderiaceae bacterium | reverse complement strand
GGGCGGCGCCTTCGACCACCTCGCTGGCGCGCAGCAGCTGGGCGCGCAAGTCCACTACACGCAGCACATACAGGGAATTGCGCGCCGGCACATCGTTCAGGTGCAACAACAGATCGCCCTGGGTATCCACGGGGCGCACCAACGTATCACGCAGGGTGGACGAGCCCAAAAACGGTAGCACCAAGTACGGACCGGAAGGCACGCCGTAATGCGCCAGGGTCAAACCAAGGTCCTGCTTGTGGCGCGGAATGCCCAGGTCACTGGCGATGTCGATCAAGCCGCCCAGGCCAAACAAGGTGTTCACGCCAAAGCGGATCAGCGACTCGCCCGCAGGCGCCAGCTTGAGTTGCAAGCCGTTGTTCACGAACGACCAGGCATCGCCCAGGTTCGAAAACGCATTGCCGACGCCCGTGCGCACCATCGAAGGCAGCGCCTGCTGGTAACCGCTGGCCAGGGGCTTGAACACCGCCCGGTCCACCGCGTCGTTGAATTCGAAAATCACCCGGTTGACCGGCTCCAGGGGATCGCGGGGATGGGTGGGCTGCGGTGTGGCCGTCTGTGCCAGCGCGGTGCCGCTCAAGGCACAAGCCAGGCCCAGGGCCCACAGCGGACGCGGGAGGGAAAACAGCGGATTCTTGGCGTTCATGGGGACTCTGCAGCGTTGTTGTTCTTGGAGGTGGCGCCATCGGCCGCCTTGCCGTAGATGAACTGGCCGATCAGGTTTTCCAGCACCACCGCCGACTGGGTGGCGCTGATCTTGTCACCGCCCTGCAGGGTCTTTTCGTCGGCGCCGGGCTCGATGCCCACGTACTGCTCGCCCAGCAGGCCGCTGGTCAGAATTTTGAGATTGCTGTCCTTGGGAAAGGCGTAACGGCTCTCCAGCGCCAGCGTGACCAGGGCCTGAAAGCTCTGGTCGTCGAAGGTGATGGACTCGACCCGGCCCACCACCACACCGGCGCTCTTGACGGCGGCCCGGGGCTTGAGTCCCCCCACGTTGTCAAACTTGGCGGTGACGCGGTAGTCCGACTGGAAGCTCAGGTTCAGCAGGTTGGCCGACTTCAAAGCCAGGAAAAGGATGGCCGCCAGCCCCAGCATGACGAACAGGCCCACCCACACATCGTTTTTGGAACGCTCCACAGTCCCTCCTTCAAATACTGAACATCATCACGGTCAGGATGAAATCCAGACCCAGCACCGACAAGGACGCCATGACCACCGTGCGGGTGGTGGCACTGGACACGCCCTCGGGCGTGGGCTGGGCCCGGTAGCCCTGCAAGAGCGCGATGAAGGTCACTGCCACACCAAACACCAGGCTCTTGACCACGCCATTGCCCACGTCGGAGAACACATCGACCCCGCCCTGCATCTGGCTCCAGAAGGCGCCGCCGTCGATGCCGATCAGCTGGACCGCCACCAGATAGCCACCCACAATGCCCACAGCACTGAAGACTGCCGCCAGCAGCGGCATGGCGATGAAGCCGCCCCAGAAACGCGGCGCCAGGATGCGCTGAATGGGATCGACCGCCATCATTTCCATCGCCGTGATTTGCTCGCCGGCGCGCATCAGACCGATCTCGGCGGTGAGCGAGGCACCGGCCCGGCCCGCAAACAGCAGCGCGGTGATCACGGGCCCCAGCTCCCGCAGCAAGCTCAGCGCCACCAGCAGGCCCACCGCCTCGGACGAGCCGTAGCGCTGCAGCGTGTTGTAGCCCTGCAAGGCCAGCACAAAGCCGACAAACAGGCCCGACACGGTGATGATGGCCAGCGACTGGTTGCCCAAGAAGAAAATCTGGTCGCGCACCAGGCCAAAGCGGCGCAGGCAGGGGCCCAGCAGCTGCACCAAGCGCCACAGCAGGCGGGCGGCGTAGCCCCAGGCTTCCATGGCCTGGCGCACCTGAAAGCCCAGCTCAGCGGGGTGGAGAAACTTCATTACACGCCCCCGCCAAAGTCTTCCTCGGCCGAGGGACCGGGATAGTGGAACTGCACCGGCCCATCGCTCTGGGCGTTGACGAACTGCAGCACCATCGGGTCCTGCGACTGGCGCACCTCCTCGGGCGTGCCCTGGGCGACGATGCGGCCGTTGGCCAGAATGATGACCTGGTCGGCGATGTGGAAGGTTTCGGGAATTTCGTGCGAGACCACCAGGCTGGTGATACCCAGGCTGTCGTTGAGCTGGCGGATCAGCCGCGCCGCCGTGCCCAGCGAGATGGGGTCCAGCCCGGAAAACGGCTCGTCGTACATCACCAGGTCCGGGTCCAACGCGATGGCGCGGGCCAGGGAGACGCGGCGGTTCATGCCGCCCGAGAGCTGCGAGGGCATCAGATCGCGCGCACCGCGTAGGCCCACGGCGTCGAGCTTCATGAGCACGATGTCGCGGATCAGGCCTTCCGACAAACCCGAGTGCTCGCGCAGGGGAAACGCCACGTTTTCAAACACGCTGAGGTCGGTAAACAGCGCACCGAACTGGAACAGCATGCCCATGCGGCGGCGGATGGCGTAGATTTGGTCCTGGTCCATGCGACCCACGTCCTGGCCATCAAAGAACAGCTGATCGGGCGGGGCCTGGTTCAGTCCCCCAATCAGGCGCAAGGTGGTGGTCTTGCCACCGCCCGACACCCCCATCAGCGCCGTGACCTTGCCACGCGGCACGGTCAGGCAAACGTCGTTCAGCACCGCGCGACCGTTGTAGGCAAAGGTCAGGTGGCGCAATTCGACAAGGGCGTCGGAAGAGGAGGTGGTCATCAGAAAACAAAAAGCCGGGCTAAACCGGCTTTTGGATGATAAGGGATTCAGGTAAACCCAAGGTAAACCCGGGTTTACCCTGATTTTAGCGGGGCAGGCTACTGTGGCCCATCAGGAACTCGTCCACCGCGCGGGCGGCCTGGCGGCCTTCGCGGATCGCCCAGACCACCAGGGACTGGCCCCGGCGCACGTCACCCGCAGCAAACACCTTGGGCACGTTGGTGGCGTAGGCACCCGCGGCCTCGGTCGTGGCCTTGGCATTGCCCCGGGCGTCCTTGTCCACGCCAAAGCCGTCCAGCAGGGTGGAGACCGGATTCACAAAGCCCATGGCCAGCAGCACCAGGTCGGCCTGGTATTCCTTCTCGGTGCCGGGCACCTCGTTGAACTTGCCGTCCTTGAACTCGACCTGCACGGTCTTCAGGCCCGTGACCTTGCCGTTCTTGCCGAAGAACTCCTTGGTGGAGACCGCGAACTCGCGCACGCAGCCTTCTTCATGGCTGGAGCTGGTGCGCAGCTTCAGCGGCCAGTAGGGCCAGACCAGGGGCTTGTTTTCCTGCTCGGGCGGCTGGGGCATCACCTCGAACTGGGTGACGCTGGCGGCGCCGTGGCGGTTGCTGGTGCCTACGCAGTCGGAGCCGGTATCGCCGCCGCCGATCACGATCACGTGCTTGCCATCGGCGCGCAGCTGGCCCTTGAGCTTGTCGCCGGCGTTGACCTTGTTCTGCTGTGGCAGGAATTCCATCGCGAAATGGATGCCGGCCAGATCGCGGCCCGGCACGGGCAGGTCACGGGACTGCTCGGAGCCACCGGCCAGCAGCACGGCGTCGAACTCCTGCTTGAGCTGCTCGGGGCTGACGGTTTCCTTGGCCCAGTTGGTGACCTTGCTGCCCTCAGGCAGCTGGCCGACGATGACGCCGGTGCGGAAGACCACGCCTTCGGCTTCCATCTGCGCCACGCGGCGGTCGATGTGCGACTTCTCCATCTTGAAGTCAGGGATGCCGTAACGCAGCAAGCCGCCAACACGGTCGTTCTTCTCGAACACGGTGACATCGTGGCCAGCGCGGGCCAGCTGCTGGGCAGCCGCCAGACCGGCCGGGCCGGAGCCGACGATGGCCACTTTCTTGCCCGTCTTGTGCGCAGCGGGCTGGGGCTGCACCCAGCCATTGGCCCAGGCCTTGTCGATGATGGCGTGCTCGATCGACTTGATGCCCACCGCATCGCCGTTCACGTTGACCACGCACGCGGCCTCGCAGGGCGCGGGGCAGATACGGCCGGTGAACTCGGGGAAGTTGTTGGTGCTGTGCAGCACCGTGATGGCGTTCTTCCAGTCGCCGTGATAAACGAGGTCGTTGAAGTCCGGAATGATGTTGTTGACCGGGCAGCCGTTGTTGCAAAACGGCGTGCCGCAGTCCATGCAGCGCGCGCCCTGGACCTTGGCCTGCGCGTCATCGAGGGCGATGACGAATTCCTTGTAGTGCTTCACGCGCTCCGCGACGGGCTTGTAGCCCTCTTCGAGGCGCTCGTATTCCATGAAGCCGGTGACTTTTCCCATGGTGTGGACTCCTTAATGCGGATGACGGGGCGTTACTGGGCGGCAGAAGCTACTTTTTTAGTAGCATCTTCCGCAGACTGGACGGGGGCTGAAGCCGATTTTTTGCCATGAATCTCTCCCAGGGCGCGCTGGTATTCATTGGGGAACACCTTGACGAACTTGGCGCGGGCATCGGCCCAGTGGTCCAGCAGGTCGCGGGCGCGCTTGCTGCCGGTCCAGCGGTGGTGGTCTTCCAGGAGCTTGCGCAGCTGCTCCTCGTCGGTCTGGCCCCGGTGCCAGATGGCGGGGTCCTGGCTGGCTTTTTGCTCCTCGGCAGGCAGCACTTTTTCCAGGCTGACCATCGCGGTGTTGCAGCGCTTGGCGAACAGGCCGTCCTCGTCATAGACATAGGCCACGCCGCCGCTCATGCCCGCAGCAAAGTTGCGGCCGGTCTTGCCCAGCACGGCCACGGTGCCGCCGGTCATGTATTCGCAGCCATGGTCGCCCGTGCCTTCCACCACGGCGGTGGCACCCGACAGGCGCACGGCAAAGCGCTCGCCAGCCACGCCACTGAAGAAGGCCTCGCCCGTGGTGGCGCCGTACATCACGGTGTTGCCCACGATGATGTTGTCGTGCGCCACGCCACGGAAGTCCAGGCTGGGGCGCACCACGATGCGGCCGCCCGACAGGCCCTTGCCGGTATAGTCGTTGGCCTCGCCAATCAGGTAGAGGGTGATGCCCTTGGCCAGGAAGGCGCCAAAGGACTGGCCGCCCGTACCTTCGAGCTGGATGCGGATGCTGTCGTCCGCCAGGCCCTCGGGGTGCTTGCGGGTCAGGGCGCCGGAGAGCATCGCGCCCACCGAGCGGTTGACGTTGCGCACCACGTCCATGAACTGCACGCGCTCGCCGCCCTCGATGGCGGGCTGGCTGCGGGCAATCAGCTTGCGATCGAAGGTGTGGTCCAGACCATGGTCCTGGGACTCGACGTGCAGGCGCGGTACCTCGGCCGGCACCTGGGGCTGGGCAAACAGGCGCGAGAAGTCCAGGCCCTGGGCCTTCCAGTGTTCAATGCCCTTGCGCACATCCAGCAGGTCGGAGCGGCCCACCAGTTCATCGAACTTGCGGATGCCCAGCTGGGCCATGATCTGGCGCACTTCCTCGGCGATGAAGAAGAAGTAGTTGACGACATGCTCGGGCTTGCCGCTGAACTTGGCGCGCAGCACCGGGTCTTGCGTGGCCACGCCCACCGGGCAGGTGTTCAGGTGGCAC
>CAZQXQ010000183.1:0-5575 GCA_964597235.1 uncultured Burkholderiaceae bacterium | reverse complement strand
GGTTGATCTTGTCCTCGACGCTGGGGCAGTAGCGCGGGCCCACGCCCTCGATCTTCCCGGTGAACATGGGGCTGCGGTCGAAGCCGCTGCGGATGATGTCGTGCGTGCGTTCGTTGGTGTGGGTGATCCAGCAGGGCACCTGCTTCGGGTGCATGGCCGCCCCGCCGTAAGCATGCGCCATGAAACTGAACACGGGCACCAGGCCTTCGTTCACACCACCCGGCATGCCGTCGCCGGGCTGCTCGGTGCACTGCGAGAAATCGATGCTGCGGCCGTCGATGCGCGGTGGCGTGCCGGTCTTCAGGCGGCCCTGGGGCAGCTGCAATTCCTTCAAGCGCGCGGACAGGCTGACGGCGGGGGGGTCGCCCGCGCGGCCGGCGCTGTAGTTGTTCAAGCCCACGTGGATCTTGCCGTCCAGGAAGGTGCCGGCTGTCAGCACCACGGTGCGGGAGCGGAAGCGCAACCCGATCTGCGTGACCGCACCGACGACCCGGTCGCCCTCGACCATCAGGTCGTCCACCGCCTGCTGGAACAGCCACAGGTTCGGCTGGTTTTCCAACATGCGGCGGATGGCGGCCTTGTAGAGGATGCGGTCGGCCTGCGCCCGGGTGGCGCGCACCGCCGGGCCCTTGCTGCTGTTGAGGATGCGGAACTGAATACCGCCCTCGTCGGTGGCCAGCGCCATCGCGCCGCCCAGCGCGTCCACCTCCTTGACCAGGTGGCCCTTGCCGATGCCGCCGATGCTGGGGTTGCAGCTCATCTGGCCCAGCGTCTCGATGTTGTGGGTGAGCAGCAGCGTTTGGGCGCCCATGCGCGCAGCGGCCAGTGCGGCCTCGGTGCCGGCATGGCCACCGCCGACGACGATGACATCAAATTCCTGGGGGTACAGCATGGAAAAACAGCGGGGGATGCAAAGGGGCGCAATTTTCCCACCTTTGGCGCAAGCACCCTACCCACCAGAACCCCGACCTGGGGGAGCACGGTCAAACCCCAAGGGGTACTGCGCCACTCAAGTGCTGACGCGCGACAGCATTTCAGGCACGACGAGGTGCTGCATCGTGCGCAACAAGCGCAGTTCACCCCCCAGCTGCGCGTGTACCGGCGGCGGGTACTGTGCGTTTTCACGCTCCACTTCTCGAACCAAGGACGCCAGCATTCCGGGCATGGCCTCGGCCATCCGGTTCAGTTCCCGCTCGCCAATGCGCCGGCTCAGCCCCAATGCATCGGCCGCAGCAAGCACTGCAGACCGATTGACCTCGCCAAAGGTCGTGGCGCCTGGCAATGGAATCATCATCGGTACGGCCGGCCAAGTGGCGCGGTGATCGGCGAAGGCGCGGGTATGGTAGGTGCCGGTACTCAGCAAGTCGTAGGACGGACAGAGCTCAATGCCTTCGGGTCCCACGCTGAACGAGATGTTCTTGAGGTGGTTGTCATCGTTGGCAACCAGCAGGTTGAACACCAGCCACCGGTACAGCCCCAGGCGGGCACTTGCACGGTTGCGGCAGCGGGCGATGCACTCCGACAAGGTGGCCAGTGTGGCCGCGCTGTTCTTGAACAGGCGCGACTTGCCCAAGAGCTGGCAGGCATCAATGATGTGGCGCCGCCGGGTCCGGCCAGACGCGTCCACATCACGGTCAAAGCGCTCGACGATGTACACCGGCTCTGGCACGTAGCGCCGAAAAACCCGGGGTACCGGCAGCCCCAGCTTGTCTGCCAGCCGCATGGTGACGTACTCGTTGATCACCGATGCCGGATAGTCATCGCTCGTGTGGTCCGGCTTAAGGATGTGGGTGGACGGCTCCATTCCTACCGGCTCGAACAGCTGGCCGTCGCGATAGACCACCAGCAGCTTGTTCTGCGCGCCTGCCACGGACATCCGCTTGGGCGCACCCTTGGCCAGGGACACCCTTGGCAGATCACGGATACGCTGGCTCAGCGCCTGGTCGGTCAGTGCTTGCAGACCGCCTGACTCAGGCAGGGATTGACCGGGCGGCAACAGCACCAGCGATCCGGTGGACTCCGCGCCCAGATATTCCAGCAGGGAAAAGGCATCGTCGCCTTGGAGGCCAGCCTCCTTGCTCACCGTCTCGCGCAGCCTCTCTTCCGGCAGAAGGTTATCGAAGTACCACTGGACCGGACGCGAGGTGCCGCCATCAACATGGCACAGGATGGACCGGCTCAGGCCAGGCGCCAGATCGAAGCCGTCGGCCGAAGCCGCCCAATCTGGGGCGTATTCGAAGGACCACAGACCATCGCCTTCCGCCAGAACCCCTACCTGCCGGTCATTCAAGTAAACCGTCAAGGTGCGCATGGGTCAGTCCTTGTTGGTCTGTCGCTTGCCCACGCCGCCACTGGCTCTGAGGGCCAGCAAGGCCGGCTCTGCGGTTGCAGGCAGATCGATGCTCAGGTGCAAGCCCATTTCTGCAAGCAGTTTCAACACCAGGCCCAACTGCACCGTCTGCTTGCCGTACTCCACATCCGAGACAAATTGCTTGCTGACCCCCGCCATATCGGCCAGGTCGTCCAGACGCACCGCCGCCCCCTTGCGCGCTGCGCGCAGCGCCATACCAAGGTCTGCCACCGATTCAAGCCTGAGTTGCATATAAATTCCTATGAACGCAGGAATTTGAACACAAAAGCAGCAGATGGACAAAAAGTTCCTGCAACCTCAGGAACTCCCGCTTCTGGTGCTGCGTGTCCGCAAGGCGTGATCCCGACGGCAGCGCGCGCCGATGCGCAAGCCCAAGCTCAATCCACCCGCAGCACGTCCGGATCCCGGGGCTCGGCGTGCAGGCGGGCCACGTCGGCGGCACGGCGCTGGAGCACAGCCCGCTGGTTGAGGTAGCCCTTGTCGGTGATTTCGCCGGCGTCCATGCTGGGCGGCTCGCCCAGGACCAGCAGGCGGCGCGGGGTTTGGGCGGAGCCGGCGCCCTCCTCCCGCAGCGACCGCAGGCCCATGCGCAGGTGCTCGGCCAGCTGTTCGGACGACAGGGCTTGGGCGCTGGGGGCAGGAAACACCAGCAGCCCCACCTCGCCCTGGTCGTGGCCGGTGACCGCCACGTCCAGCACATGCGGCGCCAGCGCGCTCACCACCCGCGCACGCAGCGTGCCGACCGACACCCAAGTGCCAGTGTTGAGCTTGAAGTCTTCCGACAACCGGCCATCGAAGCGGATGCCCTGCTCCGGCCGCGCCGGGTCGATCAGCGCGCCCGCATCGCCGATGCGGTAGAAGCCGTCTTCGTCAAAGGCCTCGGCGGTTTTTTCGGGCTCGTGCAGGTATTCAGCAAACACCTGCGGGCCGCGCACCCGCATCTCCAGCCGGCCATTGGCGGGCAGGAACTTGATTTCGGTGCCCGGCGCGGGCAGGCCGATGCAACCGGGGCCGTTCATGGGCCAATGCACATTGCTCAGCATGGGCGAGGTCTCGGTCGCACCCCAGCCGGCGGTGAACCAGATTTCCTCGCCCAGCACGCTTTGGGCGCTGCGCTCCAGCCGATCCCACAGCGGCTGGGGCAAGGCGGCCGCCGCGTAGAACACCCCGCGCATGCGGCCAAAGAAATCGCGGGCGAAGGTATCGTCCTCTTCCAGAAACCCCACCAGCGCCTCGAAGCCCTTGGGCACATTGAAGTACAGCGTGGGCTGCACCTCGCGCAGATTGCGCACGGACTTCTCCATCAGGCCGGGGACCGGGCGGCCCTCGTCGATGTAGAAGCTGCCGCCGTTGGCCAGCGCCATGTTCAGGTTGTTGTTGCTGCCAAAGGTGTGGCTCCAGGGCAGCCAGGAGACGATGACCGGCTTTTCCGCGCGCAACAAAGGCCAGGTCTGGCGGAACTGCTGCTGGTTGGCGCAGAGCATGCGGTGGGTGTTGACGACGATCTTGGGTTGGCCGGTCGAGCCCGAGGTCAGCAGGTACTTGGCATGCGTCTGCGGCGTGATGCGCACAAAGGCGTCCATCACCGCCGGGGTTTCACGCGCGCGCAGCAGTTCGGCAAAGGGCCGGGCGCCGGCGACTTCGTAGGCGTTGTGGCCCAGCACCACCGTGGCCGGCAGGCCCGCGGCGCGGATGGCCGGGCCATACACCGCGCCATCGGCCGCGTAAATCACCCCGGGCGCCAGCCGGCGCAAGATGCCGCTGACCTTGCCGTAGTCCTTGGCCAGGCGGGAATAGGCGCTGGTCAGGCTGACAAACGGCCGACCGATGTGCATGGTGGCGAACATCAACAGCGCATGCTCCAAGCTGTTGTCCGACAGGCAGACCACCGGGGCGCCCTCCGCCAGCCCCCAATCCAGCAGGCCCTGCGCAATGGCACCCACCTGGGCCCGCACCTGGGCGTAGCTCAGCTTGACCCATTCGCCCTCGGCATCGCGCTCCGCCAGGAACAGCGCATTGGGCGTGCGCCGGGCCCAATCCTCCAGCCAGTCCCCGATGCAGCGCGTGACTTCGCCCAAAGGCTGCGGCGAACGCAGGATGAAGCCGCCACCGGGCAGGTCTTCTTTCTCCACCGCAGGCGCGGCGAGCATGACGGGAGGCAGGGCGAAGGTGTGGAGCATGGGAGGTTCGGGCGACTGGGGAAAGGGCAGGATTCTAGGAACGGTGTTTCACGTGGAACAACCATCACGCACTCGGCCCCCCGGCCGCATCCCGCAACAACACCGCCTGGCTGTACGCCAAAAACTCCCCCAGGTGGTTTGCCAGGATGTTCACCGTGATGGGCAACTGCAGTGCCTGGTAATCATGCACCGCAATGTTGCGAAAGCCCACCATGCGCTTGAGGCTGTCGGCCAGGCTGGGGGCGATCCAGCCGTTCTGGGCCAGCAGGCCAAACACGTCGCGGGCGCTTTGAGGGATGCCCAGTTTCTCGCGGCGCACCAGGTGCTGGCCCATGTCCAGCGCAGCCTCGCACGCCCGCTGAATGTTCAGGATGGCCGCGTCCTGCCGTGTGAAATTGGTGGCGAACGTCGCGGGGTCCGCCGCATATTCCTCGCGTGCCCGGGCCACGCAGCGCTCGATCACCGCCGCCTTGTTCAGCAAGACCTCATCGGCCATACACCACCCCTCGTTGTTGAATGTCCGCCAGCAAGCCGGCGCGTGCCTCGTCCAGCGCGGTTTTTTCGCTGAGGATGGCAGCTTCGTAAATGCCCGCCCGCACATCCTTGGCCCACCAGCGCTCGCCGGTGGTGATGACCTGGTACTGCATCACCGTGGACGCAGCGCGCAGGTCCAGCAAGTCCACCTCGCAGCCAGCCACATCGGCAAGCCTGCTGGCCAGGTCAAACAGCGCCCACGGGTCCGCATAGCCCGCGACCAGCACGGCCAGGTCCAGATCGCTGTTGGGCCCCGCCGTGCCCTGGATGCGGCTGCCAAAGGCATAGACCGCCAGCAGATGGGGCAGACGGTCTTGCAAGATTTGGACGATCAGGGCTTGGTTCATGCGGCAGCAGCGGGTAAGGAGAAACGCCCTCACAGGCGCAATGATCGATTGTAGGAAGCCGCCCTGCCCCGCCCCACCACCCCAAACTGCGCTAAGGTTTCACGTGAAACACACCCCAGACCTGCCCCATGGAATGCCGCCCC
>CAZQXQ010000182.1:0-5651 GCA_964597235.1 uncultured Burkholderiaceae bacterium | reverse complement strand
ATCCGGCGCCTCCGTACCAAGATCGATGTGCCGTTTGATACTACGCTGCTCCACACCATTCGCGGCATGGGATATGTCATGGAGGACCGCCACGGATGAAGGCGTTGGCCCAACATCGCTCATTGCGCCAGCGGTTGTCGTGGTGGCTGGCGCTGCAGAGCTTTGCCGGACTCGGGGTGATCTGTCTGATGGTGTATCTGGTGACCGAGTTCAATTTTCGTGATCGGCAAGAGGAAACGCTGGCGCAAAAGGAAAACGTCATTCGGCACTTGCTAGTGGATGGCAAGGAGCATGGGGATTCGGAAGACCTTGCGCACAAACTCGATGACTTCCTTGTTGGGCACGGAGATCTGTCGCTCGAAGTCGCGCGGGCGGACGGGATTGTTCTCTACGCCCACACCCGCAACCAGAATGCGAAGACGGTATGGCGCCAACGGCAGTTCGAAGTAGCACAGACTACGGACCAGACTCCCTCAAAGAACTTGCGCGTTCAGCTGTCGCTGGATATCCAAACCGACAACCAGTTGTTGCACCGACTTGCTCTTTCCTTGCTGGTCGCAGCCATCGGTGGGGCCATCGTTGTATCGCTGGGCGGATTCTCCCTGGTCAACTTGGGCCTGGCGCCCGTCCGAAGACTGGCCAGTCAGACGCGCGCAGTGTCGGCTGACAATCTACATCAACGTCTCGACAGCGCCAAGCAGCCCCTTGAGCTCGTGCCTCTGATCGACCAGTTCAACGCGCTTCTGGCGCGCATTGAGAAGGCGTATTTACAAATGGAGGGCTTCAATGCGGACGTGGCGCATGAGTTGTGCACGCCTTTGGCCACGCTCATTGCCAACAATGAATTGGCTTTGCTGCGCCCTGAGCGGGCGGATATGCGCGAGGTGCTGGCGTCCAACTTGGAGGAGTTGCACCGCCTGACCGGCATCGTCAATGACATGCTGTTCCTGTCCCAGGCGGATCGGGGTGTGGGAGCGCGCCGCGCGCCCGTGGCGAGCCTTGCATCAGTGGCTGCTGACGTACTGGACTACCACGAGGCCGCGCTGTCCGAGGCAGCTCTCACAGCTAAAGTGGTTGGTGATGCGCATGGCGCCTTCGACGTGCCGTTGCTGCGCCGGGCCCTGTCGAACTTGCTCGGCAACGCCACTCGATACGCGAGCTCTGGCTCAATCGTCCAGATCAACCTCAGAACCACCGATGAGGGTCGTGTGCTGATCAGTGTCACCAACTACGGCAGCACGATCGATCCCGAGATTCTTCCGCAGCTGTTTGATCGATTTTTCCGCGCAGATCCTACGCGCAGCCATGGGCAGAGCAACCATGGCCTCGGTTTGGCCATAGTAGGCGGTATTGCACGCATGCATCAGGGCAAGCCATTCGCATCGTCAGAAAATGGGGTAACGAATGTGGGAATCGAAATTCGCCCGAATTGATGGCGATTTCGACAGACTGGGATCGCTTGTGACGCTGCCACGTAGCGCGGCCCGTTCAAGAATCCGATTTACGTAGGACGAAGCAGCGATATTTCTATTGCTGCTTGACTTTAAAGCCACTTCAAGGTTTCCAATTGGTCTATGAAATCAGAAACCAGCACTCCTCCCACCACTGTTGACCCCTGCTGCTCCTCGGGCTGTTCCAGTACCGCAGCAGTGGTCCCTGCAGCCACAAGCAGCCCGGGCCAGGGCAAGCTGTTCCGAATCGCCACCATGGACTGCAGTGCCGAAGAGTCGGAGATCCGGCGGGCTCTGGAACCGCTTGAGGGAATCCGCTCGTTGGGTTTCCAGCTCGGCGCGCGCACGCTGAAGATCGATGCGGAGGATCGCGCCTTGCCCCTTGCGCTCGATGCCATCCGCAAGGCGGGTTTCGATCCACAGCCCGTGGCCACTGCGGCAAACACCCAGGGTAGCCAAGGCCGGGTGTTTCGCATTGCGACGATGGACTGTAGCGCCGAGGAGGCGGAGATTCGTCAGGCGCTGGAGCCTCTGGATGGGATCCGCTCTCTGGGTTTTCAGCTGGGCGCGCGGACGCTGAAGATCGACGCAGAGGAAGGCACCTACCCGTTGGCACTCGACGCCATCCGCAATGCGGGCTTCGATCCGCAACCAGTTGCAGGCGCCGGCGAAACTGAGGGCGGACACGCGGCTGGATCCGCCGAAGGCGACGACCATGGGCATGGTTTTGCAGGCGGCATCTCCCGTTTGGTGGCCGCGCTGGTGTTCGCCACAGGGGCTGAGGTACTTTCGTTCTTCGCGCCCGACCAGATGGCCTGGAAAGTGGCCGGCATGGCGATTGCCGCTCTGGCTATCTGGCTGGCCGGCATCGACACCTACAAAAAAGGCATTGCGGCGCTGCTGCGCGGCAAGCTGAACATCAATGCGCTGATGTCGGTGGCCGTCACCGGCGCATTCCTCATTGGTCAGTGGCCAGAAGCCGCGATGGTGATGGCTTTGTACGCGATTGCGGAGCTCATCGAAGCCAAGGCAGTGGACCGGGCCCGAAACGCTATCAAGGGCTTGCTGGAACTGGCGCCCGAAGAGGCTTTGGTACTGGGCACCAACGGAGCGTGGACCGCTACACCGGTGGCTTCGGTGGCCATTGGAGCGACCGTGCGCATCAAACCGGGCGAACGCGTGCCGCTGGACGGTAAGGTGACCAAGGGTAATGGCGCCATCAACCAGGCCCCCGTGACTGGCGAGAGCATCCCCGTGGACAAGGCACCAGGCGACCAGGTGTTCGCTGGCACGATCAACGAGACTGGTGAGCTGGAGTTCGAGGTCACAGCCCTGTCTAGCAACACCACCCTGGCCAGGATCATCCAAGCCGTTGAGCAGGCGCAAGGCACGCGCGCTCCGACGCAGCGCTTTGTGGATCGGTTCGCCTCCATCTACACCCCCGCAGTCTTCGCCATTGCCGTGGCGGTGGCGGTCCTCACTCCTTTCCTGATGGGACTTACCTGGCTGGAGGCGCTTTACAAGGCCCTGGTTCTTCTGGTGATCGCCTGCCCATGCGCTCTGGTCATTTCCACGCCGGTCACCGTGGTCAGCGGATTGGCCGCGGGAGCGCGCCGTGGGATCTTGATCAAGGGCGGAACCTATTTGGAAGATGCCCGGCTTCTGAAGGCGGTGGCGCTGGACAAGACCGGCACCATCACCGAAGGCAAACCCAAGCTGGTGAAGTGGCAGGTGTGGGGTGCCGGTGAGGAGGCAGCAGTCCAGCAAATGGCTGCCAGCCTGGCGGCTCGCTCCGATCACCCGGTTTCAAAGGCGATCGTCCAGGGCTTGGACGTAAAGGGCCCAGAAGCGGAAAGCTTCAAGGCCTTGCCTGGGCGCGGTGTCGAAGGCATGGTCAATGGTGTGCGCTTGATGCTGGGCAATCACCGTCTGATCCATGAGCAAGGACTGTGTGGTCCGGAGCTGGAGGCGGAGCTGGTCATCCACGAAAAGCAAGGCCGCACGGTAACCCTCCTGGCTGACGATTCGGGCGTCCTGGCGCTGTTCGCGGTAGCGGACACCATCCGTGAGACATCGAAACAGGCCATCGTCGATCTCAAGGCACTGGGTGTGACCTCGGTGATGCTGACCGGCGACAACACGGCCACCGCAAAGGCCATCGCTGCCCAGGCCGGCATTGATGACGCCCGTGGCGATCTGCTGCCCGAAGCCAAGCTCGATGCCATCAAGGAAATGCAAAAGCGCTATGGCGCTACCGGCATGACCGGCGACGGCATCAACGATGCGCCGGCGCTGGCGCAGGCCGACATCGGTTTTGCCATGGGTGCAGCGGGAACCGACACGGCCATGGAAGCGGCCGATGTGGTCATCATGAACGATGACCTGCAGCGCATCGCCGAGACAGTGCGTCTATCCAAGCGCACCCACGCCATTCTCTGGCAGAACATCACCCTGGCACTGGGCATCAAGAGCGTCTTCCTGGTGATGGCGGTCGTTGGCACGGCCACCATGTGGATGGCAGTCTTCGCGGACATGGGAGCGAGCTTGCTGGTGGTAGCCAACGGACTGCGTCTGCTTCGCGGGACACGGGTGGAGCCAGCCGCCAAGCCAAGCCGCTCAGAAACCAAGGAGCATGCGCATTCCCACTGAGCGTTCGTCAGCGCGCGCCAAGTCCATCGGTGGGCTTGCGGAGCGCTTACTGAATGTCCCGCTTTCATTTCTTGGTTTTGGAGACCTCTTGCTCCACAAGGTCGGCTAGCTGTTTGTGGCCAAAGCTGGATAGCGGGCGCCCGTTGACAAAGAAGGTCGGGGTCTTTTCGACCTTGAGGTCGGTCAGGTCTCGCACGTCCTGCAGCACCACGGCGTCCAATGCAGGGGCTGCGATGTCCGCCCGCGCCCGTTGAATGTCCAGCCCCGCCTGTTCGGGGTCGTCTCAGAATTCGGAAAATAAAGCACGGTAAGCGGTTTGCAGCGGCCGTGCATGTCCTCAACTGCCCGCTCAATCCTTGGCCAGCACGTCGATGATCGGACAAGTCGTATGGCCGTCCCTCACGTCGCACTGCTGTACCAGTTCCCCCAGCACCCGCTGCATGGCCGCGAGGTCAGCAATCTTCTGCTCGATCAGACCCAGCTTGCGTCCGGCCAGCGCCTGAGTCTCGCCGCAGGCGCGCGCCACATCCAAGGTCAGCAGTGCGGCCACCTCATCGAGCGTGAAGCCGAGCGCCTGTGCCCGCTTGATGAATCGCACACGCTTGGCCTGCTCAGGCGCATAGCGCCGATGCCCACCGAGTGGCTTGGGCGGCTCATCCAGCAGGCCGCGCCTCTGGTAGTAGCGAATCGTCTCGATATTCACACCGGCAGCGTCAGCCAGCTTGCCGATGGTCAGTACTGTTTCCATCACACTCCCCTTGACTCCGTACTTAAGTACGGGATTTATAGTAACAGTTGGGCAAACAGGTTCAAGGAAAACGACATGGCACGACTCACTGAAAAAAGCTCGTTGATCGCGAGCGTACTGGCCGCCATCGGCGCGTCGGTGTGCTGTGTCGGGCCGCTTGTCCTGCTGGCGCTTGGCATTGGTGGCTCATGGGTTGGCAGCCTGACCGCGATGGAGCCGTACCGGCCCTTTTTCATCGGCATGACGCTGCTGTTTCTCGGACTGGCCTTCCGCAAGCTCTATCTGGTGCCGCAGGTCTGCACGCCCGGCACGCCGTGCGCTGATCCGCGCACACGCCAGCGGCAGCGCCTGACGTTCTGGATCGTCACCGTGCTGCTGCTTGGCCTGTTGGCCGTGCCGTGGTTCGCCCCATTGTTCTACTGAAAGGAGACTCCCATGCGCAAACTGCTGATTGCTCTGCTGGCAGCCATACCGCTCACCGTGCTGGCCGCTACCCCGAAAACCGTCACGCTGGCCGTGCAGAACATGACCTGCGAGCTATGCCCGATCACAGTCAAGAAGTCGCTGGAGAAAGTGCCCGGAGTGAGCGCCGTCAAGGTCGATTTCGACAGGAAAACGGCCATCGTCACCTATGACGCCGACAAGGCCCAGCCGGAGGCGTTGACCAAGGCCACGACGAACGCAGGCTATCCGTCCACCGTGCAGAAGTGACGCCACGATGAGCACTGTCATCCTCGAATCCGTGCTGACCTGTCCGCACTGCGGCCACGCACAAAAGGAAACCATGCCCACGGACGCTTGCC
>CAZQXQ010000181.1:0-5724 GCA_964597235.1 uncultured Burkholderiaceae bacterium | reverse complement strand
GCGTGGACCGCTGCTCCGACGTGTTCAAGCACGCCAACATGGCCGGCACCGCCCCACTGGGCGGGGTGATCGCGGTGGCGGGCGACGACCATGTCAGCAAGAGCAGCACCGCAGCGCACCAGAGCGACCATATCTTCAAGGCCTGCGGCATGCCGGTGTTCTTCCCCAGCAGCGTGCAGGACATCTTGGACATGGGCCTGCACGCCTGGGCGATGGGCCGGTTTTCCGGGCTGTGGGTGGGGCTCAAGACCATCCAGGAGGTGGTCGAGTCCTCGGCCAGCGTGGAGGTGGACCCGGACCGGGTGCAGATTCTGCTGCCCGAAGACTTTGCCTTGCCCCCGGACGGCCTGCACATCCGCTGGCCCGACCCCGCGCTGGTGCAGGAAGCCCGGCTGATGGACCACAAGTGGTATGCCGCGCTGGCCTATGTGCGCGCCAACCGGCTGAACCACAACGTGATCGAAGGCCTGAATGGTGGACAAGGGGACCGCTTCGGCCTGATCGCCAGCGGCAAGGCCTACAACGACCTGCGCCAGGCCCTGGCCGACCTGGGGCTGGACGACGCCACCTGTCGGCAATTGGGCATCCGGGTGCACAAGGTGAACGTGGTCTGGCCGCTGGAGGCCCAGATCACCCGCGCATTTGCCCGGGGCCTGCAGGAAATACTGGTCGTCGAGGAAAAACGCCCGCTGATCGAGTACCAGATCAAGGAGGAGCTCTACAACTGGCGCGACGACGTACGCCCCAACGTGCTGGGCAAGTTCGACGAGCCCGAGGGCGACCGCAGCGGCGGCGAATGGAGCCAGCCCGACCCCGGCCAGCATTGGCTGCTGCGCGCCAAGGCGGACCTGAACCCCTCGCTGATCGCCCGCGCCGTGGCCCAGCGCCTGAAAAAGCTGGGCGTGCCAGAGGACATCGCCCGCCGCATGGACCAACGCCTGGCCGTGATCGACGCCAAGGAACGCAGCCTGGCTGCCATCGACCTGGCCAGCACCGGCGAACGCCCGCCGTGGTTTTGCAGCGGTTGCCCGCACAACACCAGCACCCGGGTGCCCGAGGGCTCGCGCGCGCTGGCCGGCATCGGCTGCCACTATATGGCCACCTGGATGGACCGCAGCACCTCCACCTTCTCGCAAATGGGCGGCGAGGGCGTGGCCTGGGTGGGCCAGGCGCCTTTCACCACCGACCGCCATGTCTTCGCCAACCTGGGCGACGGCACCTACTTCCACAGCGGGCTGCTGGCCATCCGCCAGAGCATTGCCGCCGGCGTGAACATCACCTACAAGATCCTCTACAACGATGCGGTGGCGATGACCGGCGGCCAGCCCGTCGGGGAACGGCCGGGCGAGGCCGGCGGCCTGGCGGCCTCGGGCCACACCGTCCCGCAGATCGTGCAGAGCGTGCGCGCCGAGGGGGCTGCCCAGGTGCTGATCGTGACCGACGACCCCGCCAAGTACGAGGGGGTGCCCCTGCCCCCCGACGTGCCGGTGCATCACCGCGACGAACTCGACCGTCTGCAGCGCGAACTGCGCGAGGTGCCCGGCTGCACCATCCTGATCTACGACCAGACCTGCGCCACTGAAAAGCGCCGCCGCCGCAAGCGCGGCAAGCTGGCCACGCCCGCCCAGCGCGTGGTGATCAATGAGCTGGTCTGCGAGGGCTGCGGCGATTGCTCCGACCAGTCCAACTGCCTGAGCGTAGAGCCGGTCGAGACCCCGTTCGGCCGCAAGCGGCGGATCAACCAGAGCAGCTGCAACCAGGACTTTTCTTGCCTCAAGGGCTTTTGCCCCAGCTTTGTCACCGTGGAAGGCGCCTTGCGCAAGCCCACCCCCACGCCCACAGCGGGCCCCAACCCGGACCTGCTGCCGCCGCTGCCCGAGCCGGAACCTCCTCGCGCCGAGGCCGCCTGGGGCATCGTGGTGGCGGGCGTGGGCGGCACCGGCGTCATCACCCTGGGTGCGCTGCTGGGCATGGCTGCGCACCTCGAAGGCCAGGCCGTGGTCACCCAGGATGCGGGAGGGCTGGCACAAAAGGGTGGTGCCACCTGGAGCCATGTGCAGATCGCCGAGCGGCCCGAAGCCCTACACACCACCAAAGTCGATACCGGCAAAGCCGACCTGGTGCTCGCCTGCGACCCCATCGTGGCCGCCAGCAAGGCCACCCTCACCGTGATGCAGCCCGGCCGCACCCGGGTGGCGCTCAACAGCCACCCCACCCCCACGGCGGCCTTCGTGCACCAGCCGGACTGGCAATTCCCCGGCGCTGCCTGCGAGGCCGCGCTGGCCGAGGCCGTGGGCCCCGAGCGCCTGGGCCGCTTCGATGCCGAACAGGCGGCGGTGCAGTTGCTGGGCGACAGCCTCTACGCCAACCCCCTGCTGCTGGGCTACGCCTGGCAAAAGGGCTGGATTCCGCTGCGCCGTGCATCGATCTTCCAGGCCATGGCGCTCAACCGGGTGCAAGTCGAAAAAAACCAGGCCGCCTTTGAATGGGGCCGCCGCTGCGCGCACGACCTGGCCGCTGTGCAAGCGGGCTACCGCACCGCGCAAGTGGTGCAGTTCGTCAAGCGCCCCGGCCTGGCTGAGCAGCTGGCGCAGCGGGTCGCCTTCCTGACTGGCTATCAGAACGCCGCCTACGCCGCCGAGTACCAGGCTTTCGTCGCCCAGGTCCAGGCGGCTGAGGCCAAGGTCGGTTCCAGCACCCGCCTGGCCGAAGCCGTGGCCCAGGGCCTGTTCAAGCTGATGGCCTATAAGGACGAGTACGAGGTGGCTCGGCTGCACACCGATCCAGCCTTCCAGGCGCAGCTGGCTGCCCAGTTCGACGGACCGGTCAAGCTGACCCACCACCTGGCCCCGCCGCTCCTGGGCCGCCGCAATGCCCAAGGCGAGCCCGTCAAGCAGGCCTTCGGCCCCTGGTTGCGCCCGGTGCTGGCGCTGCTGGCCCGCGCCAAGGGCCTGCGCGGCAGCTGGCTGGACCCCTTTGGCCATACCCAAGAGCGCCGCACCGAGCGCGCCCTGATCGGCGAATACCGCCAGGCCATCGCGCGCCTGCTGCCCGACCTGACACCCGAGCGCCTGCCGCTGGCGGTGCAGATCGCCCGCATCCCCGAGCAGATCCGCGGCTATGGCCACGTCAAGGCCCGCCACCTGGAGGCCGCCCGCCGGCAATGGGCGGCGCTGACGGCGCAATGGGATGCAAATTTGGGGTCAAATCGGCCTATAAGCCAATAAATAAAAGCAGTATTAGCTATTAAAAAGAGAGCAAATCTTGCATCTTGCCGCCCGGAGGGGCCGCATACAATGCGGCGTTTCCCGCCAGGCGAGTGCGCGTGCGCCCATGCCAGGTCGGGATGGCCTGTTTGATCACCCCCTGTGGAGCTTTGCCTGTGTTGATTTCTTCTGCCTTTGCCCAGACCGCCCCTGCCGCTGCCGCCGGCGGTGGCGACCTGATGTCTTCCCTCACCGGCATGATGCCGCTGGTGCTGATGTTCGTGGTGCTGTATTTCGTGATGATCCGGCCCCAGATGAAGCGCCAGAAAGAGCACCGCGCCATGATCGAAGCCCTGGCCAAGGGCGATGAAGTCGCCACCACCGGCGGTCTGGTCGGCAAGGTGACCCAGCTGTCCGAAGGCTTCTTGCACATCCAGATTGCCAACGGCGTGGAAGTGCAGCTGCAGCGCGGCGCGGTCGCCCAGGTGCTGCCCAAGGGCACGCTGAAATAAGCAACCCCTGTTTCCCAAGAACGGCATGCGGCACCCTGGCGGTGCCGCAGCCTTGTCTGAGAGTCTGAAAAAGAGCGCGATCATGAACCGTTACCCGGTCTGGAAGTACGCGATCCTGGTGGTCGTGCTGCTGATAGGGGTGATCTACACCCTGCCCAATTTCTTTGGCGAGGCGCCTGCGGTGCAGGTCTCGTCCGTCAAGGCCACCGTGAAGGTGGACCTCGCCGTGCAGCAGAAGGTCGAGGCGGCCCTCAAAGACGCCGGTATTGCCCCCGACGTATTGAGCCTGGACGGCAACTCGGTGCGCGCGCGCTTCGACACGCCCGACACCCAGCTCAAGGCCAAGGACGCGATCCAGAAGGCGCTGATCCCCGATCCGGCCGATCCGGCCTACATCGTGGCGCTGAACCTGGTGCCGCGCTCGCCCGCCTGGCTGTCGGCCTTGCACGCCCAGCCCATGTACCTGGGCCTGGACCTGCGCGGCGGCGTGCACTTCATGCTGCAGGTGGACATGCAGGCGGCGCTGACCAAGAAGGCCGAGTCCTATGCCGGTGACATCCGCTCCGCGCTGCGCGACAAGGGCATCCGCCATGGCGGCGTGACCCGCGACGGCCAGACCATCGAGGTCAAGGTGCGCGACGAGGCCACGCTGACAGCGGCCCGCAACCTTGTCGCCGACCAGTTCGCCGACCTGCAGACCACCAGCCAGCCCGAGGGCACCGACTTCCGCCTGCGTGCCAGCATCAAGCCTGAGGCCGTCCGCCGTGTGCAGGAGCAGGCGCTCAAGCAGAACATCACCACGCTGCACAACCGGATCAACGAGTTGGGCGTGGCCGAGCCAGTGATCCAGCAACAGGGCCTGGACCGCATCGTCGTGCAGCTGCCGGGCGTGCAGGACACGGCCAAGGCCAAGGACATCCTGGGCCGCACCGCTACGCTGGAAGTGCGCATGGTCGATGAAAGCGCCGAAGCCCGCGCCGCCGAAGGTGGCCAGGGCATGGTGCCCTTCGGTTCCGAGCGCTACCTGGAGCGCAGCGGCCAGGGCATCATCGTCAAGAAGCAGGTGGTGCTGACGGGCGAGAACCTGACCGACGCCCAGCCCGGCTTTGACAGCCAGACCCAGGAACCCACCGTCAACCTGACGCTGGACGCCAAGGGCGCCCGCATCTTCCGCGACGTGACCCGCGAAAACGTGGGCAAGCGCATGGCCATCGTGCTGTTTGAAAAGGGCAAAGGCGAGGTGGTGACCGCACCGGTGATCCGCAGCGAGATTGGCGGCGGCCGGGTGCAGATCTCGGGCCGTATGACCACCGCCGAGGCCAACGACACCGCCCTGCTGCTGCGCGCCGGTTCGCTGGCCGCGCCCATGGACATCATCGAAGAATTCACCATCGGCCCCAGCCTGGGCGCCGACAACATCGAGCGTGGGATCAACAGCGTGGTCTGGGGCCTGGTGGCTGTGGCCGCCTTCATGTGCGTCTATTACATGCTGTTTGGCGTGATCTCCAGCATTGCGTTGGGCGTGAACGTGCTGCTGCTGCTGGCCGTGCTGTCCATGTTGCAGGCCACGCTCACCCTGCCGGGCATCGCGGCGATGGCGCTGGCGATTGGCGTGGCGATTGACTCGAACGTGCTGATCAACGAGCGCGTGCGCGAGGAGCTGCGCGCCGGCGTGTCGCCCCAGGCGGCCATCCATGCCGGCTATGAAAACGCCTGGCACACCATCCTGGACTCCAACGTGACCACGCTGATCGTGGGCCTGGCGCTGCTGGCCTTCGGCTCGGGGCCGGTGCGCGGTTTTGCGGTGGTGCACTGCATTGGCATCCTGACCAGCATGTTCTCGGCGGTGTTCTTCTCGCGCGGCCTGGTCAACCTCTGGTATGGCGGCAAGAAGAAGCTCAAGAGCGTGTCCATCGGCCAGGTCTGGAAGCCGGACACTCAGGCCGGTAAGGCCGTGGCCAAGTCGAACTGAAGGAGGCGGACATGGAATTTTTCCGCATCAAAAA
>CAZQXQ010000180.1:0-5744 GCA_964597235.1 uncultured Burkholderiaceae bacterium | reverse complement strand
TCGTAGCGGGGCTGGTAGGCAATCTTGGCGCCGGCAGCGCCGGGGGGTGCGTAAATGGTCATGGTGTCTCCTTGGGTGTTGTCGGTGGATGAAGCCGGTGGTCCGCAAGACGGCCACCGCAAGCTCTGTTCTGCAAAGGCCGTGCCAAGACAAGGTGCCAGGGCGGTCTGCACGGACGAACATCAGGGTATGTCCCAGGGTGGATCCGCTGGGCCGGTGGACGGAACGCTTCCACAACGGGGCAAGACGGGGTCCGCGCCTGTCCGCTGTCCGGCCTTGGACGCAACAGGTGTTCCAGATTGAGACAGCCGCTGTCCGCAGAGCGCTCGATACACTGTCAGCTCGACAAAAACACGGCGGGCCACGACCCGCCTGGAGACAAAACCCATGCGCAACCCCGCCCTCTTGCCGGCCACCGCCGTGCGGCAGGCCCGGCACCAGCTGCTGGAAACCGGGCACTGCCCGCCGACCCTGGTCGATCCCCGCATCGCGCGCTCCTGGCAGCGCAGCCTGGCGGCCGGGCTGAGCCCCGGGGGACGCCCCCGCAGCGCCGAGCGCCTGGCCAGCGCCGCCTTCGCCCAGGCCCAGGAGCGCAACGAGGCCCTGCTGCGCCATTCGCTACCGGCGATGGAATATCTCTTTGAGCAGGTGCGGCGCAGCCACAGCATGGTCATCCTGGCCGACCGCGACGGCATGCTGATGCACACGCTCGGCGACCTGGACTTCCTGGGCCGGGCCGAGCGCGTGGCCCTGGCCAGCGGTGCCTGCTGGCACGAAGACCAGCGCGGCACCAACGCCATCGGCACCGCGCTGGCCGAAGGCACCGACATCGAAGTGCATGGCGCCGAACATTACCTGGACAAAAACGGCTTCCTGACCTGCGCGGCCGCCCCCATCTTTTCCGCGCAGGGCGAGCTGCTGGGCATCCTGGACATTTCGGGCGACCAGCGCGGGCGCCATCCGCACACCCTGGGCTTGGTATCCACCGCGGCGCGCATGGTGGAAAACAGCCTGGTGCTGGCCGCCCACCCGCAACGCACGGTGCTGCAGCTGCACCCCCGGCCCGAGGGGCTGGGCGGCATCGCCCAGGGCCTGCTGGCACTGTCGCAGGACGGCTGGCTGGTGGGCGCCAACCGCCAGGCCCTGGCGCTGCTGGGCCTGCAGGCGCACGACCTGCGCAGCGTGGACTGCACCCGCCTGTGGGGCCTGACTCTGGATCAGTTGCTGGCCCAGGCCCATCGGACGGGCGGGCAAGCGCTGCGCTTGGAAGGGGCGCAGGGCCAGGTGCTCTACGGCCGCGTACAGGCCAGCCAGGTGCTGCCGACAGCCACCCCCATCACGCCGCCCACCGTACGACCAACCACCGAGTCCCGGACGCCCACCACCGGCCCCGACGCACTGGCCCAACTGGACACCGGCGATGCCACCTGGCGCGCCGCCGCCGACAAGGCCCGGCGGGTCGTGGGCAAGGGCATTCCACTGCTGGTGCTGGGCGAATCCGGCGTGGGCAAGGAATGGTTTGCACAGGCGGTGCATCAGACTTCGCCCCGGGCGGGCGGGCCGTTTGTGGCCATCAACTGCGCGGCGCTGCCCGAGGCCTTGATTGAATCCGAGCTGTTCGGCTACGCCCCCGGCGCCTACACCGGCGCCCGCAAGCAGGGCAGCCCCGGCCGCCTGCGCGAAGCCCAGGGCGGCACCTTGTTCCTCGACGAGATCGGCGACATGCCGCTGGCCCTGCAGACAAGGCTGCTGCGCGTACTGCAGGAGCGCCAAGTCACGCCGCTGGGCGGCGGCAGCCCGGTGGCGGTGGATTTCCAGCTGGTCTGCGCCACGCACCAGGACCTGGCGGAACGCATCGCCCAGGGCCGCTTTCGCGAAGACCTGTACTACCGCATCAACGGCCTGGCCGTGCGCCTGCCGGCCCTGCGCGAGCGCAGCGACTTCGCGGCGTTGACGGCGCGCATGCTGGACGGCCTGTCCCGCGAGCTGGGCGACGGGCAGGCCCTGCACATCGCCCCGGACCTAGTGGCGGCACTGGCCACCCACCGCTGGCCGGGCAACCTGCGCCAGCTGCACAACCTGCTGCGCACCGCCGTGGCGCTGCTGGAGCCGCACGAAGACGAGATCGGCTGGCAGCACCTACCGGACGATGTGCTGGGCGCGCTGCAGGCCCAAGCGTCCCCCCCATCGTCGCCATCGTCGCCATCGGGCACCAAGACTGCGACAGACGCAGGCGCCACCAGCCTGCAAGCCCTGTCGCAACAGGCGATCGCCCAAGCCCTGGCGCAGCACCAGGGCAATGTGTCCGCCGCCGCGCGGCAGCTGGGCATCAGCCGGCAGACGCTGTACCGCCGGTTGCAGGGCGGCGCGGGGGGCTGAGCAGCGCGGCGGGTCAGGTCGCCTTGGCAGATCCTGCCCTGGTCCCTTTTCCCAGAGACACATGGGCTTTACGAAAGCGGGCGACACTTGCGGCCCCGCTGGACCTTCTGCCCTTCCCCTGGCCCCCATGAACCGCCGTTGCTGCCCCCCGCCCTTGCCCGCTCCTGCGGCGCTGCCTGCTGAAACCGCCACCTCACAGGATTTTGGGTCAAATCGGCCTCTAGCCCTTATTTCACCAGCGGTACTAGCTATCAAAAACAGAGTAATTGACCGAGGCAGAAGGCCTTTCGCAGCACGCGGCCTCTCCCGCCTAGGCCTGCTGTTCGCGCTGGCCGCCGCAGCCGGTGCGGGCGCCGGGGGCAGCTGGTGGTGGCAACAGCGCCAGGCCGCGCAGACCAGCGCCACGGCCCCCAGCGACGGCGCGGCCCCCAGCCCGGCGCCCAAGCGTTTTGGCGCGGGCAGCCGCAGCCAACCGGTCAGCGTGGGCCAGGCCCGCACCCAGGACCTGCGGGTGGTGCTGCCGGCAATCGGCACCATGGCCGCGCTGAACACGGCCGTCGTGCGCACGCGGGTGGACGGCATCCTGCAAACCCTGCATTTCAAGGAAGGGCAAGCGGTGAAAGCTGGCGCGCTGCTGGCGGAGATCGACCCCCGGCCTTTCGAGGTGGCGCTGGCCCAGGCCCAGGGCCAGCTGGCGCGCGACCAGGCGCAGCTGCGCAACGCCCGCACCGACCTGGCCCGCTACCAGGACTTGCTGGCCAAGGACTCCATTGCCCAGCAGCAGGTGGACACCCAGGCTGCGCTGGTGCAGCAGTTGCAAGGCCAGGTGCAGGCCGACCAGGCGGCGGTGGATGCCGCAAAGCTCCAGCTCACCTTCACCAAGGTCCAGGCGCCGATTTCCGGGCAGCTGGGCCTCAAGCAGGCCGACCTGGGCAGCCTGGTGCGCAGCACCGATGCCAACGGGCTGGTCAGCATCACCCAGACCCAGCCGATTGCGCTGGTCTTCGCCGTGCCCGACCTGCACCTCGCCGCCATCCAGGACGCGCTGCGGGCCAAGCGCCCGCTGGTGGTCGAGGCCTGGGACCGCGAGCAAAAAACCAAGTTGGGTGAAGGCCGGGTGACCAGCACCGACAACGCCATCGACAGCGCCACCGCCACGCTCAAGCTCAAGGCCGAGTTCGCCAATGCCGACGGGCGGCTGTTCCCCAACCAATTCGTGCAGGTGCGCCTGCAGCTGAACACGCTGCGGGACCAGCTCACCGTGCCCGCCACCGCCGTACAGCGCGGCGCACGCGGCAGCTTTGTCTATAAGGTGCAGGACGACGGCAGCGTCAGCCTGCGCCCGGTGCGCGTGGGCGCCAGCGAAGGCGACTGGGTGGCCGTGCAGGGCGAATTGGCTGCCGGCGACACCCTGGTGACCGACGGCGCCGACCGCCTGCGCGACGGCGCCAAGGTGGAGGTCATCACGCCGCGCAGCCCCGGCAACGGGGCCGCAGGGGGTGGACGGGGCCGGCGGGACTGAGGGGCTGAGCGCATGAACCTGTCGCGCCCCTTCATCCTGCGGCCCGTGGCCACCGCGCTGCTGATGGTGGCGCTGCTGCTGGCCGGGCTGCTGGCCTACCGGCTGCTGCCCGTCTCGGCCCTGCCGGAGGTGGACCTGCCCACCATCCAGATCACCGCCCTCTACCCCGGCGCCAGCCCGGAGGTAATGACCTCGTCCATCACCGCGCCGCTGGAGCGCCAGCTGGGGCAGATGCCGGGGCTGGACCAGATGGCCTCGACCAGTTCGGGCGGCGCCTCGGTGATCACGCTGCGCTTCGCGCTGGACATGCGGCTGGACGTGGCCGAGCAGCAGGTGCAGGCTGCGCTGAACGCGGCCGCCAACCTGCTGCCCAACGACCTGCCGATGCCCCCCATCTACCGCAAGGTCAACCCGGCCGATGCGCCCATCCTGACGCTGGCGATCACCTCGCCCTCGCTCTCCGTCACCCGGGTGCAGGACCTGGTGGAAAACCGCCTCGCGCCCAAGCTCAGCCAGGTGCCTGGCGTGGGCTTGGTGGCAGTGGCCGGGGGCCAGCGGCCCGCCGTGCGCATCCAGGCGCAGCCCCAGGCGCTGGCCGCGCTGGGCCTGTCGCTGGAAGACCTGCGCCTGGCGATCGGCAATGCCAACGTCAACCAGGCCAAGGGCAGCTTCGACGGCCCGGCGCGGGCCTCCACCATCGACGCCAACGACCAGCTGCGCAGCGCGGCGGAGTACGCACAGCTCATCGTCGCCTTCAAGAACGGCAACCCGGTGCGGCTACAGGACGTGGCGCGCATCGTCGACGGCCCGGAAAACGAGCGCCTGGCTGCCTGGGCCAACCGCAGCGCGGGCGTGGTGCTCAACATCCAGCGCCAGCCCGGCGCCAATGTGATCGAGACCGTGGACCGCCTGCGCGCGCTGCTGCCCCCGCTGCAGGCCACGCTGCCCGCCTCGCTGGACGTGCAGGTGCTCAGCGACCGCACCACCACCATCCGCACCTCGGTGCGCGACGTGCAGCACGAGCTGCTGATGGCCGTGGGCCTGGTGGTGGCGGTGATCTTTGTGTTCCTG
The DNA here is from genome assembly GCA_964597235.1 of uncultured Burkholderiaceae bacterium. Lineage (GTDB taxonomy): Bacteria > Pseudomonadota > Gammaproteobacteria > Burkholderiales > Burkholderiaceae_C > CAYZPX01. Next base: position 772 of record CAZQXQ010000180.1, on the reverse strand, counting down.
CGCAGCGCCTCGGCCACGCTGATCCCGGCGCTGGCGGTGCCGCTGTCGCTGGTGGGCACCTTTGGCGCGATGTATTGGCTGGGCTATTCACTGAATAACCTGACGCTGATGGCGCTGACCATCTCCACCGGCTTCGTGGTGGACGATGCCATCGTGATGATCGAGAACATCGCCCGCTATGTCGAGGAGGGCATGGCCCCACTGCAGGCGGCGCTGCACGGCGCGCAGCAGATCGGCTTCACCATCGTGTCGCTCACGGTGTCGCTGATCGCGGTGCTGATCCCGCTGCTGTTCATGGGCGACGTGGCGGGCCGGCTGTTCCACGAGTTCGCGGTGACGATGGCGGTGTCCATCCTGATCTCGGCGGTGGTCTCGCTGACGCTCACGCCGATGATGTGCGCGCGGCTGCTGCGCCACCGGCCCCAGGCCCACGCCAGCGCCCCCGAAAAGCCCGACCTGTTCGCCCGCAGCGTCGCCCTGTACGACCGGCTGCTGACCCAGGTGCTGGAGCGCCAGGGCCGCACGCTGGCGCTGTTCGGCCTGACGCTGGCGGCCACGGTGGCGCTGTATGCGGTGGTGCCCAAGGGCTTTTTCCCGCTGCAAGACACAGGTCTGGTGCAGGGCATCACGGAGGCGCCACAAAACACGGGCTTTGCCGCCATGGCGGACAAGCAGCAGCAGGTGGCAGCGTTGCTGCTGGAGGACCCTGCCGTCCAGAGCCTGTCGTCCTTCATCGGCATCGACGGCGCCAACACCACGCTGAACACCGGCC
>CAZQXQ010000179.1:0-5759 GCA_964597235.1 uncultured Burkholderiaceae bacterium | reverse complement strand
GCACCTTGCGCCACTGGCGCCGAAACTCTGCTCCGTGCTTTTTGCGTTTCCACTCGCCTTCGCCCAGAAACTTGATGCCGGTGCTGTCCACCAGCAAGTCCAGGGGCGCTGCGCTGCGTCGGTACCTCAGCTCAACGCTCAGGTCTTTTTGACGCCGGCACACGGTGCTGAAGTTGGGCACCCGCCAAGGCAGGCCCGCCAGGCGCAACACGCTCTCGACCAAACCCAGACTTTGGCGCAGGGCCAGGCCAAAGAGGGATTTGATGCTCAGGCAAAACTGGATGGCCGCATCCGAGAAAACCTGCCGGCGACCACGCTTGCCGGTGGCAGCGGCATACCACTGCATGTCCCTGTCCAGCCAGACCGTCAGAGACCCTCGGGCCTTGAGGGCGGCGTTGTACGCCTTCCAATTGGTTGTCTTGTACTTGCCCCGGGGGCGTTTGCGCTCGTTCATCTGGCGACCTTACCAGTGGTCAGGGGGCGGTTTATGCAACAACGCCCACCCAATTAGCCATTGATTTCGAGAGGCAATATTTTTTTCGTTGGGACAGAAGATTTCGCCAGCTCTGACTCCGGCACCCGATACACCCACACCGTCCGCCCACCAGGCACCTCGCCGTGGGCCACAGGCTCCACACCCGGCACGGGAAACTCCAGGCTGACCAGCCAACTGTTCGGCGCCATCTCGGCACAGGCCTTGGCCCAGGCGCGGGGCATGCTCTCGGGGCGCTGGAACAGATAGACGAGCGCATAGGCGCCCCAGTCGGCCTGCCAAATGTCGCCCTGCGCGACCTGGGCCCAGGGGCAGCGGCGGGCGCAGAGCCAGCGCAGCGGGCGGCTGCGCTCCAGGCCGTGCAGCTGCGCCAGCGGGTAGGCCTGGCGCAGCGCGAGCAGGCCATCGCCCAGGCCACAGCCCGCATCCAGCACGGCGGCGCCCGGCTCTAACGGTGCGGCGTCGGGCAAGTCGTTCAGCGCATCGGGCGGGGTGGGGAACAGCGGTGCGTCCCCCCAGGACTGCAGCGGGTACAGCAGCAGCAGGCAGGCCAGCGGCAACAGCCAAGCCCAGGGCGGAAAGGCATCGGCCTGCGTGAGCCCCAGCGACAGCGGAAAGCCTGCCGCAATGAACAGCTTGCGCCACAGCGTGTCGCCCCACAGGCTGATCAGCGTGCCCAACAAACTGGCCGCCAGCAGCCCTGCCACCGGCGGCAGCCCCGTCGCCGGAGGCAACCACAGGAACAGCCACCACGAGGCCGACCAGCCCAGCACAGCCGGCAAGGGCCAAGGCAGGCGCGGAATCATCGGAAGCTCCGGGAAGGTGGTGGTTGGGCGGGTTTACTCGGCCGGGCCGCCGCGCAGGCGCTCGATCAGTCCATTGAGTTCGTCGAGCGAGCCGAACTGGATCGCCAGCTCGCCCAGCTCCTCGATGCGGCCGGCGCGCTTGACGCGTTTCTTGACGCGCACTTCCACCTGCGCCATCAGCAGGTCGGAGAGTTCTTCCTCCACCCGCTCCAGGTCGCGGGTTTTGGGCTTGGCGGCGGTGGGGGCCGGGGCGGTGCCGGCGGCTTCGGTGCCCAGCTTTTTGGCCAGGGCCTCGGCCTCGCGCACCGACAGTTTTTTGGCGGCGATCTGGTGGCTGGCGGTGATCTGGGTGGCGCGGTCCAGCGCCAGCAAGGGGCGGGCGTGGCCCATGTCGATGTCGCCGGCCATCAGCATGGTCTGCACCGGCTCGGCCAGGTTCAGCAGGCGCAGCAGGTTGCTGGCGGCGCTGCGCGAGCGGCCCACGGACTGCGCAGCCTGCTCGTGCGTGAGGCCGAACTCCTGGACCAGGCGCTGCAGGCCCTGGGCTTCTTCCAGGGGGTTGAGGTCTTCGCGCTGGATGTTTTCAATCAGCGCCATCGCGGCGGCGGCCTCGTTGGGCACGTTGCGCACCAGCACGGGCACGCGGTCCAGGCCGGCCAGGCGGGCAGCACGGAAACGGCGCTCGCCGGCAATGATTTCGTACTTGCCGGCGTTCTCGCCCTCGCTCAGGCTGCGCACCAGGATGGGCTGCATGATGCCCTGGGCCTTGATGCTCTCGGCCAGCTCGTACAGCGCGCCCTCGTCCATGCGGGTGCGCGGCTGGTACTGGCCGGGCACCATCTCGTCCAGCGACAAGGTGCTGGGCAGGCCGGCCTCGGCGGCCTGGGCCTGTTCGACTTGCACATCGACTTTGGGGCCCAGCAGGGCTTCCAGGCCGCGTCCGAGGCCCTTGGGTTTCTTGGTGACCATGTGTGGCTATTCGCTGAGTGAGCGGAGAAAAGGTTGAAGCAGGGCATGGCCCTCGGGCCAGTCGCCCAAGGCGGAATCGGCGTTCAGGTGTCCGCGTTCGCCGGCGTCGATGCAGGCCGCGCCCCAGTCCGCCGCCAGCGCCTGGGTGGCGGCTAAGGTGGCGTAGGGGTCGTTGCGACTGGCGACGACGGTGGCGGCAAAGGGCAGGCGCTGGCGCATCGGTGGGGCCCAGCCCCGCAGCGCAGGAGGGGCGTCGGGCCGATCCAGATCGGGCGGGGCCACCAGCAGCGCACCGCGCACCCGGGCCGCCGCCGCCGGGGCATGGGCCGCCCACCAGGCGACCAGCAGGCAGCCCAGGCTGTGCGCGAGCAGCACCACCGGCCCGCCGGCATCGAGCACCGCCGCATTCAGCTGCGCCGACCAGTCGCCGCGCAGCGGGCGCTCCCAGTCGTTCTGCTCCACGCGGCGGTAGCCGTGAAGTTGCTCCCACCGGCTCTGCCAATGGTCGGGGCCGGAGCCGTGCCAGCCGGGGAGGACCAGGACCCGGTCGGCAGGAACGGTCTCATTGACACCCCCGTGAACGCTCACATTTTCAGAGCACATACCGCTGGTGTTTTAAGGCTTAGAGGCCGATTTGGCTTGTAATGGCATGCGCTGGGCGCGGGCGACCATTTCTTTGGCAAACGCCACAAAGGCCTGGCTGCCCTTGGCGCTGGGGTCGAACACCACACCGGGCAGGCCGTAGCTGGGCGCCTCGGCCAGGCGGACGTTGCGGGGGATGACGGTGTCGAAGACCTTGTCGCCGAAATGCTCCTTGAGCTGCTCGCTGACCTGCTGCTGCAGCGTGATGCGCGGGTCGAACATCACGCGCAGCAGGCCGATGATCTGCAGCTCGGGGTTCAGGTTGGCATGCACCTGCTTGATGGTGTTGACCAGGTCGGTCAGGCCTTCGAGCGCAAAGTACTCGCACTGCATGGGCACGACCACGCCATGCGCCGCGCAGAGGCCGTTGAGCGTGAGCATGGACAGCGAGGGCGGGCAGTCGATCAGCACAAAGTCGTAGTCCTTGTCCACCACGGCCAGCGCGGACTTGAGGCGTTTTTCGCGCTGCTCCAGGGTGACCAGTTCCACCTCGGCGCCGGCCAGTTCGCGGTTGGCGCCCAGCACGTGGTAGCCGCAGTCCTCGGAGGGCACCGCCGCTTCGGCCAGCGTGCACTCACCCAGCAGCACGTCGTACACGCTGCGTTCGAGCTGGCGCTTGTCCACGCCCGAGCCCATGGTCGCATTGCCCTGGGGGTCCAGATCGACCATCAGCACCCGCTGGCCGACCTTGGCCAGTCCGGCCGCGAGGTTGACGGTGGTGGTGGTTTTGCCGACGCCGCCTTTCTGGTTGGCAACGCAAAAGATGTGGGCCATGAGAATCCTGAACAGTTATTTAGAAAAAGCGAGCTTGAGCCCGAAGCCAATCAGCAGCAGCCCGGCCAGCTGCTCCAGCCACCGGCCCCAGCGGGGGTGCGCGCGCAGCCGGTCGGACAGGTAGTAGGTCAGCAACACGATGATCAGACCGTACACCCAGGTCAAGGCAGCGATGGTCAGCGCCATGAAGCCGAAGGTGCGCAGGCCCTGGTGCTGGGCTGGATCGACGAATTGCGGAAAAAACGCCACGTAAAACACAATGGCCTTGGGGTTGAGCACGGTGATCAGCGCGGACTGCCGGAAATAGTGGTGGTGGTCCATGCGCACCACCGGGGCATCGCCGGGGCGGGTGCGCAGCATCTGCCACCCCAACCACACCAGGTAGGCTGCGCCGAGCCACTGCACCGCCGTGAACGCCAGCGAGTGCGCCAACAGCAAGGCCGAGACACCCGCCACCGCGAGCCACAACAGCACCTGGTCACCCGCCATCACGCCCAGCGTAGCCGTCAACCCGGCACGCACACCGCCCTGGCCCGTGGCCGTCATCAGCGCCAGATTGCCGGGGCCAGGCACCGCCAGAAACACCACGACGGCCACCACGAAGGCGCCGTAATCCGCAACACCGAACATTCAAAAAGGGCCCAAAACAGGGGAGGGAGTGTAAGCCCCCTCAGCCCTGACGCATCCAGACGATGCAGCGCTCGGCGTCCAGGCCGGGCACGGTCAAGGGTTCCACGTGAAACACCTGCACGTCGGCAGGCAAGGCGGCAATCTCGTCGGCGGGGTGTTTGCCCTTCATTGCCAGCCAGGTGCCGCCCTGCGCCAGCGCGGCCCGCGACCACACCGTGAAGTCGGGCAGCGACGCAAAGGCGCGACAGCTGACCAGGTCAAACGGCCCGGCCAGGGTCTCGACCCGGGCGTGGATGCCGTGCAGGTTAGGCAGCCGCAGCGTGGCCGCCGCCTGCTGCAGGAAGGCGGCCTTCTTGGCCACCGTATCGACACAACTCACATCCAGCTCCGGGCAGCAGATGGCGAACACCACGCCGGGCAGCCCCCCGCCCGAGCCCACGTCCAGCAGCCGGGCGCCCTGCCCTGCCCCACTTCCCTGGGAAAGGCCGGCCAGATGGCGCTGCAGCGGCGGCACAGCAGCCAGGCTATCGAGCAGGTGGTGGGTCAGCATCTCGGCCGGATCGCGCACCGCAGTCAGGTTGTAAACCTTGTTCCACTTTTGCAGCAGGGCCAGGAAGTCCAGCAATTGGGTGGTCTGTGCCTCGCTCAAGGACAGGCCCAGGGCGGCGGTGCCTTGGGTCAACGTGGCGCGCAAGGCGTCGGGTGTGGGCGCCGGAGTCAGGGCGGTGTTCATGCGGCCACTTCGCTTTCTTTGGCAAAGCCCTTGAACCCGCTCTTCTTCAAATGCACCATCAGCAGCGAAATCGCCGCCGGGGTAATGCCCGAGATGCGCGAGGCCTGGCCCAGGGTTTCGGGGCGGTGCTTTTGCAGCTTCTGGCGCACTTCGATGCTGAGCGCGGGCACCTGCAGGTAGTCCAGCTCGGCCGGCAGGCGCAGGTGCTCGAAGTGGGCGGCGCGCTGCACCTCGTCGCGCTGGCGTTCGATGTAGCCGGCGTACTTGGCGGCAATCTCCACCTGCTCGACCACGGCGTCGTACAGCTCGCCCAGTGTTTCACGTGAAACGTCCAGCGGCGCGGGGGCGTCGGCATCACGGGGTGCGGGTGCCTTGGCGTATTTGCCGCCGTCCATCTCCATCAGTGCAGCGTAGGCCACGTTGGGGCGGCGCAGCAGGTCGAACAGCTGGTATTCGTGCTCGATGGCCTTGCCCAGTACGCGCTCGGATTCCGCCGCCGGCAAGCTGCGCGGGTTGACCCAGGTGGATTTGAGGCGCTCTGTTTCACGTGAAACCGCATCGCGCTTGCGGCAGAAGGCATCCCAGCGGGCGTCATCGACCAGACCCAACTTGCGGCCGGTTTCGGTCAGGCGCATGTCGGCGTTGTCCTCCCGCAGCTGCAGGCGGAACTCGGCGCGGCTGGTGAACATGCGGTAAGGCTCGGTCACGCCCT
>CAZQXQ010000178.1:0-5799 GCA_964597235.1 uncultured Burkholderiaceae bacterium | reverse complement strand
ACGACCGCCGCCTGACCCGCACCACCTACGGCCAGCGCCTGCTGGCGGGCCTGCCCCCATTCCAGCGCGTGGTGCGCCCTGCCCGCTAAAGGCCCTGGAACGGTCTTATAGGCCCCTGGAGCGGCCCAGGACAGCCCGCAGGCGATCAAACACCCCATCGCAACCCCATCTTGCCCAAGGCCCGTCCTGAGGGCGTAACGGGCCTTTCCGTGCCTTGAACGGTGTACGCCAAGACCAGCGGCCCCTCTAGACGGGCACCGTCCGACACAGGGTCCAGTTCACGTTTTGGCTTTAATTGCTATCAAAAACAGAGCTTCGACCGCTGGATTCCATTGGCCTGAAGGCCAAAAAGAGCATGATCGACCAGAGCCTTCTGTCACGCAAAACCCTGGATTTCGCAAACCTTCAGGAAAACCGAAGGCTTGAGCGTTGAGCTTTCCGGAGTCCTTGATCCTGTTTCTCTGGCCTTTCTTATTACTCTTTCTCTTTTATCAATACATGATCGTAGTAGTAGAGCAATATCACGGCTGTGGATAACTCTTGTTTCTTTTTTGGAATCAAAGGCTTGAATTTTTCAAAAGCCTGTGTGTTGTACCGGTCTCCCGCTGTCCCGCGATTGGGGACAACTTGCACGCCAGCTTGGCGGCCGTGGAAAACCTTGACTTTGCACGGCACTTGTCCACATGTTTTTCCGAAGTCAGCCCATTTTGTACCGGTCTGCCCTGCTTTTTTGCTGGACTGAGCGGTTTGACCAACCATGGTGATCACCGCGCCGGTTTTGTGCCGCGCAAACACGGTTGTTCTTATTCCACTACAACTGTTTTTTTAAATTAGTCATAGTAGTAGAGCGAGCCTTTGTTTGTGGATAAGTCGTCTTCTCCCTGTTTTTTCAATGACTTGCGCTGCTTCAAATGCTGTGGTCCGTCTCGATGGAAAAAACGGGACTCAGTGACAACAACTTTCGCGAAACGTCTGGGTCTGTGGGTAAGTCCGACTTGTTCTTTGAATAACTCCCAAACTTGTCCACAACCCTTGGGGCGGGGTTTTTTCGTCTTTCATGCGTAAAAAAACCCGGCATCGCGATGCGATGCCGGGAGATTCCTGCTGCTGCAGTGCCTGGTGCAGGGGCACCAGGCCGCGCTTCACGTCACGGAAAAGTCAACGGGAATGTTTGTCATGACCCATACCGTAGCGGCCAAAGTGTTGTGCCGTTTCGGCATCAAAGGTCTTTTGCTGCTCCGGGGTCAGGGTGGCATAGAAGGTCTTGACGGCTTCGGCCCGGCGATCCATCTCGGTGCCATGCTGGGCATGCACAGCGCGCATGCGGTCCAGGCGTTCGGGTGTGCTCAGCTTGGCCAGTTCGGCGCGGTCGGGCATGGCTGGGCGGGTGCCAGGCTGCATGGCCGTGGTGAAGGTGGTCCAGGCGCTTTCCTGGGCAGGCGTCAATTGCAACTTTTGCTTGATGGCGGCCGCGTGGGCAGCATGGCGCTTGGCGCGCTCTTCGGCCGAATGTCCGTGGTGTTTGCCATCATGCTTACCGTGGTGACCGGCATGGTCATGACCGCCATGACTGTGACCGTGACCGTGGCCCATCATGCCTTGGGGCTGCATGGGGGCGGGGCGGCTTACGGTGTCCGCAGGCGCGGAAGGTTGCGCCAGGCTGGGCAGGGCCAGTGCAGCGCAGAGGGCGCCAACGGCGCTCAGACGGGTGGCGAGAGTGAAAGTGCGGATGTGCATCAGGTGCTCCTTACAAAAAAATTCAGGGGTGCGGTCTTCAACGCGGGTCCGAACTTGGTGTCCAGCCCCACGGTGTGGAAGCCAGTGTGCGCCGATTCTGTTTCTGCCGCATGAGGCAATGCACCGCCTGTGTAAAGTTCGGTGAATATCAACAGACACAAAGGGATGGCATGTTCAAGAATTTGATCGTGTACCGGATCGCACCGGAATGGCAGATGGGTCTGGACCAAGTGGAGGCCGCATTGGCCAAGACCCCGTTTCTGCCCTGCGGGGCCACGCAGGAAAAATCCTGGGGCTGGGTGCCGCCGCGTGGCGAGGCCCACGGTCCGCTGGCCGAATCGGTGGGCGGGCAATGGATCCTGCGCTTCATGGCCGAGAGCAAGGTGCTGCCCGGCTCGGTGCTGGCCCGCAAGGTGCAGGAAAAAGCCGCCCAGATCGAGGCCAGCACCGGCCGTAAGCCTGGCAAGAAGGAAACCCGCGAGCTCAAGGACGAGGCCAAGCTGGACCTGTTGCCCATGGCCTTCACCAAACTGGGATCGACCTGGGTGTGGATTGACCCCGCCGCCCGCTGGCTGGTGCTGGACACCTCCGGCCAGGCGCGGGCGGACGAGATCGTGAGCCTGCTGGTCGAGGCGCTGCCTGGCCTGTCGCTGGCGCTGCTCAACACCCAGACCTCGGCTGCTGCTGCGATGGCGCACTGGTTGGCCACGCAGGAAGCCCCGCCCGGCTTCACGATCGACCGCGAATGCGAGCTCAAAAGCGCCGACGAATCCAAGGCCGTGGTCCGCTACGCCCGCCACCCGCTGGACATCGAGGAAGTGCAGGCCCACATTGCCGCCGGCAAGCTGCCTACCAAGCTGGCGATGAGCTGGGACGATCGCGTGTCCTTCTTGCTGACCGAGGGCCTGCAGATCAAGAAGCTCGCCCTTTTGGACGCGGTGATGGACGGCCAGTCGAGCGACGACGGCGGTTTCGATGCCGATGTGGCGATTGCCACCGGGGAGTTGGTCCGCTTTCTGCCCGACCTGGTCGAAGCGCTGGGTGGCGAGGCTGAGGGCCCGGGGGCTGGGGCGACTCCCACCGCTTCGGCAGCGCCGGTGCGGACTCTCTCGGATGGCGTGGTCACCGGTCCAGCCGAGGCGCCGGTGGACACCCACCCCCTGGCGGCGCCGTTTTGACGGGGGACGTTCGTCCTGGTGCCGAACCTTAACGCTCTGGTGAGATGTTGCATGATCTCGGGGTGAACCCAATCTACCATCATCCCCCACGTTTTGAGCGCCAGATCGTCTGGCCCACGGTGGCTGCCTTGGCTACGGTGGCGCTGCTCTTGGTCGCTGGTTTTTATGCCTATCTGAACTGGCAGGACCACCACGACCGGCAGGCCACCCTGCGGCGATCCCTGCAGGTCTGGAACCACCTGCACCGCGACACGGCGGCCCAGCTCGAATGGGCGGCTGCGCAAGCGGCGGCTGACCCCGTCCTGCAAAACGCCATGCGCCAACGCGATCCGCAGGCCCTGCTGGCCCAAGCACAACCTGTGTTTGCGCAGTTGCTCAAGCGCTTTGGAATCGGACACTGGTATTTCATCGCCCCTGACCAGCGGGTGCTGCTGCGCGTGCACAGCCCCGCCGACCGGGGCGACTTGATCCGTCGCAAGACTTTTCAGGAGGCCGTCGCCAGCAGCGACGGAGTGAGCGGGGTGGAGCTGGGCTCCATGGCCAGCCTCACCCTGCGGCATGTGCTGCCGTGGCGCGTGAATGGCGAATTGCTGGGCTACATCGAGTTCGGTGCCGAACTGGGCTGGTTTGCTGCCAGCATCCACGACATCCTGGGGCTGGAAGCGCTTGCCGCCGTGCACAAGCCCATGAGCAATGCGGCGTCGTTTGCCGTGGGGCAGCGGGTGTTTGGTTTCCCGGGGCAGTGGGAGGACCATCCCCAACTGGCCTTGCTCAATCAGACCATGGCGAGCGTGCCCCCCACCGTTTTTCCCGCCTGGGAGGCGTTTGTGCAGGGCCAGGGCCCCGAGGTGGCCGAAGTGCGCCACCAGGGATCGCTGTGGGCGGTGGGCTTTCTGCCCTTGCAAGACCACGCTGGCCGGACGGTGGCCTCGCTGGCGCTGCTGAAAAACCGCGATGCCTTCGTCGCTCGGCGTAACCAGTTGGTGGGCGGCTGCCTGGTGCTGGTGGTCGGCCTGATTGCGCTGGTGAGCCTGGTGCTGGTGCTGCGGGTGCGCCGCATTGCCCGCGCCGTGCAGACCAGCCAGCAGGCGCAGCAAGCCAGCGAACAGCGGGTGCTGCAGCTCAACAGCGCACTCGAAACCCAGGTGGCCGAGCGCACTGCCGCACTGGTGCAGGCCAACGAGGCCCTGCGTCACTTGGCCCAGCACGATGCCTTGACAGGTTTGGCCAATCGACGGGTGGCCGATGAGCGCCTGCACGCAGAATTTGGTCGCCTGCAGCGCACGGGCATGCCCTATGCCGTGTTGATGGCCGACATCGACCACTTCAAACAGGTCAACGACACCTATGGCCACACCATGGGTGACCAGGTCTTGCAGCAGGTGGCTCAGGCTTTGGAGCGCACTTTGCGCATCACCGACTTTGTGGCGCGCTTTGGTGGCGAGGAGTTCCTGGCGCTGTTGCCCGATACGACGCTGGCCGAGGCCTGCCATGTGGCCGAGAAGCTGCGCGCGGCGGTGCAGGCCTACACCCTGGCGGCCACCCCATCCTGTCCGGTCACGGTGAGCATTGGTGTGGCCCAGGCCGACCGCGACCAGCCCAATGCCGAAGCCGCTGTGCGCGAGGCCGATGCACAGCTCTACGCCGCCAAGGCCGCCGGCCGCAATTGCGTGATGCCAGCCACGGGACAGCAAGCTTGAGTTTTGCTATTGAAATAAGAGCTACCACCGCCCTTATTTAAAGGACTAGAGGCTAAAAAGGCTTGAAGTTTTCATCCGTGGTCAATCCAGGGCCAGCGCCAGCGCAATCGGCAGGAACACCACTGCGGCCACGTTACCGATCAGCACCATGGAGGCCACCTTGTCCGGCTCCTGCTGGTAGCGCTCGGCAAACATGTAGTTCAGCACCGCCGGGGGCAGGGCGCCAAACACCAGTACCAGCGCCTGCTCGCGCGCGGGCAGGTCCAGCACCTGCAGCACCATCCAGGACAGCGCCAGGCCGACCACCGGGCGCAACGTGGCGCCAAACAGCCCAAAACCGACGGCGGTGATTTTGGAGTCCGCCAGGCGCACCCCCAATGCGAACAGCATCAGCGGGATGGAGATGTCGCCCACCATCTTCACCGCCATCAGTAGCGGCGGCCAGACCTCGATGCCCGCCAGGCCCACGGCCAGGCCCGCCAGCGTGGCCAGGATGACGGGCGAGCGCCAGACCGTCATCAGCCTTGTGTGGTGGTCCAGCAGCCAGGCGCCAAACGAGAAGTGCATCAGGTTCGACACCAGAAAGATCACCACGGCTGGTGCCAGCGCCGCATCGCCAAAGGCCAGCACGGCCAGCGGCAGGCCCAGGTTGCCGCAGTTGTTGAACATCATCGGCGGCACCAGGGTCTTGGGCTGCATGCCCAGCGCCTTCGCCGCCAGCCAGCCCACGATGCCCGCGCCCACCATCATGAAGGCGGTGGCCCCGGCCAGGGGCAGGTATTCAGCGATGCGGAAATCCTTGCTGACCATGGCGCCAAACACCAGCGCCGGCACGAACACGTCCATGTTCAGCTTGTTGGCGTGGCTGAGGTCGGGGCGGCTGCGCCGTCCCACCCAAAAGCCCAGGGCGGTGATGGCGAACATGGGAAACAGGATGGCAACGATGCGCAGCAGCATGGGCAAAACGGTAGGAAGGGACAGAAGGCCTGGGCCGTGAAGGGCGAGCCCGATTGTCGGGCAGCCTCGGGTTCAGCCCGCGGTGCGCAGCTGGATGGAACGGCCCTGGCCCCGCACCCGCCAGAACAGCCATCCGGCAATGCTCAGGTTCAGCAGGTTCCAGGCGATGCCGTTGAAAAACGCCGCCTGGTAGCTGCCGGTCACATCAAAGACCCAGCCCGACATCC
>CAZQXQ010000177.1:0-5805 GCA_964597235.1 uncultured Burkholderiaceae bacterium | reverse complement strand
CGTTGAGCATCGTGTCCACGTAGCAGTTGTGTGGACACGATGTTGCTGTGTTCAAGCACGCCGTTCAAGATGGGATCCCCGCGCGCTTACGTATGAGCAACGCTGGTACGAGGCACAGCGCAAAAAGGCCGCGTAATCGTTGGGCTAAGAACTACACGGAACAGGGGCAAGGTCACTTCGCGCTTGTCGGTTAGCATGTACAAACAGCTGGCCAGCGCCTGAGACCGCTTGAACGAGATTCTTGCCAATTAAAATTGAACTCAGCGGTGGATGATGCGGTTGAGTATTGCGTGTTGCGTCCCTCACGGAACCTAAATTCTCAAAGCTGTGCGTTGACGCCACACCTGTCGCACAAACGGGTCGGACACCGCGTACACACCGTGGGCTTGCCGGTGAATCAAATTGGCACTGATCATGCGGTCCATCATGTTCTGCACTTGCGGTATGTCTACTGCCATTCCGATCTGCTCGGAATAACTGCTGATTGCCTCAGCAGAAAACAGCCTGGATTCACCGGCTTCGCTGCCTTGGGCAATCCGGTCAAAAATGGCCTGGGCCAAGACACCTAGGTTTTCGAGGGAAGCCAACTCAACTTCTGCCGCAGCAGAAGCTAGAGTGCTGCAAATGATGGGAAACGCCAAATCAGGCGGTTCAGGGCGGGTCTGCAGCTGGATGAGGGCATTTTGCAATTCCTCCGGGCGCTGACCAAGCGCCAAAAAACCTTCCCACATGACGCTTTCCGTGGGGAGCTTGATACCGGCAATGGCCTGCAGTTGCTCGCATTTCCAACGCACGAACTCTGACCCCAAAGGCTCATAGGCGGTGGATACCGCCCCGGCAAAGGGTTGTGAGCGCCGGGTCGCCATGTCGGTCACCAGGGACTTGTGTGAACCGGTGCCTACGAACAGCAGATAACCCGGTGTGCCAGGGCGTGTATTGACCGCATCACGCGCTGCCTTGAGCGCGTACAGCAGGTTGCTGCCTTCCTCGGTGCCCAGGGACTGCTGCACCTCGTCCACGATCAACACCACGCTGGTTTGCACCTTATCCACCAGTTCGGTGAACACCTGCGCCAACGTCGCGCCACCGTCTTTGCCCACGGTATCGACCTGGAAACCAAAGCTGAAACCCGCCGCACCCACATTCAGCCCCTTGAACCTGGCCAGCAGCCCGGTGCCAGGGGTGGCCAACTGCGCCAAGGTGGTTCGCACCGCTTCATGCACCAAGGCAGCAGGGCTTTTACTGCGATCTACCCACAGATCGACATAGACCACCAGGGCGCCCATCGCCTCCAGGGCGGGGATCAGGTCTTGGCGGAGGAATGTGGTTTTGCCAATCCGCCGGATGCCCGATAGAAACACACCCGAACGCACTTGCAGCTGCAAGGCGCTGGGCTGCAGCAATTGTTTGGCCATGTCATGGGCGTAGTCGGTGCGGTGGTAAAGGTCAGGGCGGCTCATGGTATCCATTTTTATCTGTGGCTAATAATTTTGCCTTACAGATATTTCTTTGTAAAAACCAACGGACAAACTGCCTCAGTAATCAGCCTGTGAGGTGGCTCTCGGCTATCTTTAGGCTTTTTACGTCAACATGATGCATTCTGAGAACAGCGAATTCAACCTGTCGTCGCAACACTGAGTTATGCGACGGACTTCAGTCAGGCACATAGGCCACCCGATGACCTTGCTGCGTGAATTGTTTGGGCGCTTCGATTTTGAATTCTTCGGAACCGGGATATGAGGTTGCCCCTTTAAAGTGGATACGAAGCGCCCCCCCACTTCCAGGCTACGGCATCGGGGAATCAGGCCTTACCTCTCCTGAAACCCAAGCGCTAAAGTTCCGGCCATGACCACGATGAATACCCACCCCGATCACTTCACCCCCGTTCCCTTGGACAAGTGCTACCGCCTGATGAACCACGGCCCCACCGTTCTGGTCTCGGCCCGGCATAACGGCGTGGACAACGTGATGGCCGCGGCCTGGGCCGGTGTGCTCGACTACGGCGATGCACCGAAGGTCACGGTGGTACTGGACAAATCCACCCGTACCCGAGAACTGATCGAGGCCAGCGGCCGTTTCGCACTGCAAGGGATCGTCTCAGAATTCGGATCGCAAAGTACGTTAAACCCGCGCTGAGCCAGAGGCCGGCAGCCAGCGATACAGCGTCGGAACCGAGACACCGAGGTTCTGTGCCACCTCTCTGGGCGGCATGCTACTGTCCAGCAACCTCCTGGCCAACGCTATCTTGCTCTCGGTCATCTTGGGTTTTCGCCCCCCCTTTACGGCCGAGCTGACGGGCCATTTCCAGACCGGCGCGGGTGCGCTCGGCGATCAGATCCCGCTCCATCTCAGCCAAGCTGGCCATCACGTGAAAGAAGAACCGGCCTGACGGCGTGCCCGTGTCAATCGCGTCTGTCAGGCTCTTGAACTGCACGCCCTGCTGCTGTAAGTCGCCCACCAGATCGACCAACTGCTTGACGCTACGGCCCAGGCGGTCGAGCTTCCACACCACCAGCGTGTCGCCCTCGCGCAGTATTTCCCGTGCCTTGGCCAGGCCGGGACGCTTGGCTCGCGTGCCGCTGACCTGGTCCTCGAAGACCTTCTGGCAGCCCGCCTCCCTTAACGCTTCGAGCTGCAACTCCAGGTTCTGGTCCTGCGTCGAGACGGGTGCATAGCCGATCAGCATCGGGAGTGGCAACCTCCGCGTTCAAGGATGAGCGACTGGGTAAGCGGTTTCGAACGCTGCTGCAGCAACTCACCGAGGGCATCGGCAAGAGCATTCCGTTCGCCTGTCTGGAGTTGGACTTACCCCGTTTTGACGGACAGTTTGATGACTCTCTACAGAGTCTGGTTTTCAGGTGATTCTGTCTGACTTTGTTTGCTTTGCTGATGCTTCCTTTCAAAGTTGTTGGGCGAGATCTGGCCCAGGGCTGAATGCCGTCGCCGTGGGTTGTACCAAGCTTCAATCCAGGTGAAGACAGCAGTACGCGCCTCGGACTTGGTCTTCCAATTGCGCCGGGCAATGAGCTCACACTCCAGACTGGCAAAGAAGCTCTCGGCCATGGCGTTGTCATAGGCATCTCCCACACTGCCCATGGAAGGACGTACACCCATTTCCTGGCACCTTTTGCCAAAGGCCAGGCTGGTGTACTGGCTCCCCTGGTCTGAGTGGTGAATTACCGAACCAGGCTTTCGGGTGTGCAGCGCCATGTTCAGGGCCGTGACCACCAAGTCTGCGCTCATGCGTTCGCCAAACGCCCAGCCCACCACCTTACGGCTGTAGACATCGAGCACCACGGCCAAGTAAATGAAGCCTGCCCAGGTGGGGATGTAGGTCATGTCCGCCACCCACAACTCGTTGATGTCACTGGCCACGAACTGGCGATTGACCAAGTCTGGTGCAGCTCGATGGCGTTGGTCACGCTCAGTGGTCACGACATAGCCCCTGCGGCGGCTGACGCCACGCATGTGGCCCTGGCGCATGAGGTGGGCGATTCGCTTGCGGCTAGCCACCACCCCCGCTTCACGCAGTTCAGCCCGTACACGGGGCATGCCATAGGTTTCATCGCTGGCCATGAACACCTCACGGATTTGCTCACTCAGGGCCTGATTGGCCAAAGCCCGGGCAGAGGGCCCACGGCCTCGCCAGTCATAAAAGCCGCTGCTGGAGACCTGTAGGGTGCGGCACATGGTTTTGACAGGAAAGTCGGCCTGGTTGGCAGCAATCAGCGCGTAGACGGTGTGGACGTCTGCGCGCCGTTGTTGGCAAACCAGGCCGTAGCCTTTGCCAAGATGTCTCTTTCCATCTGAACCTGTTTGAATTTGCGGCGCAGCTCAATGAGCTCCTGGCGTTCAGCAGCGCTCAAGGGCGTGCCACTCCCAGAGGAGGCATCCACGCATGCGGCCAAGCCAGCCTTTCGCACCCAGGTGAGGATGGAGGTGGTGTGGCAGCCAAATTCTTTGGCCAATTCGCTGGGCTTGCGCCCGGCCTGAACGAGCTCGACGATTTGTTGACGGAATTGAGCCGGGTATGGCGGCTTGGGGGTGGGCATTTCGGACTCCTTGTTGATGAACGGTAAGGTGTCCGTGAAAACGGGTCAACTCCAGTGGGGCTACCAATATAGCTTCGCTGCTGGACGCACTCTACTGAAGGGTAGTTTGCAGGGTAGATGCCCGAGGTAGGCGGCGATTCCTTGTCGGGCTTGAGGGTTGTGAGGTGGGGTGTGCTTCTGATAGTGGGCTGCTGCTCGCGACTCAAGGCAGTTGTTCGGCAAGATTGGATGAGGGGCAGAAATGCAGCGATTGCCGTCGGTCGCGCCCAGGAGCTGGGTTCACGGTGCCTGGCCCGAAGCCGTCATCGGCTCACCCGGCAGCGAGGCGGCCTCAACTACCGGTATCGAGGGGACTGCAGTCATCCAGCGTGGCAGTCCGCAGGTAGCTCCGCCAACTCACGGTCGAATGTCAGCTGCTCGAAGGACCGAACTCACAATGTCGACCCAAAGTTGTCTTCCGCCCTCATCGATTTGACGCCGCAAATCGGTCGCAGAGGCATCATCAGGACTCGAACATCCGCTTCTCTTATAAACTCTAAATGTGTGACTTGCGCCCTCGAGTTCCTAGGCAGTTTCTTGGGTTCGCCACAGGAGCAACACTTGGCGAGAAGGACAGCTTTGGTTAGCTGTCCGAAAGGGGCAGCGTCAGCTGTCAAGGTTCAGGGTTGCCTCGGTCTAAGGCGCAGGTCACACTTCATGGACTCTGCCGTCGACGTGCAACTTCGTAGACGGAGTAGAAAACCAAGGTCTCTTTGACCTGGCCGGTCTTGGAGACGTAGGCTGTGCGCTCCAGCACCACTCGCACAACGGCTTCTTGCCGCTCGTTGAAGATCACTCGAGCTGTCAGAGCTTCGTATCCACGTGTGAGAGTCTCACTGTTGTACGAGTGTGGACCAGGCGAAACCGGCCTCATGGGCTGAACCGTCATCGGCTTCACGCCGCTTGAAGCCAACAGGATGCGTGCAGCCGCTGGAAGCCATGACCGGCCACGCCGAGGCCATCCTGCAAAAGCTGGGCCTGCCGTACCGCGTGATGAGCCTGTGCACCGGCGACATGGGCTTTGGCGCGGCCAAGACCTACGACCTGGAAGTCTGGCTGCCCGCGCAAAACACCTACCGCGAGATCAGCTCGGTCAGCAACTGCGAGGCCTTTCAGGCCCGTCGCCTGCAGGCCCGGTTCAAGAATGCCCAGGGCAAGAACGAACTGGTACACACGCTCAATGGCTCTGGCTTGGCCGTCGGCCGAACCCTGGTGGCGGTGCTGGAGAACTACCAGAATGCCGATGGCTCCATTACCGTGCCGGAAGTGCTGCGTCCCTACCTGGGAGGGCTGGAGCGCCTGGCGCCCTGACCTGGATGGCGAGGCACTGCCGTGCCTGTCTGGACGCAGTGGCCGAAGTCCTGCTACAATCGCGGGCTTCGGCGCACAGGAGAGGTGGCAGAGTGGTCGAATGTACCTGACTCGAAATCAGGCGTGGTGGCAACATCACCGAGGGTTCGAATCCCTCCCTCTCCGCCAAAACAACGTTGGGTGCGTAAGTGTGTTTTTGGAGATAGCAGTCTCACTGCAAATTTCAAAAATATGCAAAATGTTTGAAAATTGTAGAAAAAACGGTTTTCTTGCATTACAATAACGTTATTCGCTTAGTTGAAATTCAAAAATTCAGTTAAGTTTGCGGCTGTAGCTCAGCTGGATAGAGTACTTGGCTACGAACCAAGGGGTCGTGGGTTCGATTCCTGCCAGCCGCACCATA
>CAZQXQ010000176.1:0-5817 GCA_964597235.1 uncultured Burkholderiaceae bacterium | reverse complement strand
TGAACAGGTCGGGAATCCAGTTCGCCGTGTTCATGTCGTGGGTGCGGCGGCGGTCGTCGCCGGTGTTCTTGCGCAGCTCCAGGAATTCCTCGATGTCCAGGTGCCAGGTTTCCAGGTAGGTGCAGACGGCGCCCTTGCGCTTGCCACCCTGGTTGACGGCCACGGCGGTGTCGTTGACCACCTTCAGGAAGGGGACCACGCCCTGCGATTCACCATTGGTGCCCTTGATGTGGCTACCCAGAGCGCGCACGCGCGTCCAGTCGTTGCCCAGGCCGCCAGCGAACTTGCTCAGCAGCGCGTTTTCCTTGATGGATTCGTAGATGCCATCCAGGTCGTCGGGCACAGTGGTCAGGTAGCAGCTCGACAGCTGCGAGCGCAGCGTGCCGCTGTTGAACAGCGTGGGCGTGCTGCTCATGAAGTCGAAGGACGACAGGACTTCGTAGAACTCGATGGCGCGCGCCTCGCGGTCGGATTCGTTCAGCGCCAGACCCATAGCCACGCGCATGAAGAACGCTTGTGGCAGCTCAATGCGGGTCTTGCGCACGTGCAGGAAGTAGCGGTCGTACAGGGTTTGCAAGCCCAGGTAGTCGAATTGCAGGTCGCGCTCGGCCTTGAGGGCCTGGCCCAGGCGCTGCAGGTCAAACGTCAGCAGGCGGGGGTCGAGCAATTCGTTGTCCACACCCTTCTGGATGAAGGTCGGGAAATAGCGGGCGTACTGGCCGGCCATGTCCGCCAGGGTGACTTCCTGGCCCAGCACTTCCTTGGCAATCGTGTGCAGCAGCAGGCGGGCGGTGGCGTGGGTGTAGCCGGGGTCTTTTTCGATCAGCGTGCGGGCGGCCAGGATGGCGGCCTTGTAAACCTCTTCCAGCGGCACACCGTCGTAGAGGTTGCGCAGTGTTTCGGCCAGAATGGGCTCGGCCTGGACTTCGCTGCCCAGGTTGGCACAGGCACTGGCGATCAGGCTGCGCAGCGCGGCTTCGTTGAGCGGCACGCGCCGGCCACCGTCTTCCACATGCAGGATGGGGGTGGCGGGCACTGCCGGGACCGCTTGCTGGGCCCGCTCCTGGGCGCGGCGCTCACGGTACAGCACATAGGCGCGGGCGACTTCGTGGTGGCCGCCGCGCATCAGGCCGAGCTCGACCTGGTCCTGCACGTCTTCAATGTGGAAGGTGCCGCCGTTGGGGCGGGAGCGCACCAAAGCGCGCACCACGCCCTGGGTCAGCTCGTCCACCACTTCGCGCACGCTGGCCGAGGCCGCGCCCTGGGTGCCGTGCACCGCCAAGAAGGCCTTCATCATGGCCACGGCGATCTTGCTCGGCTCGAAGGAGACCACGGCGCCATTGCGGCGAATGATCTGGTAATGCGTCCAGTCAATGGACTGCAACCCGGCTTGCTCGGGGGTGGGAGTGGCTTGGGAAATGCCAAAAGCGGACGTGCCGGGGGATTGGGTTGCCGTGTGCATGGGTCTTGTGGGTCGGGACGGTTGCGGGCGCCGGTGGGCGAGGGCTGGAAGGAGGCCCGTAGCGGAGGTCGTACGGGCAACTGAAAATGCTGAAAACACTACCGGTAGTGTCTGGGCTGATTGTAAAACACTACCCCTAGTGTTTCAACTGCATGACGCCATGCGGTCCGGACCCGCGTTTGTGCCCTGCAGACCGCATGGGGGAACGGGATTGTCGTCGCAATCCAGGCCCCGTGCGGGTCTTGGGGGCTTTTGCCCGGGAAATCCGCATTCCACCGAGGTTTTAGGGGGTAAATCAGGCTTTAGCCCTTTGTTTATCACCGGAAGTTGCTATGAATTTTGATGTGAGAAGCAGGCCACGGGCCAGCCCAGGTCTTGCCGCAGCCGCTGCCAGTCAAAACCCGGGCCCGGGTCCTGCTTGCGGCCAGGGGCCACATGCTCGTGTCCGGCCACATGCTGCAGCGGGTAGCGCTGCGCCAAGTCCTGGCAGAGCCAGACCAGCGTGGCGTACTGGGCCGCTTCGAAGGTCTGGCCTTCCAGCCCTTCCAACTCGACGCCGATGGAGTCGTCGTTGCAGCGCTCGCGGCCCCGGTAGCAGGAGATGCCGGCGTGCCAGGCGCGGGCATCGCAGTCCACGAACTGCCAGAGCCGGCCGTCGCGCTCGATGAAGAAATGCGCCGACACCTCCAGCCCCCGGATGCCCTGGTAATAGGGGTGGGCGTCCCAGTCCAGCTGGTTCGTGAACAGCGCCTGCACCGCGCCGGTGCCGTACTGCCCGGGCGGCAGGCTGATCGAATGCAGCACCAGCAGGTCGATCACAGCGCCATGAGGACGGGGGCCGAAGTTCGGGGATGGCAGACGCTGTGCGGCCGCATGCCAACCACCGTCTTGCCAGGGGTGGAGGGTGTCAGCGTGGACCAAGGCCTTGGTGCTCTCGGGTGCAATAAAAATGGCCGGCTTCGGCCAGCGCCTCGGCACGCGGCAGGTGGAGGCCGCAGTGGGCGCAGGCCACCATCTCTTGCGGCAGGGGCGGTGTGGGCGGGCGTGGGGCGGGGCGGACGGGTGATTCGGACCCAGATCCGGACTCCGACTTGGTCTGGCGACTGCGCCACACCCCCAGCACGACGGCCAGCACCGCAAGCAGGACCAGGTACTTCATGCACCGCGCCCCAGCACCACTTCGGCGACAAAGCGGGTGCCAGCATAGGCCAGCAGCAGCAGACCCGCGCCCACATACAGCACCCGCGCGGCGCTGCGGCCCCGCCAGCCAAAGCGCAGTCGCCCCAGCAGCAGTGCGGCGAAGGTCAGCCAAGACAGCAGCGAGAACACCGCCTTGTGGTCCCAGCGCCAGGGTCGGTCGTACAGGACTTCGCCAAACAGCATGCCGGCCAGCAGGGCGGCCGTCAGCAGCACGAAACCGGCGGTGACGAAGCGGAAGGTCAGCCGCTCCAGCGTCAGCAGCGGCAGGCTGCCCTGCGCCGGGGTACCCTTGCGCATCAGCCGGTCGGTACGGCCCATCAGCCAGGCGTGGACCACGGCCGCAGCAAACAGCCCATAACAGGCGATGCCCAGCGCCAAGTGCAGTGGCAGCCAGGCCGAGGCCCGGGCGTGCAGCGCCTGCCCAGGAAAGGCCCAGGCCAGCACCATGGCGCCGCCGCCCAGCGCGGCCAGCGGCCAGCGCAGCTGCAACTGCGGGAAATGGCGCTGCTCCAGCACATACACCGTGAGCACCAGCCAGGCCGTCATCGACAACGCGGGTGCAAAGCCAAAACGGGGCTGCTCGCTGCCCAGGCCCAGCGCCAGCAAGGCGCCATGCAGCAGCCAGGCCAGCCAGAGCAAGCTGCGCCCGCGCAGGGAAGACAGCCGGCCCGCCGCCATCACGGAAGCCACATAGGCTGCCACTGCAGCCAGCGGCAGAACGCTGCCGGCGGGAGAAGCGCTGGGTAAAATCATGGCCCGCAGTTTAGCCGCTTGCCTCTGGCGCCATGCCCCGTGTAGGCCCCGCAGCACCGCTGAAATCGCGCACCCCTCGCCCTCCGATTCCTTCACTGTTTCCTTGCTTATGGCCTCCGCCCTTACCGACAAACTCACGCGCCTGGTCAAAGAGATGCGCGGCCAGGCCCGCATCACCGAATCGAACGTGACGGACATGCTGCGCGAGGTGCGCATGGCCCTGCTCGAAGCCGACGTGGCCCTGCCCGTGGTGCGCGACTTCATCGCCCGCGTCAAGGAAAAGGCCCTCGGTCAGGAGGTGCTGGGCTCGCTCAAGCCGGGCCAGGCCCTCGTGGGCATCGTCAACAAGGAACTCGCTGCCACCATGGGCGAGGGCGTGGCCGACATCAATCTGGCCGCGCAGCCACCCGCCGTGATCCTGATGGCTGGCCTGCAGGGCGCGGGCAAGACCACCACCACCGCCAAATTGGCCAAGCACCTGATCGAAAAGCGCAAGAAGAAGGTGCTCACCGTCTCGGGTGACGTCTATCGCCCGGCGGCCATCGAGCAGCTCAAGACGGTGACCAAGCAGGCGGGCGCCGAATGGTTCCCCAGCACGCCAGACCAGAAGCCGTTGGACATCGCCCGGGCGGCGCTGGACCACGCGAAGAAGCATTACTTTGATGTGCTGCTGGTGGACACCGCCGGCCGCCTGGCCATCGACGAAGCGCTGATGCGCGAGATCCAGGAACTGCATGCCGCGCTGAACCCGGTGGAGACCTTGTTCGTGGTCGATGCCATGCAGGGTCAGGATGCGATCAACACCGCCAAAGCCTTCAAGGAAGCGCTGCCGCTGACCGGCATCGTGCTGACCAAGCTCGACGGCGACTCGCGTGGTGGTGCGGCGCTGTCGGTGCGGCAGGTCACCGGCGCGCCGATCAAGTTCGCCGGCGTGTCCGAAAAGATCGATGGGCTGGAAGTGTTCGACGCCGAGCGCCACGCCGGCCGCATCCTGGGCATGGGCGACATCGTCGCGCTGGTCGAGCAGGTGGCCGCCGGCGTGGACATGGAGGCCGCGCAAAAGCTGGCCGCCAAGGTCAAGAGCGGCGACGGCTTCGATTTGAACGACTTCCTGGGCCAGCTGCAGCAGATGAAGCAGATGGGCGGGTTGTCCAGCCTGATGGACAAGCTGCCCAGCCAATTGACGGCCAAGGCCGGCGCGGTGGACATGGACAAGGCCGAGAAGGACATCCGCCGCAAGGAAGGCATCATCTGCAGCATGACCCCGCTGGAGCGCCGCAAGCCCGAGCTGATCAAGGCCACGCGCAAGAAGCGCATCGCCGCTGGCGCGGGCGTGCAGGTCTTCGAGGTCAACCGCCTGCTCAAGGAGTTCGAGCAGATGCAGGCCATGATGAAGCAGATGAAGGGCGGCGGACTGATGAAGATGATGAAAAAGCTCGGTGGCATGAAGGGCCTGATGGGCGGCGGCATGCCCAAGATGCCGTTCTGAAGGCCTGCACTAAGAATTTGACTGTTTTTGGCCTCCAGGCCAATGGAATCCAGCGGTAATAGCTATGGATTCAATAGCAAAAAACCCGTTTTTGGACGGGTTTTTTGCATAGGGCGTGCCCGTCGCCAGGGCCGTCAGCGATCGTCGAAGCTCACGGTGAGTTCAGGGCTGGTGGCCCGGGCTTGGCAGCTCAGCACGAAGCCCTGGGCCATCTCGTCGGCTTCCAGTGTGTAGTTCTTGTCCATGGCCACCTCGCCGCACAGCACTTTGGCGCGGCAGGTGCAGCACACGCCGGCCTTGCAGGAGAAGGGCAGGTCCAGGCCGGCGTCCAGCGCCACGTCCAGCACATGCTCGTTCGGGGCCATGGCCATCTGGTGCTCCTTGCCGTCCAGCACCACGGTGAGCCGGATGGTTTTGTCGCTGGCCGGGGCCTTGGGGGCTTCGGCGCTGGCCGTCGCTGCGCCGGCGGGGGGGGCGCCAGAGCCGAAGCGTTCGGTGTACACCCGGTTGGCGGGCACACCGGCCTCAATCAAGGCCTTTTCGGTGGCGTCCATCATGGGCTCGGGACCGCAGATGAAAACCTCGTCCATGCTTTTGACGGGCAGTAAGGTGTCGATCAGCGCGCGCACCTTGTCGCCATTGACCAGCCCCTGCAGCAGGTCCACTTCCTGGGCTTGGTTGGACAGGATGTGGATCATGGTGAAGCGGTCGGCATAGCGGTCCTTGAGGTCCTGCAGCGCTTCGTTGAACATGATCGTGGCCATGTTGCGGTTGCCATAGACCAGGGTGAACTTGGATTCGGGCTGCTCCTCCAGCGTGCTGGCGGCGATCGACAGGATGGGCGTGATGCCCGAGCCACCGGCAAAGCCCACGCGGTGAAGGGCTCGCGGCTTGCGCACGACGAAGCGGCCAT
>CAZQXQ010000175.1:0-5897 GCA_964597235.1 uncultured Burkholderiaceae bacterium | reverse complement strand
GCACCAGTTCGACCCCCAGCGGGGCCAGCATGTCCTGCAGCTCGGCGAGCTTGCCGCGGTTGTTGGATGCCAAAACAAGTTTCATGGTCAAAATGGCCTCAAAGCCAATGGATACAAGCGGTAATAGCTATCAATTTTGATTATTATGCAAGCGCCTGCTGCTGCAACAGCATCAGCTCAGCAATGCCTTTTTCGGCCAGGGCGAGCAGGCGGTCGAGTTCGTGCCGCGAAAACGCCACGCCCTCGGCCGTGCCCTGCACCTCGACAAAGCGGCCGGCGCCGGTCATCACTACGTTCATGTCGGTGTCGCAGCCCACGTCTTCGGCGTATTCGAGGTCCAGCACGGGCTGGCCCTGCACGATGCCCACCGACACGGCGGCCACCGGTTCGCGCAACGGCGACTGGCTGAGCTTGCCGCTCGCGATCAGGTGCTGCACGGCATCGTGCGCCGCCACCCAGGCGCCAGTGATGGCGGCACAGCGGGTGCCACCATCGGCCTGCAGCACGTCGCAATCGAGCACGATGGTGCGCTCGCCCAGGGCTTTCAGGTCAAACACGGCGCGCAGCGAGCGGCCGATCAGGCGCTGGATTTCCTGCGTGCGCCCGCTTTGCTTGCCGCGCGCAGCCTCGCGGTCGCTGCGGCGGTGGGTGGCGCGGGGCAGCATGCCGTATTCGGCCGTCACCCAGCCTTCACCGGTGCCGCGCTGGTGGGGGGGGACTTTCTCTTCGACGGTGGCGGTGCACAGCACCTGGGTGTGGCCCATAGCGATCAGCACCGAGCCTTCGGCGTGCATGGTGTAGTTGCGCTGAATGCGCACGGTGCGCAACTGGTCGGCGGCGCGGTCGCCGGGGCGGGAGGGCTGGGTCATGGGGGGCTCGCGTGGGGTCTGAAATCGGTGCGGACCGTATTGTGGGCCCGCAAGGCGCCTCCAGAAAACGCGGCAGACACGGGATAATCGGCCCTCTTCTTTTTTGCCCCACGGAACACACCATGCCCCTTCACAGCATGACCGGATACGCCAGCGTGCAACAGGCCGCCCCCAGCGCCGATGGCGAAGCGCCCCGCCCCGCCCGCCGCCTGGGCCTGGAGATCCGTTCCGTCAACAGCCGCTTTCTGGACCTGGCCTTTCGCCTGCCCGACGAGCTGCGCGGCACCGAACCCGCGCTGCGCGCCCTGCTGACGACCCAGCTCAAGCGCGGCAAGGTCGAAGTGCGCGCCGTGCTGGAGCAGGACAGCGCCAGCGCCCTGCCCCAACCCAGCCCCCTGCTGCTGCAGCGCCTGAACGCCGTCCAGGACCAGGTGCGTGCCTGGCTGCCCGAGGCCCGCCCGCTGTCGGTGGCCGATGCGCTGCGCTGGTGCGCCAGCTCGGCAGCGACCGACGAAGACTGGAACACCGTCGTCCCCGCCCTGGCTGCGCAAGCCATCGCCGCCCTGCAAGAGGCCCGCGCCCGCGAAGGCGCCCGCCTGGGCGAAATGCTGCGGGACCGCGTGCAACAGCTGCGCGCCCTGGCCGAGCAGGCAGAACCGCTGGTGCCGCAGGTGGTGGCCCAGCAACGTCAGCGCTTCATGGAGCGCTGGAAAGAAGCCCTGGCCCTGGCCGACAGCAACATCCCAGCCGAGGCTGCGCAGGAGCGCGCCCTGTCCGAAGCCACCGCGCTGGCCATCCGCATCGACATCGCCGAGGAAATCACCCGCCTGCGCTCGCACCTGGATGAAATCGAGCGCCTGCTGGGCAAGGGCGGCGAGGCCGGCAAGCGCCTGGAATTCCTGATCCAGGAGCTGCACCGGGAGGCCAACACCCTGGGCTCCAAGTCCGCTGCGCTGGAGCTGACCCGCGTCAGCGTGGACATGAAGGTGCTGATCGAGCAAATGCGCGAGCAAATCCAGAACATCGAATGAGCCTGCGCTACGCGCCCCCTCCTTTTTGATCACGAGCCTTCCCCATGGATTACCCCGGAAACCTTTTTGTTGTCTCGGCCCCCAGTGGCGCAGGCAAGTCCAGCTTGGTGCGCGCCCTGCTGGCAGCCGACCCGCAGGTGCAGCTGTCGATCTCGCACACCACCCGCGCACCCCGCGGCCAGGAGCAGCATGGTCGCGAGTACTTCTTCACCAGCCCAGAGGAATTCGACGCCATGGTGGCGCGCAAGGACTTCCTGGAATGGGCCCAGGTGCATGGCAACCGCTACGGAACGTCCAAGCAGGCCATTGAGCAGCGCATTGCCGAGGGCGGCGATGTCGTTCTGGAGATCGACTACCAAGGCGCTCTGCAGGTGCGCAAGACCTTTGCCAACGCCGTGCTGGTGTTTATCCTGCCCCCCAGCTGGGAGGAACTGCGCGCCCGCCTGGTCGGCCGTGGCGAGGACAGCCCCGAGGTGATCGCTGTTCGGCTGGAGAACGCCGAGGTCGAGATGGCCCAAGCCCCAAAATTCGACTTCGTTATAATCAACGACGTTTTTGAGCATGCGCTTTCCGACCTGAAAGCCATCGTGCATGTTCAACGTCTGAAGTATGCGGCCCAGCGCCGCGCCCGGCCCGACACCTTCGGGTCCTTCCACCTGAACTGAACCCCTCCGAAGAGACCATGGCACGCATCACCGTCGAAGATTGTCTGGAAAAGATCCCCAACCGCTTTCAACTGGTGCTGGCCGCGACCTACCGCGCCCGCATGCTGAGCCAGGGCCACACCCCCAAGGTGGAGACCCGCAACAAGCCCGCTGTCACAGCCTTGCGCGAAATTGCCGAGGGGAAGATCGGTCTGGAGATGCTGAAAAAAGTGCCCAACTGAAAGCTGTTTGGGACAAGTCTGAAAGCACCGCCTGGCGGTGCTTTTTTTGTCTGACGGTAATCTGACGGCGCAACGGCAGTTGTACATTTAAGGAATGAACCAGGCGACGACGTCCACCCCTTCGAAAGTCACCACCGCCCCCGAGCCACCCACTGGGGGAGCTGATGCTGCTGTAGCCAGTTTCAACGCCCTGCTCGACAAGCTGGGTTACCTAGGGCCTGCTGGCATCGAACAGGTCCGCCAGGCGTATCGCTATGCCGACGAAGCCCATCTGGGCCAACTGCGCAGCAGCGGCGATCCCTACATCACGCATCCAATCGCGGTAGCTGCTTTGTGTGCGTCGTGGAAACTCGATGCCCAGGCGCTGATGGCGGCGCTGCTGCACGATGCGATGGAAGACTGCGGCATCACCAAAGCCGATCTGCTCGAACGGTTTGGCGTCCAGGTGGCCGATCTGGTCGATGGGCTGACCAAACTGGACAAGCTGGAGTTTCACACCCGCGAAGAAAACCAGGCCGAGTCTTTCCGCAAAATGCTGCTGGCCATGGCGCGCGACGTACGGGTCATTTTGATCAAACTGGCCGACCGCACGCACAACATGCGCACCCTGTCGGACATGCCGCGCAGCAAATGGGGGCGCATCTCGTCGGAAACGCTGGAAATCTATGCTCCGATTGCCCACCGTCTGGGACTGAACCAAACTTACCGAGAACTGCAGGACCTGGCCTTTCGGCACCTGCACCCGTGGCGTTACGCCACCCTATCCAAGGCGGTCAACAAAGCCCGTAGCCGCCGGCGCGACTTGCTGCAAAAAGTGCAGGCTGAGGTGGATGCCGCCTTTGCTCGCGCAGGCCTGAAAGTCAGCCTGGGGGGGCGCGAAAAGACACTGTTCGGCATCTACCAAAAGATGGATGCCAAACACCTGAGCTTTGCCCAGGTAACGGACATGTATGGCTTTAGGATCATCTTGCCCACGGTACTGGACTGCTACACCGGCCTGGGCATCCTGCACCAGATGTACAAGCCTTTGCCTGGAAAGTTCAAGGACCACATCGCGATTGCCAAGGCCAACGGTTACCAGTCCCTGCACACCACGCTGGTGGGACCATCGGGCATCAACATCGAGTTCCAGTTGCGCACCGAGGAAATGCACGTCGTGGCCGAGGCCGGCGTGGCGGCCCACTGGCTGTACAAGTCGCCCGAAAACGATGGCAAGTCCCAAGACCGCATGGGCACGCAGTGGTTGCAGTCGCTCTTGGACATCCAGAACGAAACCCGAGATGCCGCCGAGTTCTGGGACCATGTGAAGGTGGACCTGTTTCCGGATGCGGTGTATGTCTTCACCCCCAAGAGCCAAATCATGGCCCTGCCTCGGGGGGCCACACCGGTGGACTTTGCCTACGCCATCCACAGCAACATTGGTGACCGCACGATTGCAGCCAAGATCAACAATGAGACGGTTCCGCTGCGCACAGAGTTGCAAAACGGCGATGTCGTGCAAATCATCACCGGCGACATGCCGGCACCCAACCCAGCCTGGCTGGGCTTTGTACGCACCGGAAGGGCCCGCTCCAAGATTCGCCATTTCCTGAAAACCATGGCCCACGCCGAGTCGGAAGACCTGGGCGAAAAACTGCTGACCCAGGCGGTCCGGGCGGAGGGCCTGGAACAATTGCCCCCAACGGACGACGCCAACCAGGCCTTGTGGGAAAAGTTGCTGCGCTTCACGGGCAACCGCAGCCGCGGCGAGCTGATGACCGACCTGGGCCTGGGCAAGCGCATTGGCAGCATCGTTGCCAAGCGCCTGGTGGTGCTGATGGCCGAGCACGGCCACAAGCCCGACGCGCTGCTGATGACCCGTGAGCGCTACACCTCGCACGAAAAGGTCTCCCAAGGGGCCGTGACACTGGACGGCAGCGAGAACGCCTCGGTCCAGTTTGCCCATTGCTGCCGCCCCATTCCTGGCGACCGCATCGTGGGCTACCTCGGCCGCGGCGAAGGCTTGGTCGTACACCAGCAGCATTGCCACATCGCAAAAAAGCTGCAGAACAAAGACAGTGAGCGCTTCATCTCCGTGGACTGGTCGGACGAGCCTGCCCGCATGTTCGAGACGGGTCTGGTGGTAACTGTGACCAATGCCAAGGGGGTGCTAGCCCGGGTGGCGACAGAACTCTCCAACTCTGAAATCGACATCACCCACATCGACATGGGTGACAAACTGGCGCTGGAAACCGTGGACCTGCACTTCGTGGTGGCAGTACGTGACCTTGCGCACCTGGAAGCCGCCCTGCGCAATCTGCGACGCACGCCTTCGGTGCTGAAGGCGCTGCGCTCTCTGTCCTGAAACCATACCGCCTGGCAGCGCAAACCGCCGCACCAGCAAGGAGGCGCGCTCTCAGCCAGGGTTGGCAGGCGCTGATGGATAGCGGACGTCCAGGATTTCCAGGGTGCGCACGCCCGCAGGGGTAGGCAACTGGACTTCGTCGCCCACCCGGGCTTTGAGCAAGGCCCGCGCCACGGGGGAAATCCAGCTGATTTGTCCTTGACGGCTGTCTGCTTCGTCAATCCCGAGGATGGTCACGGTGTGCTCTGTGTCATCCAGACCATCGGCATAGGTGACCGTGGCGCCAAAAAACACCTGTTCGCTGCCATGGTGCACATGAGAGTGAACGACTTCGGCGATCTCTAGGCGCTTGGTCAGAAAGCGGATACGCCGGTCAATTTCGCGCAGACGCTTCTTGCCGTAAAGGTAATCGCCGTTTTCAGAACGATCCCCATTGCTGGCGGCCCAGTGCACGATGTCCACCACCTTGGGACGCTCTTCGTCAATCAGGGCAAGCAATTCTGCCCTCAGGCGCGCATAGCCTTCTGGAGAAATGTAGTTGCGGGCATTGGTGGGGAGCTTGGGCAGCGCGGGCTGTGCATCCTCTTCGTCATCCGACTTGTCTTGGACAAAGGCTTTGTTCATGGGTTTGCCTTGAGGCGCTGCGCAGAGAACGCAATGTAAAAGACAAAAACAATAAAGGTCTGCAACCTTACGATTGCAGACCTTTTTGTATGGTGCGGCTGGCAGGAATCGAACCCACGACCCCTTGGTTCGTAGCCAAGTAC
>CAZQXQ010000174.1:0-6021 GCA_964597235.1 uncultured Burkholderiaceae bacterium | reverse complement strand
CTGGCACACGCAGAATGTGCGGGAACCCCGCGTGTCATGCGGGAAACACAAATGAAAACGCCCAACTGAGAACAGTTGGGCGCTGAATTTTGGTGGCCTGGGGCAGAATCGAACTGCCGACACGCGGATTTTCAATCCGCTGCTCTACCAACTGAGCTACCGGGCCTGAAGCTCCGAATTATAGCGGGCTTTTTCGGGCTCCAAAGAAAAAACCGAATTAATTGCGTTTGGCCCGGCCCAGGTCGATGCCCAGCTGACGGAGTTTGCGGTACAGGTGGGTACGCTCCAGGCCCGTCTTTTCGGCAACGCGGGTCATGGAGCCGCCTTCACGGGCCAGGTGAAACTCAAAGTACGCTTTTTCGAAACCGTCCCGCGCTTCACGCAGGGGGCGGTCAAGGTCAAAGCCCTGGTGGGGAATGGGGGCCGCGGCATTGCTGGCAGCGGCTGCATCCGTCGATGACTGCTCGCCCACTTCGGACGGCAGTGCCGACGCTGGGTCTATCGCCTGGGACTTGGCGCTGCGGGCCAGCCCCTGCTCGACCGACTTGAGCAGCTTTTGCAGCGTGATGGGCTTTTCCAGAAACGAAAACGCACCGATCCGGGTGGCCTCTACTGCCGTATCAATGGTGGCGTGGCCACTCATCATGATGACGGGCATGGTCAGAAAACCGGTGGTGGCCCACTCTTTCAGCAGGGAGACACCGTCGGTGTCCGGCATCCAGATGTCAAGCAAGACCAGGTCGTAGGCGGTGGTGGTGCGGGCCGCTCGGGCCTGGCTGGCGTTTTCCGCGAGGTCCACGCTGTGCCCTTCGTCGTTCAGGATTTCCGACAGCAGGTCGCGAATTCCAAGCTCGTCATCAACCACCAAAATGTTTGCCATGAGTAAGCGCGCCCTAAGTATGCGACCCGGTGTGGTGTGCCGTTACAGGACGGCCGCCCGAGGTTCAGCCGCGAATGATAGCGAGACTTGTGCCCCCCGAATTTCGTCGCCTTCCAGGCGGTTGGACAGGTCAATGCGGGCGCCGTGTTCATCGGCAATTTTCTTGACCACGGCCAGTCCCAGCCCCGTGCCACGCGGCTTGGTCGTGACATAGGGTTCAAACGCACGTTGCAGGATATGCGCCGGAAAGCCGCTGCCCTGGTCTTGCACCGTCAGCCGCACCCGGCCTGAAGCGCTGCTCCACTTTGTGGCGATGCATACCGACGGAATGGGGCCCGACTGCGTCGCAAACGCCTGTGCCGTCGCATCCTGGGCATTCTGCAAGAGGTTGTGCACCACCTGCCGAAGCTGCTGCGCATCGCCGGCAATGCAGGGAAGGTGCGGGTCCAGCTCGGCCTGCACCAAGACCCCTGCGTTTTCATTGCCATAGAGCTGCAGCACATCGGTCACCAGCGCGTTTAGATCCAGGGGTTTGAGTTCGGCAGCGGGCAAGCGGGCGTAGTCGCGAAATTCGTTGACCAGGCGCTTCAAGGCATCCACTTGGTCCACGATGGTTTTGACGGACTTGGACAAG
The DNA here is from genome assembly GCA_964597235.1 of uncultured Burkholderiaceae bacterium. GTDB lineage: Bacteria > Pseudomonadota > Gammaproteobacteria > Burkholderiales > Burkholderiaceae_C > CAYZPX01. The sequence goes on along the minus strand of CAZQXQ010000174.1, from coordinate 4,507 downwards.
ATCGCCTGCTCGGGTGGAGGCAATTTGCCATCCAGTTTCATTTCCAGGCGCTCGGCAGACAACTGGATGGGCGTCAGGGGGTTCTTGATCTCATGGGCCAGGCGACGGGCCACCTCGCCCCAGGCCTGGGTCCGCTGGGCAGAAACGATTTCAGAAATGTCGTCCAGCACCAGCAGACGCTGGGCATGGGGCAACTCGGCGCCCCGGGCAATGAGGGTGACGACCAGGCTGGGCTCGCCCTCCTCCGCCGGCGGATGCAGTTCCAGAGAATGTTGCCAATGGTCCAGACCGTGGTGGGTCTGCTCCCCCAGGAAGGCATCAAACTGGTGCTGCACCGCCTGTGCAAAGGCCGCCAGACCAGGCACTTGCGCCAGCGCCTGGCCCTCGTAGGCGGCCATCGGTGCACGCAGGATGCGCGTGGCCCCCGGGTTGGACGAGCGCACGATGCCCTGGGCATCCAGCACGATCACGCCAGACGTCAGGTTGTCCAGCATGGTTTGCAGATTGGCGTGGGCGTCTTCCAAGGCGACCATGCTGCGCTGGGCGGCATCTTGAGCATCGGCCAGCTGCTGGGTCATCTGGGCAAACGAGCGGGTCAGGCCACCGAGTTCATCGCTGCCCTGCAGAACGACTTTGGGCCCCAGATTGCCCTTGGCCACTTCGCGCACGCCTTCTGCCAGCACCAGCAAAGGACGCGCCAACTGGTTGCCCAGCAAGATGGCCAGCAGGACCGCGCCAAACACCGCCAGGAACAGGCTCAAGGTGAGGGTGCCGATGTACATGCGGCGCAAGCCGCCACGGGCCAGGGCCCGCTCCTGGTATTCGCGGTGGGCGTCCTGAACCGCCATCGCATTCACGACCACAGCCGAAGGCAAGGGGAAGGTCGCCTGCAGATACCGCGTCTCGGCCAGTAGCCCCACGCCAGACGGCACCACGGGCACCCACACCTTGACCCGCGCAGCAGCGGGTGCGACGAGATCGATGCTGTCGTCCAGCCCCTCAATTTGGACCACGCTGCTTTGCTGGCGCACGCTGCGCAACAGGGACAAACCAGGGCGCTCGGGCCGCAAATCAAAACGCGATGCGCCCACGCTCGCCAGGGCCTCGCCCGACGCGCCCCAGAGCACCAGGTCCTGGGCCTCCAGCGCGTCGCGCAAGCGCTCCAGCGCCAGGCCTGCGGAGGCATTGGGGGTCGATCCCAACGGAGCAGCCGCCGTGCGGGTCTTGTGCACCATGTCCGCCGCCAGGGCCTCGATGGAGACGCGCCCCAGGTCCAGCCCGGCTTGCAGCGCCCCTTCCACTTTCACATCAAACCAGCTCTCGATCGAGCGGTTCACGAACTGGTAGGACACGCCATAAATCAGCAAGCCCGGCACCACCGCCACGAAACCAAAAATGGCTGCCAACTTGACCAAGAGACGGCTGCCAAACCGACCACGGCGCAGGCGCAGCGCCAAGCGCAGGAGCACACCGACCAACACACCGACCAAGAGCACGGCCACCACCGCGTTGATGCCCAGCAGCCAGCCGTAGTTGCGCTCGTACAGCGCCCGGTTGCCCGTCGCCAGGGACAAGGACAGCACCAGCACCACGATGATGGCCACCATCGTGGCCGCCCCGACCCCCAAGACCCAGCGCATCGCACGGGACGTGGCCGGTGCTGGCGGCCTGGGGGTGGACTCCGCTGCAGGGGTGAACGTGCGTTGCAGCATCAGGACCCTCCTTGGGCCGCAGGCAAGCGCAGACTGCGCGTGAGCTGCAGATTGCCGCCCGAACGCCCCAAAGCGCTCAATTGCAAGGGACGTGGCAATTGCGAAGGATCCAGCCGGAAACGAAATTGCACTGTATGCACGGCATCGGGCGTGATGAGCTCGGGCTCGGCGATTTTCCAGCGGGCAATGCGCTGCATCGCGGCCAGCGCATCGTCCAGGGTCTCGTAGGTTTGGCCCAGCGCAACCCCCAGACCGGTGCGCACCAGCGGGCTGGCGGACATCTGCAGGCGCCAGCGCCGCGTCAGCGGGACAAATGCCAGCCGCACATAGCGGGAGGAAGAGGCCACTTCGCGGTCGGTCCAATACCAACGCTGGCGCAGCACCTGAACTTCCGCCACGAAATGCAAAGGAATGCCCTTGTCCAGGGCATCGGCAATCGGTGCCGGGAGTTCAAACGCCATGCGGGCACTGAGGTACCAGCCATCGTCGGCGCGCTCCAGCGACAAATCGAGCACTTCCGACGGATGCGCCTGGGCCAGCGCCATCCCGCCAGGGACCAGACTTACGGCGGCACTCCCCACCCCCCAGGCCAGGACGGCACGGCGGGACACGCGCCCTTCAGCTTGCGGCGGGCGATTTGGAAAGCAGGGCGTAGAAGAAGCCGTCTTGGTCACCCGCCAGATTGTCCGGGAGACCTGGGGATTTTTCGCCCCCGGCGGGCAGTAAATGGCCTGGCGAGGGCAAAGCGCGGGCATCGCTGTTGCGTGCAAGAAACGCCTGGATCTGTACATCACCCTCGGCCCGGAAGACGGAGCAGGTGCAATACAGCAAACGCCCCCCCGGCCGGACCAGGGGCCAGAGCTGCGCCAGCAGGCGGGCCTGCTGGGCCGCCTGCTGGGCGATGTCGCTTTCGCGGCGCAACCAGCGGACATCCGGGTGACGGCGCACGATGCCGGAAGCCGTGCAGGGCGCATCGAGCAAGATGGCATCGAACTGCCCGCCTCCCGCCTGGGCCAGCCAGCCGGCCTGGGGCTGGGCGGCATCGGCCACCAGCACCTGGGCCTGCAGCTGCAGACGCTCCAGGGTTTCGCGGATGCGCTGGGCTCGCTGGGCATCGATTTCCAGCGCGGTCACCGCCACCGGCAGGCCGTGCGCGCTGGCCCATTCCAGCAGGTGGGCGGTTTTACCGCCGGGCGCGGCGCAAGCATCCAGCACCCGCAAGGGCGCGTCGCCCTGGGCTGGCAAGCCTTGCAGCAGCAAGGGGGCGGCTTGCTGCGCAGCCAGGTCTTGGACCGACACCAGCCCCTGCGCAAATCCCGGCAAGGCGTGCACAGGCGCAGGTTTGGCCAGCAGCAAGCCCGACTCCCCGACAGGATATGCTTCTAAATTAATAGCTATAAGCGCTTGTATATATTGGTCTAGCGTGGTTTTTGATACATTGATCCGCAAGGCCATCGGCGGATGCTGGTTGTTGGCCGTTAGCACGGCTTCCCAGTGCTGCGGATGGTCTTGCTGCACCCGGCGAATCCACCACAAGGGATGGTTCCATCGCGCGACGGGATCGGCATCGGTGGCCAGAACCAAGGCCTCCCGCTCGCGCAAGAAGCGTCGCAAACAGGCGTTCAGAAAGGCGGCCTGTGCACGGATGGCTGGCGTGCGCTTAGCGGCCTCCACCGCCTGGTCCACCAAGGTGAAGGGCGGATAAGGCGCTGCCTTGTCATCCCAGGCCAGGGCCAGGGCAGCACACAACAACGCATCCACCGCCGGCCCAGGCTTACGGGCTGCCAGGTGGCTGCGCAGCGACTGGGCCCGTCCCCAATGGCGCAGGGCGTGAAACAACAGGGCTTGCGCCCCAGGGCGGAGCTTGGCAGGGATGGCTTCCAGCGCGGCCGTGCCCGATTGGCCCTTTTGAATGGCTTGCAAGGCGGTGGCCGTGGCCTGCAGCAAGCCCCACAGCGGCGGTCCAGACGGTGGATCCACCGGGGCTGGGATGGCGCGGTTTGCCGCAGGGCCTGGGGCTGAGGGACGATGGTGTTCAGGCTTCATCGGGGAGGAATTCCTGGGTCAGGGTCTGGGTCTGGTAAATCTGGGTCTGGGCCGCTGGGCTGCCTCAACCGGGCCCAGCCTGTGGCCAGGCGAGAGCCCATGAAAAACGCTCCCGCCTGCAAAAAGTGCAGTGCGGGAGCGCGTACAGGAAGCCGCTAGGGCTTAGGTCTCAGGACGTTTATTCCGCGACCGTGTTGCCAGCGCTTTCCGGAGGCTCGATGGCGTAGGAAGCCTCGGCCAACTCGTCCATCTCCGCCGCTTCGGCTTCGGCGATGGCGCGGCGCTCGGCTTCGTCCATCGCATCCTTGGCCTTGCGGGCTTGGTGGTAGGCCAGACCGGTGCCGGCAGGGATCAAACGGCCGACGATCACGTTTTCCTTCAGGCCGCGCAACTCGTCGCGCTTGCCCATGATGGCCGCCTCGGTGAGCACCCGGGTGGTTTCCTGGAAGGACGCTGCCGAAATGAACGAGTCCGTGGACAGCGAGGCCTTGGTGATCCCCAGCAACAGGTTGGTGTAGGTCGCGGGGATCTTGCCCTCGGCCTGCAGCGCCTCGTTGGTGTTGAGGATTTCCGAGCGCTCGACCTGCTCGCCAGCGATGTAGTTGGACTCGCCAGGATTCTCGACCACGACGCGGCGCAGCATCTGGCGAACGATCACCTCGATGTGCTTGTCGTTGATCTTCACGCCCTGCAAGCGGTACACGTCCTGCACTTCATCGACGATGTAGCGCGACAGCTCTTCGATGCCC
>CAZQXQ010000173.1:0-6035 GCA_964597235.1 uncultured Burkholderiaceae bacterium | reverse complement strand
GCTGGGCGTCGGAGCAGCCCACGGTGGCAAGAGCGGCCCACAGGGTCAGTGCGGGGATTGCCCAGCGCAGGAGGCGGGAGGCGGGGTTCCTGGTGGGGACATGCTGGGGCTTGGTGGGCGCGGGTAGGAGGCTTGACGTTGGTCATCCTGCTGCACTGCATGGACGTGATCGCACCAAAGCACCATTGGAGCACGCGTTTAAAGGAGCTGATAAACCGGCATGGGGTCACCGTGGCAGCAATGAATTTCCCCGCTCATTGGCAACTCCATAGCGGATTGCTGCCCGCCGCGCACGACTACTTCCAGAGAGAAAGGCTCTGCAAGCAAGGTTGCTGGCGAAGTGGCGTTCAAAAAAGCGCATGATTTGATATGAGATCAAATTCGATCCATAATTAACGCATGGAAGCCAACTTCAAGCGGCCGTTTGCTCAGTACGTCAAAAAAGCGCACAAACCCTTGCAGTTGGCAATTGAAGACGAAGTGGACGTCGTTTGCGAGGATCCCGAGATCGGGGAACTCAAAGTTGGCGACTTGGCAGGGATCCGAGTGCACAAATTCCGCTTCAGTCGGCAGGAGTATTTGATTGCTTATCGCGCTCCGAAGGACGATGTTCCGGTAGAGTTTTTGGTCATTGACTTCTATCAGGTTGGTTCTCACGAGAATTTTTACGCCGAGTTGAAGCAATACCTACGTCAGGAAAAATCCAAAGGAGCCTCAAAATGAGCCACGCACTGACCGCACAAGATCTCTTTTCAGAGATGAAGCGCATGCCGTCGACAGAGCGGCTCAAGTTCTTTTCGCTCCTGGCAAACCAAGCGTTTCGAGATGATGATTTCACGCATGAGCAAGTGTTCGGGCACTTGCAGCACGAACCTTTGTCGGCGTATGAGGCGGCGGAGTATCTAGAGGTGTCTTTGCCAACACTGCGGCGATATGTGCAGGCGAATAAATTGCGACCCTGTCACACGGTAGGGCGCAACCAGATGTTTTCTGCCGAAGACCTTCGGGCATACAAACGCGCCCGCGGGTAGTGAAATTTCGCAAAGAAGCCGGTCCGAAATTCACCTAAAAACTCATTCCGTAGTACGGGTTTGCACGGGTTCCTGCCAAAACCTGCGGACTTGGCCGTTCTGCCGCTCAGCTCTTTTCTGGGCACTTTTCGCTCTCTACTGGGTCGGCCCTGAAAAATTCATTTCACGCGCAAGCTGCGCCCGACAGCGGCCTTCGTGGCGTCCGCACCAGCGCCGCGCGCAGCATCTGCGGCTCGTTTGGCTGCAGCTGCGCAGCCTTGAGCAGGCGCAAAAAAGCCCCCACAAGAACGCCCCCCTTCTTGGCCATCATGCGCAGCAGCTTGGCAAGCTGGGGCGTTTTTTGCTGGGTGCCTGAGGTGGCGGGCGACTGGGCCGGCTGAACTACGGCAGGTGGCGTTGTGAGGGCGCCTTGCTGGGCATCGGAGAAGCCCACCGTGGCAAGAGCGGCCCACAGGGTCAGTGCGGGAAGTGCCAAGCGCAGGAGGCGGGATGCGGAGGACCTGGTGGTGCTGGGGCTGCTCGGTGAGCGCAGTGGGGGGTGATTGAAGGTTCGCACGGGTTCACCAGAAAAGGGAGGGTACAAAGTCTATCCACCATCGTCTTCTCTTCGGATAATCTCCGACGCTCAAAAAGCTATATCGGGGCGCATTGGATGACACAAGACAGGGCCTCACACGGCTGGGACAGTTTGAACGAGGCGTATTTGGCGACCTTGACTGCGATGAATGAAAGGCTGGCGAGCGAATTCCCGGACCTCGCTTTGCAGCTGGAGATGGTTGATGCCCCGCTGGCCAGAAAACTTGGCAGAATTTTTCACCCACAAGACGCAGAACGACAGGTGGAATGGGACTGGGATGCCCTGTTTCACAAGCGCGTCAAACGCGAAAAGTCTGCGTGGATGTTTGCAGTCTCAGCGGTTGGTGCCTACGGTGCTGTCTGCTATGGAACGATCAGCATCGATGGCGACTGCGTCAGCATCGAATACCTTGAGCGCAAGCTGGATGTCGTTGCGCTCAAGGGGATCGTGGCAGAAATCGCTATTCAATATGCGGAAGCCTTGGCCGCCTATCTTGAGCTGGAAGAGATCCGCGTCTGCGATCCAGATCCTGCATTGCTCGATTTTTACGAGCAGAACTTTGGCCTGATTCGACAGTCAGAGGATGGCGAGGTAACATACCTTTTCAAGAAAGCCAAGCCATGAAGCACGTTCAAGCCCCACCCAAGCCCATTGTCTCCGTTTCAGATGCGGCGATGGAACGTGCGCGCCGTGCCCTGTCCAAGGTCGCTTACTCTCCGGCAAAGACCAAGCAAATCATCGCGGCAGCGCAAATGTTGCCCGATGTGGCGGTGATGGCTGGCGGCAAGCGTCCATCTGTTCTCGCAGACGCCATGCCTAAGCTGGCTACCAGCGCCTGAGTCCGCTTGGACGCAGGTTTTCACGCATCGAATTCCAGTTTTCAGCCAACGTCGCGGGCCGTGCTGTCCGTCGATCATCCCGGTAGGCTCAAACCCCAAGTCCGTCCATTCCTCCACGAGGGATTCGATATCCCTCGGGTTCATGGCGCCATCACGGAGCAAGTGGTCATCAAACTAGACGCGCCCACCGATCAGGCGCTCATGGTCTTTCAGGCATTGCTCCCAGCCGCCAGGGTATTTCTGCCGGATGAGTGCAATCGGTACGACGAAGTCGATGCATTCCAGTGCAATCACCATGGTTCATCCTTTGACGCATACCACCTGCTTTAGGGTATGCAGGATTTCGGTCAGGTCCCGCTGATTGGCCATCACCTGGTCGATGTCCTTGTACGCCCCCGGAATTTCGTCAATCACCCCCTTGTCCTTGCGACAGATCACCCCGGTGGTCTGCTGCTCCAGGTCAGCCTCGCTGAACTTCTTGGTGGCTTCGGTACGGCTCATCCGCCGACCGGCGCCGTGGGCGCTGGAGCAAAAGCTCTCTGGATTGCCTTTGCCGCGCACGATGTAGCTGCGCGCACCCATGCTCCCAGGGACGATGCCCAGGTCGCCCTCCCTGGCACGGATGGCGCCCTTGCGGGTTACCCAGACGTCGGCGCCATAGTGGTGCTCCTTGGCCACGTAGTTGTGGTGGCAGTTCACCGCTTCGGTGGTCACCGTGAATGGCGGCAAGTGGCGCTCAAGGCCCTTGAGGACCAGGTCCAGCATGGTCTGGCGGTTGGCCATGGCGTATTCCTGCGCCCAGTGCACGGCCTCCACGTAGTCGGCAAAGTGCTCCGTGCCTTCGGGAAAGTAAGCCAGGTCCCGATCGGGCAACTGGATCATCCAGCGCTCCATGTCTTTGCGGGCCAGCTGGATGAAGTAGTCGGCAATCGCGTTGCCAATGCCCCGGCTGCCCGAGTGCAGCATCACCCACACCTGGTCGGATTCATCCAGGCAAACTTCGATGAAGTGGTTTCCCCCGCCGAGTGTGCCCATCTGGTTCGTCCACTTGGAGAACTTGCCAAAGGCCTTCAGAAGCTGGGGATGGCGCTCGGTCAAGGCTTTCAAGCCTGGCTCGAAGGGGCGAGCCGCCTCCACCAGGACCCGGTCATCGGCGTGCTGGCCACGCCCGACCGGTACGTCCCGGGTGATCTGGTCAAAGACCTTCTGGAGGGCTTTCTCGTCCAGGTCATTGGCCGTGAGTGACAGTCGGGCGGCCACCATGCCGCAGCCGATGTCCACACCCACGGCAGCGGGGATGATGGCCTTGTGGGTGGCAATCACGGAGCCGATGGTGGCACCAATTCCCAGGTGCACATCCGGCATGGCCGCAACGTGGTGATGCACAAAGGGCAGCCCGGCAATGTTGGCCAGTTGCTCCTTCGAGCGGTCGTCGACATCGTCGGTCCAGATCTTGACCGGCACACGCTGGTCAGTGAGAACTTGTTGAACTGGCATTTCTACTGCTCTCCCCTGATTTCAGAAAAAGGGTGCTTGGGATCAATATTTATTGCTCCGGCCCCATGAAGTCTTAACCTGCGGCGTACTTGACCCGCGGATCCTGGAAGTAGCTCATCACCCGCTCGGGTGACTTCTCCAGCATCGCCATGTGTTCGTTGGCGGCCTCCCTCAGCTTGGCTTTGGTGCGCACCGGAACCCGCTTGCCCATAGCCTGCTTGAGGTCTGCATTGAGCCTTTCCTCGGGGTTGAGTTCCGGGCTGTAACTGGGCAGGTAGAACACCTCGATCTGCTCGGTCTTGTCCGCCAGCCAAGCCTTGACCGGCTTGCTGTGGTGTACCCGTAGGTTGTCCAGAATCAGGAAACCTTTTTGTCCGTGTCTTGGATCAGCGCCTGCAGGAATTCGATCAACTTTTCGGCGTTGAACGCCTCATCGATGATCATCCAGCGCGCCTTGCCCCGGTTGGTCACGGTCGCAATCATCGACAGCTTCTGGCGCTGGTTGCCCACCGTGTAGGCCACCGGTGTTTCGCCCGCCGGGGCGTAGCTTCTGCCTCGCACATCGGTGTTGACCAATGCGGTCTCGTCGCCCTAGTGAATCTCGCCTCCCTCGGCCTTGGCCCGGGCTTGGATGGCAGGGTAGTGCTCATCCAGCCATGCTTTGACCGCTTCGGGGCGCTGTTCGTACGCCCGCTTGATGGGCTTCTGGGGTGTGAACCCCCAGCGCGTCAGGTACTTGCCCACCGTGCGTACGCCCAACTTCAAGCCACATTCCTGTTCGATCAGTTGCATCACTGCCGCCCGGCTCCACAGGAAGAAGTCCATCTTCAATTGTTCAGGACGTTTGTCGCAAATCATCTTCTGGATGTGCAGTTCCTGCTCGGGTGTGAGCAGTCGGGCATCTCCCTTGCTGCGCCCCCGACTGGCCGGTTTGATGGCGGCCCAACCGCCTTGCTCGTACAGGTCAACGGTCTTGCGAACAGTGGGGTAACTCAACCCCGTCATCTGCACCAGCTCCATGACTTTGATGCCCCGCTTGTGCAGCCGGACCACCTGCTTGCGCCGCTCGTGCAGTGTTTGCAGGGTTTGGTATCTCGCGTCTTCTTTGTCCATGGGCTCATGGATACCAGAAATCCCCGAAATATTCAATCTTTATGAGGCCGGATCAATAAATTAGACGCTGTGCGCCGTGCTTGCAGAGGGCGGTTGGTCAATATCCGCTGACCAACCGAGCCACTAGTTCACTGGTGGCGGTCACGTTGAATTTGCGCATTATTCGGACGCGATGGGCTTGCACCGTCCGATGCCTGCGAGGAACTTCTCGCGCTTGAGCGTGCGGTTGGTCACCACCTTGCCAGCGGCATCGACCGCATGGACCTGGATGAGGTTCTTGGCCAAATCGACGCCGACTCCTGTAATGTTGCTCATGATGCGCTCCTCACTCGCTTCCCGTTTGCCAGCCCTGCGCGGCGGGCTGCTGGCTTTACTTGCCGCGGTCCTGTTTGGCGCCAGCACGCCGCTGGTCCAAAAGTGGGGGCATGGCCTGGGCCCCTTCACCACGGCGGCCTTGCTGTACGCGGGGGCCGCGCTGGTAGGGGGCTTGCTGAAGCAGCCGGTGGACAAGGAAGCGCGGCTTCGGCGAAGCGACCTGCGCTGGTTACTGGCCATGGCGCTGTTCGGGGCCGTGATTGGTCCGGTAGCCCTGGCTTGGGGCCTGCAGCGCACCAGTGGCATGGGCGCCTCCCTCATGCTGACCTTCGAAGCCCTGTTCACCGCGGTGCTGGCCTGGCGGCTTTATGGCGAGACCATCGATCGGCGGGTCTGGGGGGCGGTCCTGCTGTTGCTGGCGGGCGGCCTCATCCTGGTGCTGGACCAGGGGCGCGATGGCGCCACACCCTTGTGGGGGCTGCTCGCGGTCATGGCTGCGACGGCAGCCTGGGGGGTGGACAACACGCTGTCGCGTGCAGTCGCTGACCGTGACCCGGGCCAGGTAGTGCTGGCCAAAGCGGCTCTGGGCGCGACAGCCACCTTCACGGTCGCCCGAGTTCGACACTTCCTCTCCGGTTTTTAGCCATTTCGAGGGGTGGGGTC
>CAZQXQ010000172.1:0-6043 GCA_964597235.1 uncultured Burkholderiaceae bacterium | reverse complement strand
GATGCCCCGCTGGTGGATTGGCCAGGAACTTGGCGTTTTTGACAGCGCTGTCAGTCAGCTTCATCTTCATGGTGTCTGCCCATTTACGGTATCTCGAATTACGGTATCTGCCAGGTACCGTAAAAAGTACCGTAAAAATACCGGGTTGTCATGGTGCCTTATGACATGAATTGAGACAAGAAAAAACCCGCTGTCCTAGGAGAATCAGCGGGTTATGGGTCTTTTTGGCACGTTGTGGGACTACCTATTGGTCCCTCCGACAGGAATCGAACCTGTATTTAGCGCTTAGGAGGCACTCGTTCTATCCATTGAACTACGGAGAGGAACCGGGGCGGGATTGTAAGGGCCACGGCAGCACGCCCGACTTCAGTCGTAGCGCACGGTATAGACCAGTTCGAGCGCGTTCACCAGCCCGGTCTGGCCGCGCAGTGTGAGGCGGCGCGAGAGGTCGTAGAACAGGTAGAGCGTGCCCAGCGTCCCTGAAAGGCTCTGCTCGTAGCTCAGGTACAGCGCCGACGAGATGCGCTTGCCCAGGGTCAGGGCGGCGGCGCTGGCGTCTTCGCCCAGGCGCGGGCCCTTGAGGCCGATTTCGTCCACGCCCAGACGGCGCGTTAGGCCGCCGGTGCCCGCTCCCTGGCGGCCCAGCACGGCCAGCGCGGCCTGTTGCAACAGGGCGGTTTCGCCGCCGCCACTGGCGGCGCTGCGACCCAGCACCACCCAGGAGAGTTTTTCGGCATCGGGCAGGTCCGGGTCGGCGTACAGCCGCACGCGCGGTGCCTGCGCCGAACCGGTGACCTGCACCCCCGCGCGCACACCGATATTCGGGCGGATAGCCAGGATGTCCAGCGCCGGGTTGTCGTACGGCCCATTGAAACGGACCAGGCCCGATTCCACATCCAGCGCCTGGCCCCAGGCGCGGTAGCGGCCGGCGTCGGTGCGGATTTCGCCGGTGACGCGGGGCTGTCCGCCCGTGGCGGCGCTGCTGCGCAGGTCCAGCGTGCCGGTCAGCCGCGTGGTAATGCCCTGGCCCTCCAGCGCAAAGTCGTCGCCCAGGTTCAGTGTGAGGGCGATGTCTGGGGGGCGGGTTGCCCGCACAGTGGCGCCTCTTGGGCCGTTGGTGGCGCGGGCACCGTCCTGGCGCGCACGGGTGCGGACCACCACGTCCTCGCCCAGGCGGGGGGCGCTGTGCTCAGGCAGCAGGAGGCTGGCGCGGTCGGCCTTGAGCTGGCCGCGCAAGGTGAATTGGCCCTGGTCCAGCCGCGCCTGCAGGCTGCCCGAGACGCTGAGCTGCCGGTCGGCGCGCACCTGCACCTGCAGGCGCTCGGCCTGGGCGCGCAGGTCCATCTGAATGCCGTCGCTGGCACTGGCGCCTGGGCTGGGTGGGCGCCAGCGCACCACGCCACGGGCGGTGAGCAGCCCGCCGTCCTGCGGCGCCTCGGTGCGGTTGCCGCTGCGTCCCAGGATGCGGGCGGCGTTGCCCTCGCCGCCGGCCACACGCAGCTCGTCGATGGTCAGTTGCGTGCCCTCCAGCGTGGCGCGCAGGCGACCGTCCTGCAGGTCCACCCCGTCGATGACCGAGCGCAGCGCGAACTGCTCCGCCCCGATCTGACCCCGCCAGCGCGGGTCGCTGCGCGTGCCCGAGAGCTGCACTTTGGCGTCCAGCGTGCCCTTGACGCGCCAGCCGGGCGGCGCCAGGGCGGACCACACGCCCAGTTCGGGCAGCTGGGCCTGCACGGTGGCGGCCAGGGGGGCGTTCTCTGGCCAGCGGGCCTCGGTCCAGCGGCCGGCGGGGAATTGCAGGGCGCTGCGGGCTTCGGCCTGCAGGCGGCCGGCCCGGGCGCTGTCCCAGCGCACAGCGGCGCGCAGGTCGGTGTTATCCAATTCCAGCGTGATGTCAGCCGCTTGCAGACCAGCCGGTGCCCCCACCGGTTTGGCCAGGGTGGCGGGTGTCGTCCCGCTGCTGCGCACGGTGGTGGTGCCGGCGGTGTCGATGGCCAGCAGGCGCAGCTCGCCCCGGCTGCGGCGCAGCGTGGCCCGGGCCCGCAGGCGCTCGCTGGCGTCGATGTCCCAATCGGCGGCCAGCACCACATCACCGGCCAGGCCCAGGCGTTCGAGCAGCGCGGGCTCGCCCCGGTCCAGCGTATCGAACGCATCCACCCACGCCAGGGGCAGCTCGTGCAGCGCGCCGCGCGTTTGCAGGTGGGGGGCGCCCTGGGGTGGCTGGACCCAGCGGGCGGTCTGCCATTCCAGTCGCGCCTGTCCGGGCAGCGGGCCGGCGAGCTGGGCTTGACCCGCGGACGCCTCCAGCGCCAGGCCCTGCTGTGGGTGCTGGCGCAGGGTCAGGGCCAGGGGCTGGGCCAGCTGCAGGGTCCAGGGGCCAGGCCGATGGGCATCGCTGGCCTGGGCCTGCAGCGCGCTGAACTCCAGCCCCCAGGCGCCCGAGGGTTGCGGACCGCCTTGGGCGCGGGCGTGCAGTTGCAGCTGCTGGCTGCCGCTGCGCAGGCGCCCGTCCAGATTGGCTTGCAGCCGTGACAGCGTACCGGAGAGCTGGGCCTTCAGGTCCTGCACCGTCAGGTCCAACGCGGCTTGTCCGGCCCGGGCCGGCTGGGCCAGCGCGAGCCGTGGGGCGGCCAGGTCGGCCTGCAGCGTGAACGATTGGGTGCTGGGGTTGCTTGCGTTCGGCGGGGTCTGCGGCGTGGCGCCCGGCACGCTGGCCAGCAGCCCGGCTTGCTGCAGCTGGCGCTGCAGGCTGTGCCAGCCGCCATTCCAGCGGGCATCCAGTTGGGCCTGACCCTGCAGGCCGGCGCCCGGCAGCAGGGCGCTTTGGCCGGGCAGGGCGGCCAGCCAGTCGTGCAGGCGCTGGGCTTCGGCCAGTTGCAGGCGCAGGGTTCCGGCGCCGGCCTGGGGAGCCAACTGACCTTGGACTTGCGCGCTGGCCCCCGGCACGCTCAGCTGCAGGCGGCCGTCGAAGGCGCGTACGGCCGTGTCGATGCGCAACTGCTGGCCTTGGGCCTCGGCCTGCAGGGCGCGCACTTGCAGTTGTTCTAGCTGCAGCACCGGCGCTTGCCAGCGGCCTTGCGCCTGGAGCTGGTCCACGCGCAGGGCGTTGGTGTTGCGGGTGGCGGTGGATTCGCCCCGCAGGTCGATGTGAAAGCGCACCGCAGCATCGGCCGCCTGCTCGGCGCGGATCCGGCCCTGCACCGCTTGGCGGTCCAGGCGGCTGTCGAGCGCGCTGGGGCGCAGTCCCTGTACCTCGGCTTCGCCCGCCAGGGTCTGCGTGGCGGGGGTGTAGCGGCCCTGCAGGGTGATGTGGCCGTCGCCCACCTGGGCGCTGGCCTGGGGCAGGGTCCAGTGGCTGCCGTCAAAGCCGGCCTGCGCATCCAGCGTGGCCAGCGGCAGGCGCTGGCGGTCCCAGGGGCCGGACTGCGGGTTGCGCAGCTGCGCGCGCAGCTGCCAGCCGTGGTCGTTTTGCTCCGCTGTGATGCGGCCGCTGAGCTGCGTGTGTGGCGCCTGGGGCCAGAGCGCGGCCAGGTCGATGTTCGTCCATTCGGCATCGGCCTTGGGCAAGGGCAGGGCGGCCCAGGGCGCAATCTCGGCCGTCAGGCGCGCACGCACGGCGGCCAGCGGGCCGGTGGTGCTTTCTGGCTGTAACGCGGCTTGCAGCTGCAACCGGGCGTCGGCCTGGTCCAACCGCCCTTGCAAGTTGGCCTTGGCCACCAGGCGCAGTGGCTCGTTCGGGCGGCCGGGGTGGGGCGTCTCCAGCTGGCCTTTCAGCTGGGCGGCCAGCTGCATGGGGGCGCGGTCGCTCAGCGTGGCGTGGCCCTGGAAGCGGCCTTGCGCCAGTTCCAGCCCGGCCAAGGTGGCCTGGTGCTGCGTGCCGTCGTAGCGGTAGCGGGCTTCCAGATGGCGCAGCACCACGGGCGTGGTGGATGCGGACGATGTGGGGGAAGCCCAGGTCAGTTCTGCGATGCGCAGCGCCGGCAGGTCGATGGACAGCGGCAGGACCAGTCCAGTCAGGGGCTGTGGCGGTTCCGTATCCGATGGGCCCAGCGGGGTGAGCTGCACGCGGGCGGCTGACAGTTCGCCCAGTTGCAGCCGGCCTTGCCACAGTGCGCCCAGGTCCCAGCCCAAGCGGGCCTCATGCACCTCGACCGCGAGCGTGGGGCTTTGCCAGCGCAGTCCGCCGATGCGCCCGCCGGCGCGCAGCGTGCCGGTGACCTCGCTGCTTTCCAGGGACTGGCCCTCGGGCAGCCAGCGGGCCACGCCATCCAGTGCAGTGGCCAGCGAGCCCTGCGTGCCCATCCACCCCCAGGTGCCGCCCAGCGCGACCAGCACCAGGCCCAGCAGCGTGGCGCTCGCCAAGGCCAGGAGCCGGCCGATGCGCCGCGTCCGGGACCGCGCGGATGCAAGCGCAGGCACGGGTGCGGGAGGGGCCTGGTCGGCAGGCGTTTGGGGCGACGGCGAAGCCGGTTCGGTGGGGTTCATGCTTCAAAAAAGAGAGCTAGTACCGCTGGTATCGATTGGTCTGGAGGCACTTTTGACCTTAAAAGTTAAAGCCCAGGCGCAAATGCAGGCGCAGCGCCCTGCTGTGCACGCCCCAGGCCAGGTCGGTTTGCAGCGGGCCCACGGGGCTGTTCCAGCGCAGGCCAGCGCCTACGCCCAACTGCGTGCGGACCTGGCCCAGGTCGTTGGTGACGGCGCCGGCATCGACAAACAGCGCGCTCTCCCAGCGGGTGAGGTCGCCGCGCAGGGCGATGGGGCGCTGCCATTCGGCGCTGGCCACGCCCAGGTAGCGGCCGCCGTAGAGCGCCCCGCCATCGGTGGTCGCGCCGATGCTGCGGTAGCTGTAGCCCCGCACGGTGGTGTCGCCGCCGGTGATGAACAGCTGGCTGGCGGGCAGCGTGGCGCCGGGTCTGGCCAGCACCGCGCCCGCCTCGGCGCGCAGTGCCAGGCGGGACTCGCGCTGCACGGTGGGGGTGCCGTCGCCGCCCACCGCCACCTTGCCCAGCGGGACGAAGGCTTGCCAGCGCAAGCGCATCCGCACAAAGGGCTCGCGCTGGCCGCCCAAGGTGGTGCCCAGGCCCAGCTCCAGCCCCACGCCGTGGCCACGGCTGGGGCTCTGAAGGTTGTTGAAGCGGCGCGCCGTCCAGCCAAGGTTGGCGCTGAGCGCCCCGCTGGCCTCGGGCGCGTTCAGGCCCTGGGGTTGGGCGCTGTCGTAGTGCAAGGCGTAGTTGCGCGTGATGGCGCCCAGGGTTTTGTTCCGGCCGCCGCGCAGCTGCACGCTGTTCACGTCGTAGCTGCCCAGCGTTTCGCGCTTAAGCTGGCCGGCGCCAAACCAGCGCCAATGGTCGTCGCCCGGCAGCGACACCCACTCGCTGTCCAGCGACTGCGTTTCCTGGTCCACCAGAGCCTTGGTGGTGGCCCGCCAGCCCAGGTGGGGCAGCCGGTTGTGGATGTGGTTGGCCGACAGCCGCGCGCCGCTGTCGGTGGAGACGCCGGCGCCAAACACCAGCTTCTGCAACTTGGCCTCGCTCACCTGGGCGATGACGGGGACCGCCTCGGGTGGGCCGGATTCGGTGTCCAGCGCCAGGAACACGGTGTCGTAGTACCCGCTGCTGGCCAGGCGCTGCTGGGCGTCCAGCAGCTCGGTTTCGGAATAGGCGGCTCCCGTGGGCAGCCGGGCCAGGCGGCGGGCGCCGTCCTCGTCGTAGCGGCTGCCGCCGCGCAGCTGCAGCGGGCCAAAGCGGTAGGCGGGCCCGGTGTCGTAGGTGACGCTCAGGCGGGCCTCGGCCGTCTCGGGGTCGATGTCGGCGTGGCTCTCGGCCAGGCGGGCGGTGGGGTAGTCGCGCACCTGCAGCGCCCGTAGGCCTTGGCCCTTGGCCTCGTCCCAGGCGCCCTGGGTGAAGGCCTCGCCCACCGGCAGCAGCCAGTCCCGTTCGATGCGGGCTTGCCGGCGTTCAAAGCGTGGCTCCTGGGCCCCGCTGCCACTGAACTGCAGCTGCCGCTCCACCACCGTGGCCTGCGGGCCGGGGTCCACGGTGAT
>CAZQXQ010000171.1:0-6090 GCA_964597235.1 uncultured Burkholderiaceae bacterium | reverse complement strand
GGTCGCCCACCACGTTCATGCCGTCCATCAGCGGGCCTTCGATCACGTGCAGCGGACGGCCGCCCCGGGCCAGCACCTCGCGGTAGGCCTCTTCGGTGTCCTCGGTGATGAAGTCGGTGATGCCGTGCACCAGCGCATGCGACAAGCGCTGCGCCACGGGCACCGGGACCTCGGGCGTGCCGCGCCATTCGAGTTTCTTGCTGTCGTCCTTGGCCGCGCCCTTGGCGTTTTCGGCGATCTCGACCAGACGCTCGCCCGCATCCGCGCGGCGGTTGAGCACCACGTCTTCCACGCGCTCGCGCAGGCCGGGCTCCAGCTCGTCATAGACGCCGACCATGCCGGCGTTGACGATGCCCATGTCCATGCCTGCTGAAATCGCGTGGTACAGGAACACGGTGTGGATGGCCTCGCGCACCGGGTCGTTGCCACGGAAGCTGAAACTGACGTTGGACACGCCGCCCGAGACCTTGGCGCCGGGCAGGTTCTGCTTGATCCAGCGCGTGGCCTCGATAAAGTCCACCGCGTAGTTGTTGTGCTCTTCGATACCGGTGGCGATCGCGAAGATGTTGGGGTCGAAGATGATGTCCTCGGGCGGGAAGCCCACCTCATCGACCAGGATGCGGTAGGCCCGCTCGCAAATCTCGACCTTGCGCGCGTAGGTGTCAGCCTGGCCTTTTTCGTCGAAGGCCATCACCACGGTGGCGGCGCCGTAGCGCTTGATCAGCTTGGCCTGGCGTTTGAACTCTTCCACGCCCTCTTTCATGGAGATGGAGTTGACGATGCCCTTACCCTGGATGCAGCGCAGCCCGGCCTCGATCACCTCCCACTTGGAGCTGTCGATCATGATCGGCACGCGGGCGATGTCGGGCTCGGACGCCACCAGGTTCAGAAAGCGCACCATCGCGGCCTTGCTGTCGAGCATGGCCTCGTCCATGTTGATGTCGATGACCTGGGCGCCGTTCTCCACCTGCTGGCGGGCCACGGCCAGCGCTTCCTCGTAGTGGCCGTTCAGGATCATCCGGGCAAAGGCCTTGGAGCCCGTGACGTTGGTGCGTTCGCCAATGTTGACAAACAGGGTGCCCTCGCCAATCGAGACCGGCTCCAGGCCGGACAGTTTCATGGGAGGGAGAGAAAGCTCAGAAGACATGCGCGCACCTGCACAAAAAAAGCCAACAGGCGAGCGTCGTTGCGGCCGGGATCAACATGGAGACATGGAGACGTGAATCAGCATCAAAGTCCACCCAAGCCTGGCGGCCTGGCCGCTGCAACGCTCCTTGGGTGAGGGGCGGGATTTTACCGGCACCACTCTGGGCGCAACCTCCGCGCTACACTGCCCGGCCTCGGTGCACACGCTATGAACTTCCTGTTTCTTCACCCCCAGTTTCCCGGTCCTTTCCAGCACCTGGCGCCTGCCCTGGCGGCCGATGGCGCCAACACCGTCGTGGCGCTGACACTGCGCACTGACCTGCCCGCCTCCTGGCAGGGCGTACAGGTGCGCAGCTACCCCCTGGCGCGCCGCCCCGGCAGCGACACCCACCCCTGGCTGGCCGTGGCTGAGCGCCAGACCGTGGTGGCCGAATCGCTGGCCCGCGCCGCGCTGCAGCTGCGGGACGAGGGCTTCACCCCCGACGTGGTCTGCGCCAGCAGCGAATGGGGCGACAGCCTGTGGATCAAGACCGTCTGGCCGGATGCGAAGCTGGGCTTGGTCCTGGGCGACTTCGGCGATGGCCGCGCGCCCGCCGACCCGGAGTTTCCCACCGCCGACCCGCTGGACCACGCCCGGCTGCTGCCGCTGCAAGCCCTGCTGCGGCAGGCCGCCGCTCAGGCTGATGCACGGTGGGCACCGTCTGCCTGGCTGGCCCACCGCTGGCCCGAGGCCCTGCAGGCTCCAGTCACCGTCGTGCCCGAGGGCTTGCCCACTGCCGCACTGCAGCCCAACCCTGAGATTCGCCTGACGCTCAACGGCCACCAGCACCTGACCCGCGCCGACGAGGTCGTCACCTTTATCGCCGACACGTTGGAGCCTGCACGCGGTTACCACCAGTTCCTGCGCAGCCTGCCCACGCTGCTGCGCCTGCGGCCCCAGGCCCAGGTGCTGATCGTGGGCGGCCACGAAGCTGGCATAGGCCTGCCACCACCGGCCGGCACCAGCTGGCGCGAGCACTTTGCCGCCGAGCTGCGCCCGCAGCTGGAGGATGCAGACTGGTCGCGCATCCACTTCCTGGGCGCGCAGTCGTTTGATACCCAGCGCGCCCTGCTGCAGCTGGCCACCGTGCATGTGGCCTTGGGCACCGATCTGCCGCTGGAGCGCCGCGTGCTCGAAGCCATGGCGCTGGGCTGCCCGGTGGTGGCCGCCGATGCCCCCGCGCTGTGCGAAGCCATCACCGACAGGGAAACCGGCCGGCTGGTGGATCCCGATGTCCCCGAAGCCCTGGGCGAGACCGTGGCCGAGTTGCTGGCCGATCCCGCCCAGCGCGAAGCTCTAGCCACCCAGGCCCGCGCCTGGGTCCAGGCCCACCACGACCTGCACGCCGTGGCCCTGCCCCGGCAGCTGGACTGGGTGCAAGCGCTAGCAAGCCCCGCGCCACCGCCTGCCGAAGATGTGGCGCCGGAAGACGCCCCGCCGGCCCCCGTGGTGGTCGAAGTGGCCCTGGTGCACAAGGCCTTGGTCGAAGTGCAGAAGCTGCTGAGCGGGGAAGATGCCGCGCAGCCTGAAACCGCCGGCTAAACCGCTGCCGCCGGCAACCCAAACACCTTGTCAAACACCGTGTTGAACGCAAAGGTGTAACCCAGGAAAAACACCAGCAGGCCCAGGTCCAGCAGCAGGGCTTGCCACAGGCCGATGTCCAGCCACCAGGCGATCAAGGGCACGAGCAGGGCGGCCAGCCCGCCCTCAAAACCCAGGGCGTGGGCAATGCGCCGGGCCAGGCTGCGGCCACGCACACTCTGGCGGCGTTCCCAGGCTTCAAAGGCGGTGTTGAACGCCAGGTTCCAGGCCACGGCCACGGCAGAAGTGGCCACCGCCAGCCCGCCCGAAGACACCACCCCCCGGTCGGAAAACGCCAGCAAGCCCACCGTGGTGGCCACGATGGCAATGGCCTCGTACAGCCCCACATAAACGACCTTGCGCCAGACACCCTGCATGGCCGCGATGGTAACAGCGCCCAGGCATACAGACAGCTAAAAACTTGAGGCAAAAAACAGCCCTAGACCAATGAAAACGGGCGGTATTAGCTATTTATTTCATAGCAATTTAACCCGATGTCTTGCGGGGTCGATGCCAGTTTTGCATCGCGTTCAAGGCAAACGGCCTTGGACGGACGGGCGCCGTGCGCGTAGGCTGGAGGCCTTGTGTCTTCTGGAGAATGCACCATGTCCCACAGCCCCGTTGCACCCCCCCACGCCCTGCCCTCCTACCTGCAGGCCGACCACCTTGGCCCCTGGGGCACCTACCTGCAGCAGGTGGACCGGGTCACGCCCTACCTGGGTCCGCTGGCGCGCTGGGTGGAAACGCTCAAGCGGCCCAAGCGCATCCTGATCGTCGATGTGCCCATTGAGATGGACGACGGCCGCATCGCGCATTTCGAGGGCTACCGCGTGCAGCACAACACCAGCCGGGGCCCCGGCAAGGGCGGCGTGCGCTTTCACCAGGACGTGACCCTGTCCGAGGTGATGGCCCTGTCCGCGTGGATGTCGATCAAGAACGCGGCGGTGAACGTGCCCTACGGCGGGGCCAAGGGCGGCATCCGCGTCGATCCCAAAACCTTGTCCCGCGCCGAGCTGGAGCGCCTGACCCGCCGCTACACCAGCGAGATCGGCCTGATCATCGGCCCCACCAAGGACATTCCCGCGCCGGACGTGAACACCAACGAACAGGTCATGGCCTGGATGATGGACACCTACTCGATGAACGTCGGCGAAACCGCCACCGGCGTGGTGACCGGCAAGCCCATTAGCCTGGGCGGATCGCTGGGCCGGCGCGAGGCCACGGGCCGGGGCGTGTTCACCGTGGGTTGCGAAGCCGCGCGGCGCCTGGGGCTGCCGGTGGACGGCGCCCGGGTGGCCGTGCAGGGCTTGGGCAACGTGGGCGGGACGGCGGCCAAGCTGTTCGCTGAGGCCGGTGCGCGCATCGTCGCGGTGCAGGACCACAGCGGCACCGTGGCGCGTGCCAGCGGACTGGACGTGGCCGCGCTGCAGGCCCATGTGCAGGCCACGGGCGGCGTGGCTGGCTTTACTGGTGGGGAGTCCATGGCCAATGCGGACTTCTGGGGCGTGGACTGCGACATCCTGATCCCCGCCGCGCTCGAAGGCCAGATCACCGTAGCCAATGCCGGCCATATTCAAGCCAAGCTGGTGATCGAGGGCGCCAACGGCCCCACCACCCCCGAGGCCGACGACATCCTGGCCGAACGCGGCGTACTGGTGCTGCCCGACGTGATCGCCAACGCGGGCGGCGTCACGGTGAGCTACTTCGAGTGGGTGCAGGATTTCTCCAGCTTCTTCTGGAGCGAGGACGAGATCAACGCCCGCCTGGTCCGCATCTTGAAAGACGCCCTGGACGCCGTCTGGCAGGTGGCCGACCAGCACCGGGTCAGCCTGCGCACCGCCACCTTCATCGTGGCCTGCACGCGCATCCTGCAGGCCCGCGAGCTGCGCGGACTGTATCCATGACCCGCCCTGAGCCGCTGCGCGTCAAGGGTGATTGACGGCACCCTCGTCCATCGCGGGCACGACAGGGAGGACTGTGCGCATCGCGCTGCAAAACGGCTGCACGCAGGTGGCGCGGCCCAGGTAGGGGCAGCCGGGGGTGTCGCACAGGACGGTGGCGCGGCGGCGGGCCTGTTCCTCTTCCACCGCCAACTGCCCGCTGGCTTGCAGCAGCGCCATCTGCACCCAAGGGTCCATCCGGGGCGCGGCCACTTCCCGGCCATAGACGGCAGCTTGCGCCAGCGGCTGGAACTCCAGCACCAGCAGGGCGTTGGTGCGCGCGGTAGGGCCTTCGGCAGCGGCGTTTTGCAGCACCAGCGCCAGCGGCATCGACGGCAGCGCCTGGGCCCGGTCGGCAAAGACCAGCGGCGCTGGGGCTGGGGCACCCGCCATGCCTGTGGGCGGACTGGGGGGGCTGGACGCTGCCTGGGCCTCCACCCAGGCCAGCGGCAGGCGCAGCGTGAGCGCAAAGCCCCGGGGCCCGTCGGGCGTGTGCACTACGCCTTGGTGCACCAGCCAAGTCTGCAAGACGGGCAAGCCCTCGTCGGCCTCCAGCGACCGGACCAGCGCGGGCGTCCAGGGCTGCAGGCTCAGCACCCGCAGGGGCAGGACTGGGGTGGTCAACTGGTCCACCAGCTGCTGCACCAACTGCCGTACGGGAGCGGCAACGCCGGTGGCCGGCCAGCTGGGGGCCTGCGCCCGGGCACTGGCCGCCAGGGTGGTCGCGGGCGAGGTCGGCAGCGCGTCCGACAGCAAGCCAGGTGCCCGCGTTGGCAGGCCTGGGGCGCCTGCGGGGGATCGCTGCGCCGCTGCGCCCGAACCACCGGCCCCGCCCGCATCGAGGACCTCGGCCGCCAGCCGCTGCCGGGCCTCAGGCGACAGGCTGAGTCGGTCCTGCACCAGCGCTGGCGGCGGGCTCACCGGGGTGGGTGCACTGGTCGGCGGGAACAGCGGTGGCGCCGTGCCGTCCGCGTCCGTCGCATTGGTGGCGGTGGCGCCCATGGCACCGAACACATTGGGCAAGCTGCCGGACCGCTGCAAGGCCGCATCCGCCAGCGCCAGCAGGGTGTTGCGCGGCGCCGGGGACGAGGGAAGGTCGATGTTGGCGGCCATGCAGCTATTACTTCAATAGCACATACCGCAGTCGCCTAAAGGCCTAGAAGCCCTTTTAGGCCGCTTCGCGGTAGAACAGCGGCCGGGCCTTGTCGCCACGCACTGCCTGGGCAATCGCGCCAATGTGGTCGGGCGTGGTGCCGCAGCAACCGCCCACGATGTTGACCAGGCCCTCGGCGGCGAATTCGTGGACCAGGCGGCTGGTCACGTCCGGCGTTTCGTCAAAGCCGGTGTCGCTCATGGGGTTGGGCAGGCCGGCGTTGGGGTAGC
>CAZQXQ010000170.1:0-6103 GCA_964597235.1 uncultured Burkholderiaceae bacterium | reverse complement strand
CCAGGCTCCCCGGTCGCTGCAACCTGTGATGAACACGTGATGGATGAACATGGGCGCAAAGTGTAGCAAAGCACCACCCGCCCAGCCGCGAAAACCCTGATGCGCAGCACGATCGCTGCTGAAAGAATCGGCCCCCATGCTCCACTCCCTGCCCTCCCGGACCCTGCGCCTGTTCTGGGCCTGTGCCGGCCTGCTGGCCTGCACGCTGGCCGCTGCCCAAGGCAGCCCACCGGTCTCGGAAAACACCCAGCACCTGCAGGGCAAGACGCTGCAGCTCAACGGCTCAGGGGTGCGTTGGCGGGCGCTGCACAAAATCTATGCGCTGGACCTGTTCCTGGAAACCCGGGCCCAGACCCTGGCTGACATCCACGGCCTGCCCGGCCCCAAGCGCCTGCAGCTGACCATGCTGCGCGACATCGATGCAGACGATCTGGGCCGCATGTTCTCACGCGGGGTAGAGGCGAATCTGGACCGTGCGAGCTACGTCAAGGTTATCCCCAGCGTGCTGCGCCTGGGCCAGCTGTTTGCCGACAACCGGCGCCTGCAAGCGGGCGACGCGCTGTGGATCGACTGGATTCCCGGCACCGGCACCGTGCTGTCGGTGCGAGGCAAGCCGCAAGGCACAGCCTTTCCGGAGCCCGCGTTTTTCGAGGCGATGCTGGGCATCTGGCTGGGAGCCAAACCGGTGGATGAAGCGCTCAAAGACGCGCTGTTGGGCAAACCGGCCACACCGTAACGGCCCGACCCGGGGGGACCTGACACACGCCCAAGCGGTAGGAGCGCCGTTCAGCCTCGCAAAGCCAGCGCGTCGATCCGGTCAATCCAGCCGTCGGCATCCACCGCCCGCACCGGCTGGCCGTGGTTGTAGCCATAGGTGACCAGCACCACCGGACAACCCGCCGCCCGCGCAGCTTGGGCGTCGTTGCTGGAATCACCCACCATCAGCGTGCGGGCCGGCAGCGTACCCAGCGCCTCGCAGGTTTTGCGCAAAGGCAATGGATCGGGCTTTTTGCGCGCGAAGGCATCGCCACCAAACACCGGGCCAAAGTAGCCATCCAGCCCCTTGGCCGCCAGCAGCGCGCGGGCAAAGTCGCCCGGTTTGTTGGTCAGGCAGGCTAGGCGCAGGCCGGCGTCGCGCAGCGCCTGCAATCCTTCCTCCGCCCCCGGATACACCGCCGAGTAGCGGCCATTGACCTCAGGGTAATGCCGGTGGTAGGCCGCCCAAGCGCGCTCGTACAGCGCCCGCATGGCGGAATCTTCAAAATTGATAGCGCACACCACTTGATTTTGTTGGCCTAGCACGTGATTGAGCACCGAACGCAGCAAATGCTCGGTGCCCTTGCCCACCATGCGCTCGATGGCGGGGGCCTCGATGGCCGGCAGCGCCAGCTCGGCCAGGGTGCGGTTCAGGGCCTCGGCAAAGTCCCCCAGGGTGTCCACCAGGGTGCCATCAAGGTCGATGATGGCGGCGTCCAGGGGGCCTAGGGCGTTCAGGGAAAGGGTCATGGGGCTATAGCGGCGTGAAAAAGATAGGGCGCCGATTGTGCCCAGGGTGGGAAGCCCGCCACATGCTCGTCAGACGCCGTCAAGGCGATTTGGCGGGACAATTCGTGGCACGTTCGGGGTCGACCACGGCATTGCGGCAATCCTGGTGCAAGACGCCCTGGGAAATGTTCGTCACCGTCATCGACGCTGGACAAGATGCCGTGGTGCCGCTGACCAACAGATAGTTCTGCCGATCGATGGAGTGGTTGACGTTCTGGTAGCCATTCACACTGTCCTGGTCGTTCCGATCATTGGCATCAAGGCCCGGAATCTCCAGATATTTGTAGCGGCAGACAAACAGATTGTTGGTGCTGCTCTGCAGGCCGCCCACACGCATTTTTCCGCTCCAGGTTCCGCCGGTCGCGGCTACGGGAACCATGCAGGCGTAGTACTTGTAGTCGGTGACGAAATCACCAAACTTGCAGGTGATGCCCAGCTGGGGCGTCAGCAAGGCATGGTTCATTCCCAGCAGCGTCGCCAGGCCGTTCCACACCGTGGTGCTGACCGAACTGTGACGACCGATGTAACCGGTCACGATGTATCCCGGCTGCACGGTGCAGCTGGACAGGCCCAAAGCCCCCAGGGCCGCCACGATTTGCTCGGGCGTCGAAGCGTCCGTCAGCCCCGTGGGATGACAAATTCTCAGCACATCGGCCGAAATATTGTCAAAAACAACGGCATAGCCCACTGCGCCCGACTGCAACAGAAACGCACTCTTGCCCGCGCCGCCCGTCAGCGTATCCAAACTGACAGCGGGAACTGGGATGTTCAGGTTGCGGTCCTTGGGGCGCTTGAGGATGGTGTTTTGCGGCAGCGGAAACGCCAATGAGCCCATATCGGCGGGCCGGGTTCTGGAAATGACGGTCGGGACCACAACGGACTGCGTAATGCCCGCGCGGTCGATCCAAGTGACGTTCACAGTGGCTGTCAGCAACGCCGGGTGGGTGTTGTTATTGATCGTCACCGTACGGTTGTAGGTGGCATCCCCAATGTCCATGGGAAACGTTCCAAAGCAGCCTGGATTAGGCGTCGTAGGGTCCCAAATGCCACCGGCCCCCATGTTGGTGTAGGAACGCATCGTCTCGATGCACTCCTGGGCAATGCGGGTGGCTACGGTTCTTTGGGCGGCCACCGACTCGCTGCGAGCAAGGAACATTTCCATGCCTGTAATGCCCAAGACCCCCAAGACGGTGACGGCCAAGGCGACCAGGGACTCGACAATGGCAAAACCGGCTTGGTGTCGGAGGGATTTTTTCATGGCAAACCTCAGTTGCAGGTAATGGTGGGCTGCGCGGTGGCGGAAGTCGGCAGGGGCGTTGCGAGGCTGCAGCGGTCGGTCCAGCTGCCAGGCACGCGCACCAGATTGGCCGTTGATCGGCGCGCAGCTGCGAGCACACCTGGGTCATAAGTCACGGAGCCATTGCCATTACTAGTGAAGCCACCGCAACTGACCATGGCCCCATGGATATTGGCAGAACCGGTACCCAAATCGTCCAACTGTGAGCTATTGGAAAATAAGACACCGTAAATATTGATATTGCCGTTGATATCAATGCCGGAGGGTGAAACCAGAGTGACTCCATCGCTACCGCTGCCAAGGTTGTTGATCCCAGAGCTGTTGTTCAGTGTCAGGCCCTGCGGAAAGTAAAAGGCACGGTAAGACGCTGCATAAGCCGCAGTGATTTTTGGGCCACAGTCGTTCGCACTGGTGCAACTGATGGTCTTGGTCGTCGGCGAGGCAATGTACTCGTCAATGGTGGAGCCGAAATAGGCGCTAAACACCGCAGAGTTGGTGCACGTTGGATCGGATGCTGCCAAGTTGGCCAGAGAGGCGTCCCCCGGAATCATGGCGGCAGCAGGGGGCTGACCGGGGATGGAAGTCAGCGCTGTGCCAGGTGCTGTCGTGATCGTAGTGCCCGCGTTGATCAAGCCCCCGCCGGAGGCCACATCGGTGTTCGCAATATTGAAAGACCCCCCTACGTTACAAGACAACCCACAGGTCAAGGGGGATGCAGGCACTCCACGGACCAAAGGATGCAGTTTGATCACACTGGACACCGAGGCCCAAGCATCCGCACCGGTGGTTGCGCCTGGGGTACAAGCCCCGTCTTGGGCGGTGCAACCCGTCGAAACAACCCGGACCGCCTCCGTGGCATACACGGGGTTACCTGAACCATCGGTGCCGATCTGCACCCTGGAGAACTGGACGGTGAAGCTGGGTTGACTCAAGGGGGTTGTACCCGCCAGACTGGCAATCGCCGTGGTGCTGGACGAAGGCACATCAGGGCAGCTGCAAGTCAAGGTACCGCCATTGACCTTACAGCCTGGCAAGACGTTGGCAGCGGGCAGCACATCGGTGCTGGTACCCGCATTCCACCCGGTAAACACATATTTGCGACGGAACGAGGTCAGGGTGGTGGGTGTTGTGGCCGCCTGGCAGCTGGTGTTGATGTTGTAGTTTGCATTGAGCATGCCCGTGGCCCATTCAATACCGGCCTCTGCCATTTCATGCGCCAAGGTGGAGCGCAGTTGGTTAGCCGAAGTCTTCTGCTCAAAAATCAGGCTGCGATTGAGGTAGAACACCGCAATCGAGATGATGAATAGCACCAGCATGACGATGATCAGCAGGGCCACGCCACGCTGGCGATAGGGGGAATACCGAACCATGGGAAAGAGCTCCTTGCTTGCTTGGCGCCTCAAGGTTTACAGACGCCCGTCACGGTGTCATTGCGCACCCGCACCGTGGACACCAGGGTTTCAGTCACAGCAGGGTCAGCGCGGGAGATACCACTGAGCACCACGCGATAGGTGCGAATCTGCATCTGGGGTGGCGTCACTGCCCCGGTGGGGCAATCCGAGGCATCCAGATCTTGCGTCACCACATTGGCCGTGATCCATAAACCTGCAGCACAGGCTGTGCCTGCCGCAGCGGAGGTATCCAGAGTCAGCGAAGGGCAAGGGGGGGTCAGCAGGGCCATTGCCTCGGTATCGGTCACGGCCTCCCAGACATAATCGGTTGCAGTACCCGCTCGGTTGCGGAACATCTCCAAACCCAAAGTCGTGTCGTTGAAGCGAAGCCCAAAGCGCTCCCCCTCTGCACCAGCAGCGACATTCTGGTCCACCACATCATCCTCCACGCTGTCTCGGGAATAGCGGTAATTGATCTCGGGCGTACCGCCGGTCGTGATGCAACCATAAGGATTGAACGCAGCACCAGGAGTGGTGGAACAAGGGTCGGCATAGCTGACTGGCGCGGTCACCCCTTCAGGAATCACCGTCCGGGAAATGGCGTTGGCCCAGTAACCGCCACGCCGCAGGTCCCGTGTGATCAATTCCATCGCCGCGCGCAGGTCCTGCCGCAGTCGTGCTTCCAACAACATGCGCCGGGAGCCTTCGAGCCCGCCGACAAACACCACCACTAAGCCCGACAAGATGAACAGCGCCAGGGCGACGCCAACCAGCAACTCCACCAAGGTGGCACCCCGTTCGCGTAATGGCCGGTTGATCGCCTGGACGAATGAAGGTCTCATGAGGCGCATGTCCTGTATCCCGGAAAAATCCCGCCGGGCGCGCAGATCTGCACCCGGCCGGTGGGGCCTACCGTCACCCTCAGGGTGGCCGATGTGCGGCTGTTCGCCACGGTCAGGGCGATGTCTGCGGAGTTGGTCATGGACCCCAGACGGGATTCAAACACCAGCGTGGCGGAGGCGGGGTCCAGCGTAGTATCCGTCCCCAGCGTGATGCTCTTGAAGCTGGTGCCGCCCGGCGGCGAAGTGATGTTGTACTGCGTGCTCGACGACACCTGCAATTGGGCATCCACCCGGTTCGTCACCGCCAGCGACCGGGTGTATTGCAGATCGGCACTGAGCTCGTTGGCTACGCCCTGCACACGCTGCCTGGCCATCAGCTCCACAAAAGAAGGCACGGCCAGGGTGAGCAGGATGACCGTGATCACAATCACCACCATGAGCTCGATCAACGAAAAACCGGCCGTTCTGCGCATCATCGGCTCCAGCACTCCGTGGGGGTATTTACGGCCGTGCCGTTATTCACCGTCACGGTCAACACATTGCAGGCCACTGCTCCGGCCCGATCATTGTTTTGGCTGGTGGTGGTCACCGCTGTGGCCGTGACTACATACGCCAGTCCTGTGGGTGCAGGGTTGGTTCCGATAGCCAAGTCGTAGTAGCCACCGGCGGTGCGAGCGCTGGCAACGCCCAAGCCATTGGGCCAAGCCGTGGTGAGCTGGGCATTGGTCGCGTAGCTCGGATTGATCGCCCGCCAGCGCTCCTGGGCCTGCTGCACCTGGGCCAGTCCCTGGATGGCATCGGAACGGCGGCCTTTGCGGATCTGGTCCATGTAACTGGGATAGGCCACGGTGGCCAACAAGGCGACGATGGCCACCACGATCATTAATTCGATCAGGGTAAAGCCATTCCGGCGGGAGGTCATGGTCACGAGCAAGTCCATTCAACACGATGGCGGACAGGCATCGTACCGAGAACCTGAATCCGTGACCTGCCCAAAATCTTGCCCTCCCTCGTCCTGATTTCCTCTA
>CAZQXQ010000169.1:0-6225 GCA_964597235.1 uncultured Burkholderiaceae bacterium | reverse complement strand
CGTTGACGTAGATGTCGCACAGCGCGGCCATCTTGCGGGCCAGGTCTTCCTTGTTCTTCTTCTCGCCCACGTTCAGGCGGCAGTTTTCCAGCAGCACGACCTGGCCAGGGGCGACCTGTACGCCATCCACCCAGTTGGCGACCAGCGGTACCTCGCGGCCCAGCAGTTCGGACAGGCGGGCGGCCACGGGGGCCAGCGAATCCTCGGGCTTGAACTCGCCTTCCGTAGGACGGCCCAGGTGGCTGGTCACCATGACAGCAGCGCCAGCATCCAGCGCCATCTGGATGCAGGGGACCGAGGCACGGATGCGCGTGTCTTCGGTGATGCGGCCCGCGTCGTCCTGCGGCACGTTCATGTCGGCACGGATAAAAACGCGCTGGCCACGGGCTTTGCCCTGGGCGCACAGGTCGGAAAAACGCAGGATGTTCATGGGGAAAACACAAGAAGACGGTTGAAAAAAGGCCCGCAAGGCAGGGCTGGCGGGCTGTCACAAGGCCGTCATTTTAGGTGGGGGAGGGCGGAGTTTCTTTACCAGCCCAGGCCGATGTGCAAGGGCAGATAGACCAGCATGCCCACCAGGATGGTGCCCAAGATGCCCCGGCGCCAAAAGTAATAGGCGCAGGCACACAGCACCGCCGGCAACCGCGCGTCCTGCCAGGTGCTGATCACGGCGCCCTGGCTCATCAGGATTTCGGGCGCAATCACGGCGGTCAGGGCAGCAAGGGGGGCGTACTTGAGCCCACGCTTGAACCAGGCCGGCAGGGGCAACTCGTGCCGGGGGATCATGAAAAACGCGCGCGACACCAGCGTGATCAGCGCCAAGCCGGCAATCGCCAGGGCCAGTTCCCAGCCGTTCATGGACGGCGCTCCTCCAGCGCCTCGGTCAGCAGGCCCACGGCCACCGCCGCCGCGATGGCGACGAGGATATTCAGCCGCAGCGGCAAGGCAAACGCCGCAATGGCCGCCGTGGCCGCCACGCCCGTGGCCACCCAGGTGGCGCGGTCAAACAACAGCGACAACAGCACGCCCAACAAGGCCAGCACGCCCGCAAAGCCCAGGCCCCAGGACAGCGGAATGGCATTGGCCAGCACGATGCCCACGACCGAGGCGCTTTGCCAAGCCACCCAGTTCAGGCAGCCCGCGCCCCAGAAATACGGCACCTGGCTGGGCTCGGGCCGGGGTTTCGGATAGCGCTTGAGGAAAGCGACAAAGATCACGTCGCCGCTGAAATAGCCGATCGCCAGGCGATGGCGCAGCGGCAGGTGCGCGAAGTAGCTGCGCCATAGGCTGCTGAAGATGACAAAGCGCAGGTTCACGCAGGCCGCCGTGAGCCAGACCACCCACAGCGGCGCACCCATGGCCAGCAAGGGCAAGACCGACAGTTGCGCGCTGCCGGCATAGACCAGAAAGGTCATCGCCAGGGCCACGGGCACCGAGAGCCCGCTCTTGACCATCGCCACCCCGGTGACCAGCCCCCAGGCTGCAATGCCCACCGACGCGGACGCCGTGTCGGCCACGGCCAGGCGAAACGCCGGATGGCGCACGCTGGCGCGCACAGCCGCCAGGCTCATGCGGGGGCGCCCGCTCCGAGGACCAAACCCGGCGCCAGCGGAAAACCGCGCAGGAAATCCGCCGCCGCCAGGCGCTTGCCGCCCGCGCGCTGCAGCACCGTCAGCCGCAGGGCCCCTTCGCCGCAGGCTACGGTCACGCCCGAGTCGTTTGAGGCCAAAATTTGGCCTGGGACCAATGAATGCGCGCGGTAGCAGCTATCAATTTCATAGCTCCACAGCTTGATCACCTCGTCGCCCGCCTGGGTGCTGGCGCCCGGGAAGGGGTCGAAAGCCCGGATGCGACGGCCAATCACTTCCGCGGGCAAGGTCCAGTCGATGAGACTCTCGGACTTTTCGATTTTGTGCGCATAGGTCACGCCCTCTGCTGGCTGAGGCACCGCCGTCAAGCCACCGCAGGCCGCCAGCTCCAGCGCTTCGACGATCAGGCGCCCGCCGAGGTCGGCCAGGCGGTCGTGCAAGGTGGTGGTGGTGTCGTCGGGGCGGATGGGGGTTTTCTCGACCAGCAGCATGTCGCCGGTGTCCAGACCCGCGTCCATCTGCATGATGGTGACGCCGGTCTCGGCATCGCCCGCCTCAATCGCGCGGTGGATGGGCGCGGCACCGCGCCAGCGGGGCAGCAGGCTGGCGTGGATATTCAAGCAACCCAAACGGGGCAGGTCCAGGGTCCACTGCGGCAGGATCAGGCCGTAAGCAGCTACCACCATCACGTCGGCCTGGGCGGCTTCCAGGGCCGCTTTCGCAGCGGCGGCATCCTCGGGGTACTTGCCGTCCAGGCGCAAGCTGCGGGGCTGGGCCACGGCAATGCCATGGTCCAACGCGCATTGTTTGACGGGCGAAGCCTGCAGCTTCATGCCCCGGCCGGCGGGGCGGTCGGGCTGGGTCAGCACCAGTGGCACGGTGAAACCAGCCTGGAGCAGGCGCTCCAGCGCCACGCAGGCAAATTCCGGGGTCCCGGCAAAAATGACGTTCATGGGGGGTAGGGATTCAAGTCGGGCGCTCAGCGGGCGCCCTTGTCGTCGCGGGCGGCGAATTCGTCGGTGAACAGCACCTGGCGGACCACGCCACCCAGGTCGATGTGGACATGGGCCAGGCGGAACAGGCCGTACTCGTTGTAGCGGTAGGTCCATACCACGCCCTCAAAGCGGGACACGCGTTCGACCAGGGCCGGGGGACCGAAATGGCGCCGGACGTCCTCCGAGGTCCAGACGTTCACGGGGATGGCCTGCAGGCGCTCAATGGTCAGCACCTGCTCGGCGCGCAGCAGCTGGCCCTGGGCGTCGAAATCCAGCACATGGACATGGCGCCCTGCTGGCTGGCCGGAGTAAATCAGCCGCTCGCCATCAGGCAGGGCATGGCGGGCGGTGGGTGGACCCTGGCGCTGCAGGACTTCGGCCCGGGGCGCGCCAGGCTTTTCCTGCAGCGGATGGGCGCAGCCGGCCAGGAGGACGCCCAAGCCCAGGGCCGCAGCCCATGCGCCGAAGCACCAGCGCCGCCCGGGGCTCATGCCCGCCGCTCCTTTTGCTGCTTGAGCAACTTGGTCTTGATGCGGTTGCGCTTGAGCGGCGACAGGTATTCGACGAACACTTTGCCCATCAGATGGTCCATCTCGTGCTGGATGCAGATGGCCAGCAGGCCCTCGGCCTCGATGGTGCGCGATTCGCCCTGGGCGTTCAGGGCCTGGACGTGGACTTTTTCGGAACGCTCAACGCCGTCGTAAATGCCGGGCACAGACAAGCAGCCCTCGTCGCCGACCTTCTTCTCGGCGCTGGCCCAGGTGATTTCGGGATTGATCAGCACCAGCGGCTGATCGCGCTCTTCGGAAACATCGATCACCACCACGCGTTCGTGCACATTGATCTGCGTAGCGGCCAGGCCAATGCCGTTGGCGTCGTACATGGTTTCCAGCATGTCGGCCACCAAGGCCTGGATGCGGGCATCGACCGCCTGCACCGGCTTGGCAACGGTGTGGAGGCGGGGATCGGGGAAGCAAAGAATGGGAAGAATGGCCATGGTCGTCCGGGAAAGAGGGCGTTATTTTCGCCACTTCCCGGAAGGCCTGCATCGCCCATCACAATAATGATCGCCTGGACCTCCCCTCCCCACCACTGCGAGACCCGACCCATGACGGCATTTTTCCGCAAGCAAGCAGCCCCCTGGATCGCACTGGCCAGCTGCGCCACGGCCCTGCTGGGCACCAGCGCCCTGGCGCAAAACTACCCGATCACCAGCGGCCAGCGGGCCACGGCCCAGCAGGTGGCCCAGCAAGGGGTGCCCTTGTCGGAACTGGCGCCCAATGCGCCCGACACCTATGTCGTCAAGCGCGGCGACACGCTCTGGGACATTGCCGGCATGTACCTGACCAAGCCCTGGCGCTGGCCCGAGCTGTGGGGCATGAACCTGCAGGCCATCACCAACCCACACCGGATCTACCCCGGCCAGACCCTGCGCCTGGACAAAAGCGGCACCCATGCCCGCCTGGTGAGCGAAGCGGCCGATGAGACGGTGCGCCTGTCGCCCCGCGTGCGCAGTGAAAGCCTGGCCAGCTCCGCGCTGCCCACGCTCAAGCCCCACCTGATCGAGCCGTTCCTGAGCGAGCCGCTGGTGGTGGACGCCCAGACACTGGAGCGGGCGCCCCGCATCGTCGCCACCACCGACGACCGGGTATTGATGGCCTCGGGCGACCGCGCCTATGTGCGGGGCGACGCCGCCAACCCGGTGCGGCTGGAGCCTGGCGAGCCCCGCCAGTTCCATGTGTTCCGCAACGCCATGGCGCTGAAAGACCCGCTCACTGGCGAAATCCTGGGTTACGAGGCCCATTTCCTGGGCAAGGCGCGACTGGTCAAGGGCGAAGACTTCGAGGAAAGCGCCAACGGCCGGGGCGGCGTGCAATCGGACTATGTGCCGGCCACCGTGGACATCACGTCCACCAAGGAAGAAATCCGCGCTGGCGACCGCCTGCTGCCGGCCCCCGAGCGCAGCTTTGTGAACTACGTGCCCCATGCCCCGGCGACGGAGGTCGATGCGCGCGTGGTGTCGCTGTACGGCCACTCGGCCGTCGCCTATGCCGGGCAAAACCAGGTGGTGGCCATCAACCGGGGCAGCCAGGACGGCATGGAAACCGGCCATGTGCTGGCCCTGCAGCGAGAGGGCGGTCGCATCAAGGACAAGACCGACCCCGACAAGCCCCTGATCAAGCTGCCCACCGAGCGCAATGGCCACGCCATGGTGTTCCGCACCTTCGAGCGGGTGTCGTACGCGCTGATCCTGGACATTCGCCATCCCGTGCGCGTGGGTGACCGCCTGGTCAACCCGCAGTAAGCCCCGACCAACACGAGCCAGCGCCATGGACCGTACCGAACTGGAAGGCTGGCTGCGACTGGGGTTGACCCCAGGCGTGGGCGACCGCACTGCCCGCAAGCTGCTGGCCGCCTTTGGCCTGCCAGATACGGTGTTTGGCCAATCGCCCGCCGCATTGCGCGAGTGTGTCAGCGAGCGGGTAGCCCAAACGCTGGGCCAGCGCCCCGAGGGGCTGGATGCCCTGCTAGAGCGCACCTGGCAGTGGTTGCAGGGCGCCCCGGCGGACGGCCCCACCCGCCGCATCCTCACCCTGGGCGACCCACACTACCCCTCCGCGCTGCTGGAGATGGATGACCCACCACTGCTGCTCTACGCGCTGGGCGCCCAAGCCGTGCTGGACAGCGGCGCCTACCCGCGCGAGCGCTGCCTGGCGGTCGTGGGCAGCCGCAATCCCACCGCCCAGGGCGCCGACCATGCCCGGCAATTCGCCAAGGCACTGCGAGCCCTGGGCTACACCATCGTCTCCGGGCTGGCGCTGGGCGTCGATGCCGCAGCGCATGAGGGGGCACTGGACGCTGCCGATAGCGCCGACGGACAACCTGCCACCATCGCCATCGTGGGCACCGGGCTGGACCGGGTCTATCCCCGCCAGCACCGAGACCTGGCCCACCGCATTGCCGCACAGGGCCTGCTACTGAGCGAATACCCGCTGGGTACGCCGCCGCTGCCGGCCAACTTCCCCAAGCGCAACCGGCTAATTTCCGGGCTGAGCCAGGGCACGCTGGTGGTTGAAGCGGCGCTGGCCTCGGGCTCGCTGGTCACCGCCCGGCTGGCCGCCGAGCAGGGGCGGGAGGTGTTTGCCATCCCCGGCTCCATCCACGCGCCGCAATCGCGCGGCTGCCATGCGCTGATCCGCCAAGGGGCCAAACTGGTGGAGTCGGCGCAGGACATCCTGGAAGAGCTACAGGGCTTTGTGCCCACGCTGACCACGGCCAAACCAAAGCCGGCGACCCGGGGCAACAGCCGCGCCCCAACACCACCGCCCACCGCCACGCCCGCCCTGGTGCCGGAGACGGACGACCCGCTGCTACAGGCCATGGGCTTTGACCCGGTGGGGCTCGATGCGCTGATCGCCCGCACCGGCATCGACGCCGCTACGCTCCAGGTGCGGCTGCTGGAGTTTGAGCTGGACGGCCTGGTGGGCCGCTTGCCTGGGGGCCTGTTCCAACGCACGGGTCGGGCGTAGCCAAGCCCAAGAACGACAAAGGCTCCCGAAGGAGCCCTGTGCCAGAGAGGCGATGTGCCGTCAGACCACCGCGCCGCTGTTGGGATCGTTGGGGTCCACCACCTCGCCGTC
>CAZQXQ010000168.1:0-6251 GCA_964597235.1 uncultured Burkholderiaceae bacterium | reverse complement strand
CGATGGCGGCGGCCGCAGCGACGGTGGCCGTGGTGGCGACGGTTACGACTACTGAGCCCTGACCATCTGATCAGCCCCCTGCCCAGGGGGCTTTTTTACGGGCGACGCTCATCCGCCCGGTGCTTGCGCGGGCGCCCAGCCAACAGGCGGTCAAACCAAGCGTTGGGCAACACGCGCAGCACCTTGGCCACCCAGCCCATCTGCCAGGGAATGACCCGCTCGGGCACTCCCGCCGCAATCGCGTCGAACGCCTTGTCGGCAAACGCCTCGGGGCGCATCAGGAAAGGCATGGCGTAGCGGTTCTGGCGGGTCAGTGGCGTATCCACATAACCCGGCACCAGCAGCACCACCCGGATGCCCTGGCTGCGCAGCTCTCCGCGCAGGCTCTCGCAATAGGCGGCCACGGCGGCCTTGCTGGCGCAATAGCCGCCATGGCCGGGCAAGCCTCGCACGCCCGCAACGCTGCCCACCCCCACGAGCGTTCCGTGCCCTCGCGCCTGCATGGGGCGGATGAACGGCTGAAAGCTGGCCGCCACGCCCAGCACATTGGTCGCGAGGATGCGCTCCATCACCGCCAGATCGGCTGCCTCGGCGGTGTCCACCCCGATGCTGATGCCCGCATTGGCAATCACCAGGTCCGGCAGGCCCTGGCGTTCGATGCAGGCCTGGGCGGCGGCCGCCAGGGCCTCGTGGTCGCAGACATCCGCACTATAAATTTGATAGCTAGTACCGCTGATGTTCAGGGCCTTTGCCCAGGATTCGATGCCTGAAACATTGCGAGCGACCAGGGCCAGACGGTAGCCCGCCTGGTGGTAACGTAAAGCCAGCGCCTGGCCAATCCCGCTGGAGGCGCCGGTGATGAACACCAAAGGCGCCGACGCAGAAATAGAAATGGGCGAGCGGTCCGTCACCGGGTCGGCCCCGGGTGGATCACACCGCGCACGCGGCCCTGCAGCTCCAGCACGCGGTCGAGATGGCGGTATTCCAGCTGGTCGCCGGTGAAGCGGTCAGCCCCGCGGGTGAGCACCACGGGCTGGTCCGAACGTACCCGTTCAGCATTGCGGTACAGGTGCAAAAATTCGCCACGAAACTCCAGCGGCGGCGGCTCAGCCCCTCCGGACTTGGCTGGTGGCTGGCTGCGGGTGATGTGGGCATTGCCCCAGAGCTGTACCTCGGAGCCATCGCCATTGCTGACTGCCCGCTGGGCCGTGGCCACGGTCCGCTGGCCCTGGGCATTGGTGCTGCGCACACGGGGTTGGTCGATTTCCAACGTGTCGGTGTCAGGGTAGTGGCGGGCCAGCGCACCATGCACCTCGCTTTGGAGCTGGCCTTGGGCATCAAAGCTTTTGACAGCAAAGTTCTGCATGAAATAGTCTGGCTCATGCCGGGGTGCCTGGGGGGCGGCCTGCACCACTGGCTGGGGGGCATTGCGCACCAGCCACCAGGTACCCAGCGCCAGCAAGCCCATCAGGAGCACAGGCAGGTACAGGGTGGCGCGGTCCCAGACGCGGCGCAGGTTCATGACGCGTGGTCAGCCAGCAGGCTGGCGTAACGGCCACTGGCTACCAGCAGCAGATCGCAGAACTCGCGCGCTGCGCCCTCACCACCACGCGCGGTGGTCACATGGTGGGCCATCTGCCGCACTTCCAGGTGGGCGTTGGCGGGCGCGCAGGCAAAGGCGCAGCGGCGCATCACTGGCAAATCGGGCCAGTCGTCGCCGATGGCGGCGGCCTGCGACCAGTCCAGCCCCAGCTGCGCCAGGATGTGCTCGGCGGCGGGGCGCTTGTCCTCGGTACCAAAGATGGCATGAACCACGCCCAGGGCCTGCAAACGCAGACGCAGCGGGGCCGAATCGCGCCCGGTGACCACCGCCGGGGTGATGCCAGCCTTTTGCAACAGCTTCAGGCCATGTCCATCGAGGGTGTTGAAGCGCTTGAGGGTCTCGCCCGACTCGGTGAAGTACAGGCCGCCGTCGGTCAACACGCCATCGACATCGAAAAACGCCACGCGCACGTCTTGGGCCTGCAGCAGAAGTTCGGGGAGAAATTGCATTGCGGGAGACATACGCACCTCAAATCACCTTGGCGCGCATCAGGTCGCGAATATGGACCACGCCCACCAAGCGCCCGTCGGCGTCCACCACCAGCACGCTGGTGATGCCGTGGGTTTCCATCATCTCGGCCGCGTCGGCGGCCAGGGCGTCGGGGGCAATGTGGCGCGGGTTGGGGTGCATGACCTCGCCAGCGGTCACGCTGCGCAGGTCGGTGCCCGCCTCGATGCGGCGGCGCAGATCGCCGTCGGTGAACACCCCCAGCACCTTGCCCGCCGGATCCACGATGGCCGCGGCGCCCAGACCCTTGGCACTCATCTCGCGCATCAGGGCGCTGAAGCCAGCTTCGGGCGGCACGGCGGGAATGCCATCGCCGGAGCGCATCACATCGCTGACATGGGTCAGCAGCTTGCGGCCCAGCGCACCGCCAGGGTGGGAGCGGGCAAAGTCCTCGGGGCGAAAACCCCGGGCATCGAGCAGCGCCACCGCCAGCGCGTCGCCCATGGCGAGTTGCGCCGTGGTGCTGGCCGTAGGCGCGAGGTTCATCGGGCAAGCCTCGCGGGCGACCGAGCAATCGAGCACCAGGTCGGCATGGCGGGCCAGCGTGGACTGGAGGCCGCCGGTCATCGCCAGCAGCGGCACACCCAGGCGCTTGAGTACCGGCAGGATGGCGGTCAGTTCACTGCTCTCGCCGCTGTTGGAAATGGCCAGCACCGCATCCTGGGCGGTGACCATGCCCAGGTCGCCATGGCTGGCCTCGGCCGGATGCACAAAGAAGGCGGGAGTGCCGGTGGACGCCAGCGTGGCGGCGATCTTGCGGCCAATGTGCCCGCTCTTGCCCATGCCCATCACGACGACGCGGCCCCGGGTCTGCAGCAGGGTCTGGACGGCCTGGGCAAAGTGTGCATCCAGCCGGTCGGCCAGCGCCAGCAGGGCCTCAGCCTCAGTCTGGAAAGTGTCGCGCGCGAGGCGCAGGGCCTGTTCGGTGCGCGAGTTTGCGGAAGGGGCGGCGGGGGCAGGCATCATGCCGGGGATTCTATCGAGCGCCCCACGCCACGTCCTCCCAGAACAGCCCGCGTCAGAACCGGAGGCTGAGGAGGTCGTTGGCTAAGCCAAAGCAAAAAAGCCCCATCAAAACCACGACCGTTTTTGCGGCCAACGCCCACTGCTGTGGCCCCCGATAGTTGTTGGCCGCACGCCAGGTGCTAACCATCCAGACCAACTGATAAGAGAACAGCGCCGCGAGAAAGACCCGGGCCATCGACAGAGCCAGCGTCATGTTGCTCACCCTATCGACCACCAGACTGATGGCCAACAAGGCCAGCAACGGGACCAAAACGCCAAACACCCAGTAAACCAACGGCAGTGCAAATTCACCTCGCCAGAACTTGACGCAAAAACCACGCATTTGTCACCTTTCAGCAGGCCACATATTTTGACCATATTAAATGTCAAAAAAATGTCATCCAAGACGCAATTGATGGTGACTCGTCTCCGGGTTTTCCCTTGAAATTAAACGATCTTGTTCGTTTTTTAGATTGGCCCACGGTTGGTGCTAGAAGAGCCGGAATCTGCGCTACGCTGATACCTTTTGCAGGAGAACTTCATGGATCTGCGTTTTGACGGAAAAACCATCATCGTGACCGGCGGCAGTTCGGGCATTGGGGCAGCCTGCTGTGTGGAGTTGGCGGCCTCGGGGGCGACCGTGATCGTGGCCGACCGGGATCTGCCTGGGGCCCAGCAGGTGGCAGCGCAAATTACAGCCGCTGGCGGCAAGGCGTACGCAGTGGCGGTCGATGTGGCGGATCCCGCATCGGTCGAGGCCATGGTGCGCTTTGCCATCGACCAGACGGGCAGCCTGTATGGTTTGGTCAACAACGCCGGCATTGGTGGCCAGATCGCCCCGACCGGCGAGTACGACCTGGCGGCCTGGAAACAGGTGACGGACATCAACCTGTCAGGCGTGTTCTACGGTCTGCGCTTTGCCATCCCGGAGATGGTCAAGGCCGGCGGTGGTGCCATCGTCAACATGGCGTCCATCCTGGGCAGCGTCGGCTTTGCCGGTACGGTGGGCTATGTCAGCGCCAAGCACGGGGTGGTGGGCATGACCAAGAACGCCGCCCTCGAATACGCGGCCCAGGGGGTGCGCATCAACGCCGTGGGGCCGGGCTTCATCCACACCCCGATGGTGGACAACTCCCTGGACCCGGCCATCCAGGAAGTGCTGGCCACCAAGCACGCGATGGGACGGATGGGCACCTCGGAAGAGGTTGCCGCGCTGGTGGTCTTCCTGCTGTCCGATCGGGCCAGCTTCATCACCGGCTCCTACCACCTGGTGGATGGTGGCTACACGGCGCAGTAAGGCGCACCTCCTCTGGCGGACCAGCACAAGGCCGTGACTCGGCCGGGCTGCCAGGGGAAATCACTCCTAAATCAATAGCTAATACCGCTGGTATTCATTGGCCCAGAGCCACTTTTGGCTCAAATCTACTTTCCAATGCAAAAGCTGGAGAAGATGACCCCCAGCAAATCATCGGAGGTAAATTCGCCGGTAATGCCGCTCAGGGCGTTCTGGGCCAGGCGCAGCTCCTCGGCCAGCAGGTCCAGCGCGGGGCTGTCGGCGTGGAGCTGGGCAGCCGCTTCCATCAGGTGAGTATCCACGGCCTGCAGGGCTTCGACATGGCGGGCGCGGGCGATGAACAGGCCCTCGGGCGCAGCCTGCCAGCCGGCCACTTCCAGCAGCGCCTGGCGCAGGGCCTGCAGGCCGGTGCCCTTGCGGGCGGACAGGGCCAGGGTGTGGCTGGCGGGGCGATCAGCGGGTAGCACGGGCGCTGGCAGCGCCAAGGCTTGCGGAGCGGCAGGATCAGCAGGTCCCGAGACCAGGCAATCGCTTTTGTTCCAGACGGCGATGATGGGCACGGCGGCAGGCACTTTGCGGACCATTTCGGCGGCCAGGGCCCGGTCGGCGGCGCGATAGTCGGGGTCGGCGGCGCGGGAGAGGTCGTGCAGGAACAGCACCGCGTCGGCGCTGGCGATTTCATCCCAGGCGCGGGCGATGCCGATGCGCTCGACCTCGTCGCTGCTGTCGCGCAGGCCGGCGGTGTCGATCACGTGCAGCGGCACGCCTTCGATCTGGATGGTCTGCTGCACTTTGTCGCGCGTGGTGCCGGCAATCGGGGTGACGATGGCCAGCTCCGCCCCAGCCAGGGCGTTGAGCAGCGAGCTTTTGCCGGCATTGGGCTGGCCGGCGATCACCACCTTAATGCCCTCGCGCAGCAGGGCGCCCTGGCGGGTGCGCTGCATGACGGCGGCCAAGGTCTGCTGCAAGTTTGATAGCAGCCCCCGCGCGTCAGCCTTGGTCAGGAAGTCGATTTCTTCTTCGGGAAAGTCCAGCGTGGCCTCGACCAGCATGCGCAGGTGGATGAGCGCGTCGCGCAGGCGGTGGACCTCGGCGGAAAACGCGCCGCTGAGCGAGCGGCTGGCACTGCGGGCCGCCGCCTCGGTGCTGGCGTCGATCAGGTCGGCAATCGCCTCGGCCTGGGCTAGGTCGATCTTGTCGTTCAGAAAAGCGCGCTCGGTGAACTCGCCGGGCTGGGCCAGGCGCAGACCGGGCAGCAGCGGCTGGCCGGTGGCGGGGTCGGGCTGGGCAGCCGCCTCCAGGCAGCGGGCCAGCAGCAGCTGCAGCACGACCGTACCGCCATGGGCCTGCAGCTCCAGCACGTCCTCGCCGGTGTAACTGTGGGGCGCCGGGAAATGCAGCGCCAGGCCGTGGTCGATGGGCTGGCCGGCCGCGTCGCGAAACGGTAGATAGCTGGCCTCGCGCGGCTTGAGCGGCTTGCCGCACAGAGCCTGTACCAGCGGCCCCAAGCCCTTGCCCGACACCCGCACAATGCCCACAGCCCCGCGCCCAGGGGCGGTGGTGATGGCGGCAATGGGTTGGGCGTGGCGGGCAAGCATGGAATCACTCCGAAAAACGGGTCAGGACAGAGAAAAAAGGCCGCTTGCGCGGCCTTGGGTGTTTCCGTGGGTTCTTATTTGAACTTCGGTAAATTGAATTGGGGTGGCACGCCCATGCGGGTGTTGATGAGCCACTGTTGGGCAATGGACAGCAGGTTGTTCGTCAACCAGTACAACACCAGGCCGGCGGGGAAGAAGAAGAACATCACGCTGAACATCAGCGGCATGATCCACATCATCTTGG
>CAZQXQ010000167.1:0-6342 GCA_964597235.1 uncultured Burkholderiaceae bacterium | reverse complement strand
TGCTGGTGTTTGGTGAGCAAATTCCGCCCAGCGGCTGGCTGGGCATGGCGCTGATTGTGGGCAGCGGCATCATGGCCACCGTACTGCGGGCACGCGCTGCCCCCGGCACGCCCGGCGAGGAGCACTGAGCCGCCAGCTCCACCGGCCTTCGCTATGCTCGCACGCATGATCCAGCCCACGCCCCACCCCGCTCCCTACACCACCCTGATCAGCCCCGCCCAGCTGCAAGCGCTGATGCAGACCCCCACCCCGCTGATGGTGTTTGACTGCAGCTTTGACCTGATGCAGCCCCAGGCCGGCGCCGCCCAGTACGCCGAAAGCCACCTGCCCGGCGCGGTGTACGCCGATCTGGACCGACACCTCAGCGCCCACGCCCATCCGGGCGAAGCGGTGCCGGACTGTGCCTCCGGCGGGCGCCACCCGCTGCCCACGCGCGAGGCCTTTGCCACCTGGCTGGGCCAGATCGGCTTTGCCAACGGCATGCAGGCCGTGGTCTATGACCGCAACGGCGCCAACTACTGCGGCCGGCTGTGGTGGATGCTCAAATGGGTGGGGCACGACGCCGTTGCCGTGCTCGACGGTGGCCTGCAGGCCTGGCAAGCTGAAGGCGGCTTGCTGCGTGCGGGCCTCGAAGCGCCCCGCCCCGCCACCGCCTTTGCGCTGCAGCCCCCACTGCGCCGCCTGGTCAGCGCCGACAACGTGCTGGCCCGGCTGGATCAAGCCACCCAAACCCTGATCGACGCCCGCGCACCCCAGCGCTTTCGGGGCGAGGTCGAACCGCTGGACCCCGTGGCCGGCCACATTCCCGGCGCACTGAACCGGCCGTTTGGCCTGAACCTGGGCCCGGATGGGCGTTTCAAACCGGCCGCTGAACTCCGGGCCGAGTTTCTGGCGCTGCTCGATGGCCGTGACCCAGCCTCGGTGGTGCACCAATGCGGCAGCGGCGTGAGTGCCCTGCCCAATCTGCTGGCCATGGAAGTGGCCGGCCTGGGCCCCAGCGCCCTGTTCGCTGGCAGCTGGAGCGAGTGGTGCGGCGACGCCAGCCGCCCCGTGGCACGGGGGTAAGCTGCATTAGGAGGCCCATTCGCGGCCGTCAGCCTTGTAGGAAAAAACCTGACAAACCCCTTCCTGCCGCACTGACAAAAAGCAGCGGCAAAGGCCGACTTACCTTTCGATTGGCCTGCTTTCACAATCCTTTTCTAGCGATTGGCCTGGTTTTGGAGCCCATCGCACCAGATCACAGACCACTGACAAAGGATTGCCCCATGACCTCCGAACAACTGCTTGCCGAGATCCGCGAAGCCAATCTGTCGTACCTGATGCTGGCCCAAAACCTCATCCGCCACGACAAGGCCGAGGCCGTATTCCGCCTGGGCATGACCGAAGAGGCGGCCGACATCCTGGCATCGCTGTCGGTGGCACAGGTGCTCAAGCTGGCCTCGCGCAACACCCTGCTGTGCAGCTTCCGCGTGGACGATGAACTGGTCTGGAGCTTGCTGACCAACCACAACACGCCAAAGACCAGCAAGATCGCCAACGAGGCCACCAACGCCCTGCACGCCAACATCCTGATGGCCAGCAAGCTCTCCGAAGTGCTGTAAGCCACGCATTCACGCACCCGCCCTGCCCGCCTGTCTCTTGCCCGGAAAGCTGCCGCCATGTCCACCGCCACCGCCACTGCCACCCCCGCCAAAAGTGTTCTGAACGAGTCCCGCCAGATCGAACGCGCCGCCATGCTGATTCAGATGGGCGCGCGCATGCAGGTACTGGAATCCGAAACCAACCTGTCCTACGAGCGCCTTATCCGCCTCTATAAGGAAGTGGCGGGCAAATCGCCGTCCAAGGGCCAGCTGCCGTTCTCGACCGACTGGTTCTTGACCTGGCAAGAGAACATCCACAGCTCGCTGTTCCTGAACATTTACGTCTATCTGTCCAAGGGCGTGGACCTGGACGCGGTCGATTTGCTGACCAAGGCCTACCGTCTCTAC
This sequence comes from uncultured Burkholderiaceae bacterium, assembly GCA_964597235.1. Classification (GTDB taxonomy): domain Bacteria; phylum Pseudomonadota; class Gammaproteobacteria; order Burkholderiales; family Burkholderiaceae_C; genus CAYZPX01. Next base: position 4,354 of record CAZQXQ010000167.1, on the reverse strand, counting down.
CAAGAACAGGTGCAGATGGCCCACATCGAGCCCCTGCTGTCCTTCACCCGTGCCTGGCGCCTGGTCAAGTTTGTCGATGCCAACATGCTGACGCGCACCGCCTGCTCGCAGTGCGGCGGCATGTTCGTGACCGAGCCCTACGAGAACGCCCGCCACTACACCTGTGGTCTGTGCAACCCGCCCGCCCGCGCCGGCAAGAGCAAAGCCGCCGGCGCGCTGACCCTGCAGTGAGCGCCCCAAAAACCCTACACAACAAATCCTCGGGTTTACCCGAACACCTCCCGCCAGCTTGCGCCACTCAGCCTACGGGTAAACGCTCAAGGCGCTCCACCCCGGCGGAAATCTCATCGGCCAGCGCCCGCAGCAGCGGCACATACCGGGTGGCAATCTCCCGGTCACTCACCGCCGTGCGGTGCATGACCAGGTTGATCGCGGCAATCGCATGCTCGCCAATGCGGATGGGCAGGCCAATCGCGGTCACTACCCCTTCGGTCGCCCACTCCCCCCGGTTGACGGCATAGCCCCGGCGGCGGGTGTCTTTCAGCACTTGCTTGACCTGCGCCGTGTCACGCGCCATGGCGCCGATGGCGTCGGTGCGTTCGGCCAACAAGGCCAGGGTGGCTTCGCGCTCCTCATGGGCGCACCAGGCCAGCCAGGCCCGGCCCACCGAGGAGACCAGCATCGGAATGCGAATGCCAATGGTCGCCCGGTGATGGGACAGCAGGCTCATCCGGTGGGTGGATTCGCGCACGATCATGAAACCCGCATCGGGCGTGGCCAGGTCGCTGGGCCAGGCCAGGATGCGCTGGTGCGCCCGCATGGCGGGTGCAGCGATCTGGTCAATCCAGGCGTCACCCACATAGCCCTCGGACAAGCGCCGTACTTCAAAACCCAAGGCGTAGGTGCCGCCGTCGTCCTTGAGGCGGACCAGCCCCTCGGCGCGCAGGGTTTCCAGCAGGCGCTTGACGGTGGTGCGGTGCAGACCCGTGCTGCGCGCCAACTCCACCACGCCCCCCATGCCGCCCGGCATGGCATTCAAGGCCCGCAGCACGGCCAGCCCACGGGTCAGCCCCCGGACCTCGCGGTAGGCGTTGGGCACATCGGCCAGGGGCAGGCTGGGCAGCACAAAAGGGGGGGTGGACGTTGGGGTGGTCATACCGAGATTCTGGTGCATTCTGTGCACCGGGTTTGCGTTTGCCATCGCTTTGCCGACACTGCCGGCCCACGCCCGCAAACCCTGCAGGCGCCCTTCCCCCACAAGGAGACTTTTGCATGTCCATCCAACGCCGTACTTTTTGCGCCCTGGCCGCCCTGGGCCTGGCCTCTCAGGCCGCCTTTGCCCAGGAATGGCCCACCAAGCAACCCATCCGCATCGTCGTGCCCTACCCGGCGGGCGGCAATGCTGACTCGTCCGCCCGCGCGCTGGCCGAAGCCGTGTCGGGCAACCTCAAGCAGACCATCCTGATTGACAACCGCCCCGGCGCTTCGTCCATCATCGGCACCGAAGCCGTGGCCCGTGCCGCAGCCGACGGCTACACGCTGGGCGTGGTCTCCGACTCCCACGCCATCAACCAGGCCATGTCCAAGCTGCCCAAGGCCGCCGACATCCTGGGTGCCAAGGTGCCCTACGACGCGCTGAAAGACTTTGTGCCGGTGTCCGGCCTGATCCAGATCCCGCTGGTAATGGTGGTACCGCCCAAGCTGAACATCCGCACCGTCAAGGATCTGGTCCAACTGTCGCAAAAGAATGGCAAGGGCGCCAACTTCGGCACCATGGGCACGGGCAGCCCTTGGTACCTGCACATGCACCAGCTCAACGATCTGACCAAGAGCGTGTTCGTCGATGTGCCCTACAAAGGCCTGGCCCCTGCCGCCACCGACCTGATTGGCGGCCAGATCGATGTGATGGTGATGCCCTTGCACTTTGCGCTGCAGCACATCAAGGCCGGCAAGCTCACGCCCCTGGCCACACTGGGTGCCCAACGCCACCCACTGCTTGCCGACGTGCCCACGCTGGCCGAGAGCGGTTATCCGGGCCTGAGCATCTCCAACTACCTGTTCATCGTCGCGCCCGCTGGCACGCCGCAGGCCGTGGTGGACCGCCTGGGCCGCGAATTCAATGCCGCGCTCAAACAGCCCGCCATCAAGGAGAAGTTCGGTGCCTCTGGGGACCCCTACCCCGCCGATGCCGCCGAGATCGGCGCCCGCCTGCGGCGTGACATCGGTGCCTATGGCAACGTGATCCAGACCTACATCAAGTAAGCCACATCCGCAAAGCAAGCAAGGACGAGCCTTTTTATGTCTTCCCTCCCTTCCCAAGAGCTTTACGACACCGATGTGCTGGTGGTGGGCAGCGGCCCCATGGGCGGCACCACCGCCCTGGCCCTGGCCACCTATGGCGTGCGCGTACAGGTGGTCAACCGCTACAACTGGACTGCCAACACCCCCCGCGCGCACATCACCAACCAGCGCGCCATGGAGGTCTTGCGTGACCTGGGGGTGGAAGACGAGGCCCGCCGCGACGCCACGCCCTGGGAGTGGATGGGGGACACCCTGTTCACCACCAGCCTGGCCGGTGCGGAAATCGCCCGGCTGCGCACCTGGGGCACGGGCGACGAGCGCATCGGCGACTATCTGCAAGGCAGCCCCTGCCCCATGATGGACCTGCCGCAAACGCTGATGGAGCCCATCCTGGTCAAAAACGCAGCCGAGCGCGGCGCGGTGTTCTCCTGGAACACCGAGTACCTGAGCCACACCCAGGATGCGACTGGCGTCACCGTGCAGTTGCAGGACCGGCTCACGGGCCGCGAATACAGCCTGCGCGCCCGCTACCTGGTGGGCGCCGACGGGGCCAAGTCCAAGGTGATGGAAGATGCTGGCCTGGAACTCACCGGCCAGCTGGCCCGCGCTGGCACGGCCTACGTGCTGTTCAAGGCCGATCTAACGCGCTACGCCGCGCACCGGCCCAGCATCCTGTACTGGATCGTGACCTCCAACGCCGCGTTTGGCGAAATCGGCATGGGCCTGCTGCGCGCCATCACGCCTTGGAACCAGTGGATTGCTGGCTGGGGCTTTGACATGAGCAAGGGCGAGCCCGACCTGTCGCCCGAAGAGGTGCTGCGCAAGATCCGCATCCTGGTCGGCGACCCCGAGCTGGAGATCGAGATCGAAAGCACCTCGGTCTGGTATGTCAACCAGGCCCACGCGCCCGTCTATTCCAAGGGCCGGGTGTTCTGCGGCGGCGATGCCGTACACCGCCACCCGCCGTCCAGCGGCCTGGGTTCCAACACCTGCATGCAGGATGCGTTCAACCTGGCCTGGAAGCTGGCTTTTGTGGTCAAAGGCCATGCCGGCGAGGGCCTGCTGGACTCCTACACCCTGGAGCGCGCTCCGGTAGGAGCCCAGATCGTCGCCCGCGCCAACCAGTCCCGCGTGGACTACGGCCCGCTGAACCAATGCTTCCGCGACCCGAGCGCCGCCAATCCCGTGGAGGCAGGCCTGGCCGAGCTGTCCGACCCCGGCCCCAAAGGCCAGGCCCGCCGCACCGCGCTGGCCGAGGCGCTCAAGCTCAAGAACTACGAGTTCAACGCCCAGGGCGTAGAGCTGAACCAGCGCTGCGTCTCTGCGGCCGTCATCCCTGACCCGGATACGGGCGAGGAGGTCTGGAAGCGCGACCCGCAGCTGTACCTGCAAGCCACCACCCGGCCCGGCGCCAAGCTGCCCCATGCCTGGCTGGTGGGCCGCGATGGCCGACGCGTCTCCACGCTGGACCTGGTCGGTCACGGCCAGTTCACGCTGCTGACCGGCCTGGCGGGCCAGCCCTGGGTACAGGCCGCCGAAGCCCTGGCACACACTTACCTGCGCACGGTGGTGATTGGTACCCCTGGCGCGCTGGATGCCTACTGCAGCTGGCAGACCCTGCGGGAAATCGACGAAGCCGGCGCACTGCTGGTGCGCCCGGACGGTGTGGTGGCTTGGCGCCAGCATGGCGCTGCCGCGAATGCGGCCCAGGCACAAGACACCCTGGCCCAAGCCCTGGACCAGTTGCTGGGGTACACGCCAGCGGCACCACGCTGATCGGCCAGCACGAGATCCTCCCACCCGTCCCTGCGACGGGCACACCCCAGGCGCTTCTTTGGCTTATGCCCCAAAGAAGCGCTTTTTTCTGGGCAACGCCCCCAAAAGAAGCATGCTGCGCCCCAAAAAAGGCCAATTTGCACTAAAAATAGGCACATCTATGCATTGCTCTCATGTTTTTTTGACATAATCCGCCGCGCGGCGCACTGGCGCCCTCCCCCTCTTCCCTGACCCTTAGAAAGCACATCCACATGAAGCACGCAACCCTGGACAGCTT
>CAZQXQ010000166.1:0-6349 GCA_964597235.1 uncultured Burkholderiaceae bacterium | reverse complement strand
AGCCGCCCAGGGCGTGCACGGTCTGCGGGGTCAGGCCCAGGTGGGCGCAGACGGGGATGCCGCGTTCCACCAGAAATTCCACCGTCGGCGCGGTCCAGCCACCGCCTTCGAGCTTGACCATGTGCGCGCCCGCCTGCATCAGCGCGCAGGCACTGCGCAGGGCTTGTTCGCGGCTTTCGGCATAGCTGCCGTAGGGCAGGTCGGCCACCAGCCAGGCGGTGCCCTGCACCCGGTGCAGGCCCCGGGCCACGCTGTCGGTGTGGTGGGCCATGGTGTCCAGCGACACGCCCACGGTGCTGGGCAGGCCCTGGCAGACCATGCCCAGCGAGTCGCCCACCAGGATGCACTCCACGCCCGCGGCATCTGCCACGGCGGCGAAGGTGGCGTCGTAGGCGGTCAGCATGGTGATTTTTTCGCCGGCCTCGTGCATTTGCTGCAGGCGCGGCAGGCTCACCGGACGGCGCTGGGGCAGGGGCGAGGCGGGCGGCAGGGTGCCGTAAGGTGTACCGGTGGCGGAAGAAGGCGCGGTGCTGGACATGGGCGGTTCCGTCAGGTCAAGGGGGAGGGGTTCAGCGGGTCAGCGGTTCAGCACTCGTCTGTGCTGTGCCCCGGCGCAGCCTGTGTGGGCACATGGTGGCGCAGGCCCACTTGCTTGTTGTGCGCATCGACAAACACCAGCTGGGGTTCGTGGGCCTTGACTTGGTCTTCCGCCACCTGGGCAAAGGCCGCAATGATCAGCAAATCGCCGACCGAGGCCCGGCGCGCGGCCGAGCCGTTCACGGAAATCATGCCGCTACCGCGCTCGCCCTTGATGGCGTAGGTGATGAAGCGCTCGCCGTTGTTGATGTTCCAGATATGGACCTGCTCGTTCTCGCACAGGTTGGCCGCGTCGAGCAGGTCTTCATCGATTGCGCAGGAGCCCTCGTAGTGCAGCTCGCACTGGGTGACGGTGGCACGGTGGATCTTGGATTTCAGCAGAGTGCGGAACATGGGGTGGCTGTCTCGAAAAATAGATAAATTAAAACAAAAATCGGAGTTTGGCTTATCAGCTTGGTGTCAGGTCAGGCTCACAACTCCAGCATGCAGCTGTCGCCCAGCGCCTCGCGCCAGACGCGCACCCGGCAAGGGGCGGGCTGCATGTCGGCCAGTGCACGCGCGATGAACAGGCACAGGTTTTCCAGCGTGGGCGGCGGCAGACCAGGTACGTCGTCCAGCAGGTGGTGGTCCAGCTGCTCACGCACGCCCTGCAGGCGCTGGCGCAAATAGCCCAGGTCGATCACCATGCCGGTCTCTGGATCGACCGGGCCGCGCAGCGCGACCTCGGCGTGGTAGGTGTGGCCGTGGATGCGGCGGCTGCCCTCGGCCTCGATTTGGCGTTTGAGGGTGTGGGCTGCATCAAAGTAAAAGCGCTGGCTGACGGTAAGCCAGGGTGCGGCAGTGGCCGGGGTGGCCTGGGCGGGGGCGGAAGCGGTCATGGCAAAGGGGGGCTAAATGGCTGGCATCAGCGGATGCCAGAGATTTTGTGGGTTTGCAGGCTCAGTCGCCAGGCAGGTTGGGCCATACAGGTAGCGATGCACAGGGCGATGTTTTCCGCCTGGCGGGGGCCGTCCATGGGCTGCAGGAAGCGGTGGGTGAACTGGCCTTCGCGCGCCAGTTCGTCCAGGTCCAGACCCGGCTGGGGCCAGACCACCTTGAGTTCCTGGCCCTGGCGCTGCACCCAGGGTGCGCCGGCCTTGGGGCTGACGCACAGCCAGTCGATGCCGGGCGGCGCAGCCACCGTGCCGTTGGTTTCGACCGCAATGCGAAAGCCCTGGGCGTGCAGCGCGTCGATCAGCGGCGCATCGACCTGCAGCAGCGGTTCGCCGCCGGTCAGCACCACCAGGCGGTGCCCGGCTTCGGCAGGATCGCTGGCGGGCCATTGCGCGGCGATCAGTGCGGCCAGTGCCAGGGCGTCGTACTTTCCGCCCAGGGTGCCGTCGGTGCCGACGAAGTCGGTGTCGCAAAACCGGCAAACGGCGTTGGCGCGGTCGCTCTCGCGGCCAGTCCAGAGGTTGCAGCCGGCAAAGCGGCAGAACACCGCCGGGCTGCCTGCCTGGCCGCCTTCGCCCTGCAGGGTGTAGAAGATTTCCTTGACGCTGTAAGTCATGTGTCGGGGCCTTGTCCGGTCACCGCGCGGGCGGCACCAGGATGGTGGGGGCGGTGGGCGCGGCCAGTTCTGGCCAGTCGCGGCTGAAGTGCAGGCCCCGGCTTTCGCGGCGCAGCTGGGCCGAGCGCACGATCAGTTCGGCCACCTGCACCAGGTTGCGCAGCTCCAGCAGGTCGCGGCTGACGTGGAAATGGGCGTAGAACTCCTGGATTTCGCCTTGCAGCAGCGCGATGCGGTGCGCGGCGCGCTCCAGGCGCTTGTCGGTGCGCACGATGCCCACGTAGTCCCACATGAAGCGACGCAGCTCGTCCCAGTTGTGCGAGATGACCACGGCCTCGTCCGCGTCGCGTACCTGGCTGTCGTCCCAGGCGGGCAGGGCAGGCGGCATCTCCTTGGGGGCTGCAGCAATCGCCTGCGCGGCGGCCTGGGCAAACACCATGCATTCCAGCAGCGAGTTGCTGGCCAAGCGGTTGGCGCCGTGCAGGCCGGTGCAGCTGGTTTCGCCCACGGCGAACAGGCCGGGCAGGTCGGTGCGGCCAGCCAGGTCGGTCAGCACACCGCCACAGGTGTAGTGCGCGGCGGGCACCACGGGGATGGGTTCGCGCGTGATGTCGATGCCCAACTCGGCGCAGCGCGCCAGGATGTTGGGGAAATGCGCGTGCAAAAACGCCGGGCTCTGGTGCGAGATGTCCAGGTGCACGCAGTCCAGGCCGCGCTTTTTCATCTCGAAGTCGATGGCCCGGGCCACCACATCGCGCGGGGCCAGCTCGGCGCGCTCGTCGTGGTCGGGCATGAAGCGCCCGCCACCAGCCGACGGCGGCAGTTTCAGCAGGCCGCCTTCGCCGCGCACCGCTTCGCTGATCAGGAAGGACTTGGCATGCGGGTGGTATAGGCAGGTGGGGTGGAACTGGATGAACTCCAGGTTGCCCACGCGGCAGCCCGCGCGCCAGGCGGCGGCAATGCCGTCGCCGGTGGCGGTGTCGGGGTTGGTGGTGTAGAGGTAGACCTTGCCCGCGCCACCCGTGGCCAGGAGGGTGTGCGGCGCGCGGAAGGTGTCGACTTCGTCGCGCGCCTCGTCCAGCGCATAAAGGCCCAGGCAGCGCTGCGGGCCGGGCAAGCCCAGCTTGCGGGCGGTGATCAGGTCCACCAGGGTGTGGTGCTCGAACAGGGTGATGTTGGCGGTCTCACGCACTTTGGCGATCAGCGTCTGCTGCACCGCCGCCCCGGTGGCGTCGGTCACATGGGCCACGCGGCGGGCGCTGTGGCCGCCTTCGCGGGTCAGGTGCAGCGCGCCGTCCTCGCGCGAGAAGGGCACGCCCAGGCTTTCCAGCCAGCGGATGGCCTGCGGTGCCTGGTGCACCACGAAGCGGGTGGCGGCCAGATCGCACAGGCCGGCCCCGGCGACCAGGGTGTCCTGCACGTGGGCGTCGAAGCTGTCGCCCTCGGCCAGCACGGCGGCGATGCCGCCCTGGGCCCAGCCGCTGGCGCCGTCTTGCAGCGCGCGCTTGGTGAGCACGGCCACGCGGTGCGTGGGTGCCAGGTGCAGGGCGGCGCTCAGCCCGGCCAGGCCGCTGCCGATGATGAGCACGTCAAAGTCGTAGGAGGCCATGGTGCGAATGGGGAAAAACGGGCAAAAAGCGCAAAAAAGGTCGAAGCGTAGCGCAGGCGGGACAACAGCGGGGTGGACCGGCCTTCACACCGGCGTGTAGGCCAGCCGCACGTAGATGGGGGCAAAGGCCTCGGCCTGGGTGATCTCGATCAGGGTTTCCTTGCCCAGCTCCAGCAGCGCGATGAAGGTCACCACCAGCACGGTGCTGCCTTTCTCCGGCTGGAACAGCTCCTCGAAGGGCACGAAGCGCCGGCCCTGCAGGGTCTTGAGCACCAGGCTCATGTACTCGCGTACGCTCAGCTCCTCGCGGGTGATCTTATGGTGCTGCACCAGCTTGGCCCGGCGCAGGAGGTCGCGCCAGGCGGCCTGCAGGTCGGAGGCCTCCACGTCCGGAAGGCGGGGCTGCAGGCTTTGCTCGATGGCGATCTGCGCCTTCACGAAGTCGCGGCCGATCTGGGGCAGGGCGTTCAGCTGCATCGCTGCCAGCTTCATCTGCTCGTATTCCAGCAGGCGGCGCACCAGCGCGGCGCGCGGGTCCTCGGGCTCCTCGCCTTCCTCGGCCTTCTTGGGCGGCAGCAGCATGCGCGACTTGATCTCGATCAGCATCGCCGCCATCAGCAGGTACTCTGCCGCCAGTTCCAGGTTGCGGCTGCGGATCTCGTCCACATACGCCAGGTACTGCCGGGTTACGTCCAGCATCGGGATGTCGAGGATGTTGAAGTTCTGCTTGCGGATCAAATACAGCAGCAGGTCCAGCGGGCCCTCGAAGGCCTCCAGGAACACCTCCAGCGCATCGGGCGGGATGTACAGGTCGGTGGGCAGCGCGAACAGCGGCTCGCCGTACAGGCGCGCCAGCGCGACCTTGTCGATGGCCTCGGGGCTGCCCCGCTCGTCCACCGGAACCGCGGGGGCATCCGTCGTCATGCGCTATCGAAAGAAGAGCTGATACCACCCATCCACAGGGCGCTGGAGGCGGATTTGACGCTCAATCTGCGTTGGTCTGGTAGACGTAGGGCTTTTGCGCCACGCGGCCGGCGCGGTACTCGCCCCAGACCTCGCGGTCCACCTGCTTGTCCCACAGCAGCGCGCGGCCGGCCTGCTGCTGCTGGTCGAGCTGGGGTTGTTGCTGCTTGAGCTGGTTGATGAATTGGGTGGCGTCGGACTGGTAGTCGGGGCGGCGGAAGATGGACATGGCAATTCCTTGAAATAACAAAAAACGGGGATCAACGCACGCGCATGCCCGGTTGCGCACCGGGCCAGGGGTTCAGCACGTAGATGCCGGGATGGGCTTTCTCGTCGCCGTGGCTGGCGGCCAGCACCATGCCTTCGGAGACGCCGAACTTCATCTTGCGCGGCGCCAGGTTGGCGACCATCACGGTGAGCTTGCCGATCAGATCGCCCGGCTGGTAGGCGCTGGCGATGCCCGAAAACACATTCCGGTGGCGGCCTTCGCCCACGTCCAGCGTCAGGCGCAGCAGCTTGGTGGAGCCTTCGACGGGTTCGCAGTTCACGATCTGGGCGATGCGCAGGTCGATCTTGGCAAAGTCGTCGATGGAAATGGTGGGGGCCAGCTCTTCGCCGCCAGGTACCGTTTTTTCAGGCTCGGGGGCAGTCGGCGGCTCGAACAACGCCTCCAGCTGCTTCACATCGACGCGCTGCATCAGGTGCTGGTAGGCGCCAATCACATGGCCGGCGCCCAGGGGTGCTTGCGCGCTGGCGAAGTCCATGGGCGCGACCTGCAGGAAAGCCTCGACCTGGGCGGCCACGCCGGGCAGCACGGGCTTGAGCAGGATGGTCAGAATGCGGAAGGCTTCGATGCAGGTGGTGCAGACGTCGTGCAGGCGGCTTTCCATGCCTTCCTGCTTGGCCAGCTCCCAGGGCTTGTTCGCATCGACGTATTCGTTCACGCGGTCGGCCAGCAGCATGGTTTCGCGCAGGGCCTTGCCGTACTCGCGCTCGGCCAGCAGCTCGACGATGGCCGGTGCCTGGCTGCGCAGGTGTTCCAGCAGGGCATCGCCATCGGCGGAGACCGTGCCCAGCGCGCCACCAAAGCGCTTGGTGAGGAAGCCGGCAGCGCGGCTGGCGATGTTGACGTACTTGCCAATCAGGTCGCTGTTCACGCGGGCCAGGAAGTCGTCGGCGTTGAAATCGATGTCTTCATTGCGGCTGCTGAGCTTGGCGGCCAGGTAGTAGCGCAGCCACTCGGGGTTCATGGAGAGGCTCAGGTATTTCAGCGGGTCCAGGCCGGTGCCCCGGCTCTTGCTCATCTTCTCGCCGTTGTTCACGGTGAGGAAGCCATGCACGTAGACCCGGTCCGGCACCTTGCGGCCACTGAACTTGAGCGTGGCGGGCCAGAACAGGGTGTGGAAGGTCACGATGTCCTTGCCGATGAAGTGCACCTGTTCCAGCGCCGGGTTGGCCATATAGGCGTCGAAGTCCTGGCCGCGTTGTTCCAGCAGGTGCTTCAGCGAGGCCAGGTAGCCGATGGGCGCGTCCAGCCACACATAGAAGTACTTGCCGGGCGCATCGGGGATCTCGATGCCGAAGTAGGGCGCGTCGCGGCTGATGTCCCAGTCGCCCAGGCCTTCGCTGGT
>CAZQXQ010000165.1:0-6480 GCA_964597235.1 uncultured Burkholderiaceae bacterium | reverse complement strand
AGCAGGTGTGGGTGTCCTCGATCACCAGGCGCACCAGCGCGTCGCCGCCCAGTTGTCGGGCCAGGTCCCAGGTTTCGGCCTTGTCCAGCCACATCAGGGGTGTTTCAAAGGTGAAGCGCTGGCCCATGCCCAGCGACACAGCCACCTGCAGCGCCTTGAGGGTGTCGTCGCGGCAGTCGGGGTAGCCGGAAAAATCCGTCTCGCACATGCCGCCCACCAGCACATGCAGGCCCCGGCGGTAGCCCACGGCGGCGGCCAGCTGGAAGAACAGCAGGTTGCGCCCCGGCACGAAGGTGTTGGGCAGGCCAGCGGCGGTCATGCGGATTTCGGTATCGCGGGTCAGCGCCGTGTCGCTGAGCTGGCCCAGAATCGCCAGCTCGATCAGGTGGTCCTCGCCCAGCCGTTCGGCCCAGTGCGGGAACTGCGCCCGCAGCCGGGCCAGCACGGACTGGCGGGCCTGCAGTTCGATGGCGTGGCGCTGGCCGTAGTCAAAGCCGATGGTTTCGACATGGGCAAAGCGCTCCAGCGCCCAGGCCAGGCAGGTGGTGGAGTCCTGGCCACCGGAAAACAGCACCAAGGCGTGGTCGGATCGCATGGGAAGGTCCTTTCAGGCAGACGAAGGGGGTGTGGGATAGCGCAAAAAGAAAAGCCCCGCAATGCGGGGCTCGGCACGGGTGAAGCGGGGCGAGGGGCTTACGCCATCTTCACGGCGATGAACGCCAGCAGCAGCATCATGACCCCGCCCACGATGGGCAGCACCACGGGCATGGCGTGGACAACGTTTTCCACCACGTCGTCGGACGGGGTGCCGGGGGTGTGCTGGTGGGAATCGGACATGGATGGCTCCTGGTTATGTTCAATGGGTTGGCATCAGTGCAGTGGGCGGGATTTTAGCCACGGACCTTCAGGCCAGCGCACAGATGCGCAGCACCTCCGCCCCATAGGCATCGAGCTTCTTGCTGCCCATGCCGCTGATGCCCTGCAGGTCGGCCAGCGTGCGGGGGCTGCGCTCGGCAATCGCGGCCAGCGTGGCGTCGTGAAAGATCACATAGGCCGGTAGGTTGTGCTCCCGGGCCACTTCGGCGCGCCAAGCCTTGAGGTTGATGAAGCGCACCTGCGCGTCTGGCCCCAGGTTGGCGGCGGCCACCGGGGGCTGGGCCGTGCGCCGCCCACGGGGCGCGGGGGCCGCTGCCACCGAGGCCCGCAGCCGCACCGGCCGCTCGCCGCGCAGCACCGCGCGCGAGCCCTCCGTCAGGCACAGGGTGTCAAAGCTGTGGCCACTGTCGCTGTGCACCTTGTGCAATCCCACGGCACCCGTGGCCAGCAGCTGGCGCAGCACGCTGCGCAGCTGGGCTTCGGAATACTCCTTGCCCAGGCCAAAGGTGGAGATCTGTTCATGCTGGTACTGCGTGACCTTGTCCGTCACCTTGCCGCGCAGCACGTCCAGGATGTGGCCGGTGCCAAAGGTGAGCTGGCTTTTCTCGTGCACGCGGTAGATGGTGGACAGCAGCTTGCGTGCGGCGTCGGTGCCGTCCCACAACTCGGGCGGGTTCAGGCAGTTGTCACAGTTACCGCAGCGGTAGCGCGGGGCGGCCTTCGGGTCGGGGTGGCCGTCGGGCCCGGGGCCCGCGCCGTAGGTCTCGCCAAAGTAGGCCAGCAGCCGCACGCGGCGGCAGTCGGTGGCCTCGGCCAGGGCCAGCAGCGCGTCGAGCTTGCCGCGCAGCGCTTGTTTGAATTCCTCGCCCGCCGGGCTCTCATCGATCATGCGGCGCTGGTTGACCACGTCATTCAGGCCATAGGCCATCCAGGCGTCGGCGGCCAAGCCATCGCGGCCGGCGCGGCCGGTTTCTTGGTAGTAGCCCTCGATGTTCTTGGGCATGTCCACATGGGCGACAAAGCGCACGTCCGGCTTGTCGATGCCCATGCCAAAGGCGATGGTGGCCACCATCACGATGCCGTCCTCCCGCAGAAAGCGGTCCTGGTGCTGCTGGCGCAGCTTGGCATCCAGCCCCGCGTGGTAAGGGAGGGCGCGGATGCCCGCGTCCTGCAGCGTGGCGGCCAGCTCTTCCACCCGTTTGCGCGACTGGCAATAGACCACGCCGGCCTCGTCCGGGTGCTCTCGCTCGATGAAGCGCAGCAGCTGGGTGGTGGGGTCCTTTTTCTCTTCGATGCGATAGCGGATGTTGGGCCGGTCAAAGCTGCTGATGAACAGCCGCGCGGCTTCCAGCTGCAGGCGCTCGACGATGTCGGCCCGGGTCAGCGGGTCGGCGGTGGCGGTGAGCGCGATGCGCGGCACGCCGGCATAGCGCTCGTGCAGCAGGCTGAGCTGGCGGTACTCGGGACGGAAGTCGTGGCCCCACTGGCTCACGCAATGCGCCTCGTCGATGGCGAACAGCGCCAGCTGCCCCGCCTGGTACAGGCTGTCCAGCAGGCCCAAAAAGCGCGGCGTGTTCAGCCGCTCGGGCGCGGCGTACAGCAGGGTCAGGTCGCCGGTCTGCAGGCGCAGCTCGACCTCCTGGGTTTCCTCGAAGCTGAGGGTGGAGTTGAGGAACGCCGCCTCCACCCCCGCCTCGTGCAGCGCGCCCACCTGGTCGTGCATCAGCGCGATCAGCGGCGAGACCACGATGCTCACCCCCAAACCCTGGCGCTGGCGCACGATGGCCGGCACCTGGTAGCACAGGCTCTTGCCGCCGCCGGTGGGCATCAGCACCAGCGCATCGCCGCCGGCGCAGACATGGCCGACGATGGCTTCCTGCGGCCCCCGGAAGGCGGCGTAGCCAAACACCTCGTGCAAAACGGACAGGGGGGAGTTCACAAAATGCTCTTAAAAAGATAGCTGCTACCGCTGGTATTTATTGACCTGGAGGCCAAAAAAGCTTGAAATTCCAGGTCGCTGCCAAAAGGCGCATATTGTGCGCTCCGCCCTGTCGGGTAGAGTGGTTTTTGCACGCGATCCCGATACCATCGACCCATGCCCGCCGCGTGACGGCCGGCCTTTCGCGATTTCAAGGAATGCCATGGACACCACGCTCGAACGCCCTGAAAAAAAGACGCTCCTTATCGTGGACGATGTGCTGGACAACCTGGCCCTGATGACCGGCCTGCTCAAAGACCAGTACAAGGTCAAGGTGGCCAACAGCGGCGAAAAAGCCCTGCGCCTGGTGCGCGAGGGCGTGCCGCCCGACCTGATCCTGCTGGACATCATGATGCCCGGCCTCTCGGGCTACGAGGTTTGCCAGCAGCTCAAGGCCGACCCAGCCACGCGGCCCATCCCCATCATCTTTCTGACGGCGCTCAGCAGCGCCGAGGACGAGCGCAAGGGCCTGGAAATGGGCGGCGCCGACTACATCACCAAGCCCATCAGCCCGCCCATCGTGCTGGCGCGGGTCAAGACCCAGCTGGAAAACAAGGCCATGGCCGATTTCCTGCGCGACCAGGCGGCGTTCTTGCAGGCGGAAGTCCAGCGCCAGACCCGCGAAATCCGGGCCATTCAGGACGTGACCATCTTCGCACTGGCCTCGCTGGCCGAGACCCGCGATGCCGACACGGGCCAGCACATCCGCCGCACGCAGTTCTACATCAAGGCCCTGGCCGAGCAGTTGCAGACCCATCCGCGCTTTGCCGCCACGCTCACGCCGGAAATGATGGAGGCGCTGTTCAAGTCCGCGCCGCTGCACGACATTGGCAAGGTGGGCATCCCGGACCGCATCTTGCTCAAACCGGGGCGGCTGGACCCCGACGAGATGGCCATCATGCAAACCCACACCACCCTGGGCTGGCAGGCCCTGACCCAGGCGGAGAAGACCCTGGGCACCGATGTGGCCTTTTTGCGCGTGGCCAAGGAAATTGCGCTGAGCCACCATGAACAGTGGAATGGCCACGGCTATCCCCAGGGCCTGCGCGGCGAGACCATTCCCGTCTCTGCCCGCCTGATGGCGGTGGCCGATGTCTATGACGCGCTGATCAGCAACCGGGTCTATAAAAAAGGCATGCCCTCGGCCCAGGCCGCCAAGATCGTGATCGAGGGGCGGGGCAGTCATTTCGATCCCGATGTCGTCGATGCCTTCATTGCGGTGCAGCACGAGTTTGAGGCGATTGCCCAGCGCTTTGAAGACCAGCAGCAGGTCGTCGATGCGGCCCCGCGCCCCGCGCCCCACGGCGCACCAGGAGAGGCCGCATGACAAACCGCCTGATGGCCGCGCTGGAAGCGCGCCCCCTTCGCACCAAGCTGGGCCTGGTGTTCCTGGTCCTGTTCCTGATTGTGCTGGGCATTGGCGCGGAAAACATCCACAGCCAATACCGCACCCAAAAGGAGATCCAACAGTTTTACAGCCAGGGCTTGCGTGGCCTGGGCCAGCTCAAGGATCTGCAGCGTTACCAGCAGCGGGTCGGGCGCGAGCTGCGCCACAGCCTGATTGTTCGTGACCCCCTGGAGCGCGAGCTGGCCCTGCGCAACACCCAGGACTTCATCGACCGCATGGCCCTGGTGACGCAGGATTTACGCCAGACCTTGGGCCGTGACGCGACCGCTTCGCAGAGACTGGCCCAGCTGGAACCCGCCATGGCCGCTTACGTGGCCCAGACCCAACGGGCGGCGGCGCTGGTGCGCTTGCAGCATTTGTCGGAGGCCCAGGTCTTGGTGGCCGACCCGGCCTTCCGCCAGGCGGGGGCAAAGGCCCAGTCCCTCCTGGACGACTGGGCCCGTGCCCAGGAGCTGGACATGGCCAACGTCGTCCGCGAACACGACGCCCAGGCCAGTGCCGGCCTGTGGCTGTCCGTGGCCCTGGTCCTGCTGGGACTGACGGCGGCCCTGGCCGGTGGGGCGGTGATTGCCCAGTCCATCCGCCAACCCTTGGACCGCATCCGCGTGGCGGTCAAGCGCATCGCGGCCGGGGAGCTGGATGTGGCCTTGCCCCACACCGGCGACGCCAATGAAATCGGCGAGCTGGCCAGTGCGGTGCAGGTGTTGCAATCGCAGGCCCAGCAACTCGAAGCCCAGCGCTGGATCAAGACCAGCATTGCCGAGATCTCCGCTGAGCTGCAGCAGACCACGCAATTCACGGAACTCTCCCAGCGCTTCTTGTCGTGCCTGGCCCCCCTGATTGGCTTGGGCCAGGGGGTTTTCTACGTGTATGACGAAGACGGGCACTGCCTGCGCCTGCAGGGCAGTTACGCCTTTGTCGAGCGCAAGCAGTTCCGGCCCACCTTTCAGCTGGGCGAGGGCTTGGTGGGTCAGTGCGCGCTGGAGCGCAGCCCCATCCACGTGCACCAGCCGCCCGAGGACTATGTGCGCATCGCCTCGGGCCTGGGCGAGGGCACGCCCCGCAGCCTCCTGGTGCTGCCCGTGCTGCGCAACGACCGCCTGTTGGCCGTGGTGGAACTGGCGGGCTTCGAGGCCTTCACCCCCGCGCACCGGGGCCTGATCGAGGGCCTGTTGCCGGTGCTGGCCATGGATTTGGAGATTCTGGAGCGCAGCGTCAAGGCCCACGAACTGCATGAGGAAACCCGCTGCCAGGCCGAGAGCCTGGAAAAGCAGGCCGCCCGCCTGGAAGAGCAGACCGTGGAGCTGGAAGCCCAGCAGCAGGAAATCAAGGCCACCGAAACCTGGTTCCGCGGCATCATCGAATCGGCCCCCGACGGTATGTTGGTGGCCGATGCCCAGGGCCAGATCCTGCTGTCCAACCCCCAGGCCGAGGCCATGTTTGGCCAAGGTGCCCTGGAGGGCCAGCCGCTGGAGCGTTTCTTGCCCCTGCCCGTGCCGGGCGACGACGGTGTGCGCCAGGGCCTGCGGGCGGACGGTAGCCGTTTCCCGGTGGAGGTGGGTGAGTCCCAGTTGCCCGCCATGGGGGGGCGCGAACACTGCATGTGCGTGTCGGTACGTGACATCACCGAGCGCCAACGCGCCCAGCAGGCGCTGGCCGAGCAACGCACTGCGCTGGCGCAAATCTTGGAGCACAGCCCGGTGGGCATTGCCTTCACCACCCAGGCCCATTTCCGCTACGCTAACCCCGAGTTTGTGCGCATGTTTGGCGTGGGCGAGGGCGACCATGCCCTGCACATTTACCAGCACCCCGAAGACCGCGAAGCCATCGTGGCCCAGATCCAGGCGGAGGGCCTGGTGCGCGACAAAGAAATGCGCCTGGTCAGCGCGACGGGGGCTTTGCGTGACTACCAGGCCACCTTCATGCCGTTTGTGCACGACGGCGAGCCGGGGGTGATGGGCTGGCTGCAGGACATCTCGGTGCGCAAGGCCGCCGAGCGCGAAATGCAGCACGCCCGCGAGCTGGCCGAGGAGGCGACCCGCGCCAAAAGCGATTTCCTGGCCAACATGAGCCACGAGATCCGCACGCCGATGAACGCCATCATCGGCATGTCCGACCTGGCCCTGCAGACCCCGCTGGACAAAAAGCAGCGCGGCTACATCGAAAAAGTGCACCGTGCCGGCCAGAACCTGCTGGGCATCATCAACGACATCCTGGA
>CAZQXQ010000164.1:0-6534 GCA_964597235.1 uncultured Burkholderiaceae bacterium | reverse complement strand
TGGCCAAGCGCATGGGCGCGCGCCGGGTGCTGGCGCTGATCAACCGGCGCAGCTATGCCGAGCTGATGCACGGCACGCAGATCGACATTGCGCTGTCCCCGGCCCAGGCCATGCTGGGCGAGTTGCTGGCTTATGTGCGCCGGGGCGATGTGCAAGCGGTGCACAGCCTGCGCCGTGGTGTCGCCGAGGCGCTGGAGATCGTGGCCCGTGGCGATCGCAAGAGCTCCCGCGTCGTGGGCCGCCAGGTGGGCGAGCTGTCGCTCCCGCCCGAGGTGCACATGGGCCTGATCATCCGGGGCCTGCCCGATACCCACCATCCCGAGGCGCCCGTGCCCGCCACGCCCGAGGTGATCATCCCGCGCAGTAGCACCGTCATTCAGTCGAACGACCATGTGGTGTTTTTCTTGCCGAACAAGCGCTATGTGAACGATGTGGAAAAGCTGTTCCGCGTGAGCGCGCTGTTTTTCTGAGTCGGTATTCCTCACTCCCCTGAGCAACGTTCATGCCCCAGTCTGGTTTTCGCGGCGCACTGGCCGATTTTTTCCCGGTGCTGCGGGTGCTCAGCGTGCTCATCATGGCGTTCGGCCTGGGGCTGGGCCTGCCCTGGGCGGTGGCCTGGTGGGGGCAGGAGTCTGTCTGGTCGGCCTACCCTGTGACCATGTTGTTGGCCTTTGCCAGCGGCGGTGCCCTGTGGTGGGCCATGCGTCGCCACCAGCGGGAGCTGATGCCCCGCGACGGGGTGCTGCTCGTCACGCTGGTCTGGGTGCTGTTACCGCTGTATGCCGCGCTGCCGCTGATGCTGGCGCTGAACCTGCACGGGCTGTCCCTGTCGTTCACCCACGCCTACTTTGAGGCGGTCTCGGGCCTGACGACCACCGGTTCCACGGTGCTCAGCGGGCTGGACCAGCTGCCGCCCTCGGTCAATGTCTGGCGCACGTTTTTGCAGTGGCTGGGGGGCATGGGCATCTTGATTCTGGCCGTGGCCATCTTGCCCATGCTGGGCGTGGGGGGCAGCCAGCTGTTCAAGGCCGAGGCTGCCGGTCCGGTCAAGGACGCCAAGCTCACCCCGCGCATGACCCAAACGGCCAAGGGCCTGTGGGGGGTGTATGCCGTGTTTTCGGTGGCCTGCGCGCTGGCGTACTGGGCGGCAGGCATGGGGCCGCTGGATGCGCTGATGCACATGTTCACCACCGTGAGCTTGGGCGGTCTGTCGCCGTATGACGCGAGCTTTGGACATTTCCAGTCGCCGCTCTTGGAGGGGGTTGCCATCCTGTTCATGCTGGTGGCCAGCTGCAATTTCGCGCTGTATTTCATGGCCTTGCGCAAGGGGCATTGGCGCGACTTCTGGCGCGACCCCGAGCTGCGCGCCACCCTGGGGGTGCTGATCGGTAGTGGCATGCTGGTCAGCTTGCTGCTGTGGGCCAAGGGGGTGTATGGCCCGCTGGATGCGCTGCGCCATGGCATGTTCCATGTGGTGTCGATTGGCACCACCACCGGCTACGCTTCGCTGGACTACCTGGGTTGGCCAGTGTTCGCCCCGGTGCTGATGCTGCTGCTGTCCGGCGTGGCCACCAGCGCCGGCTCCACAGGCTGTGGCATCAAGATGGTGCGCATGCTCATCTTAGTCAAGCAGGCCCTGCGCGAAATCCACCGCCTGCTGCGCCCCCGGGTGGTGCAGCCCATCCGTCTGGGCGACACCGTGGTGGACAGCCCGGTCATTTTTGCCGTGCTGGCGTTCATGCTGGTCTATGGCGGCACCATCATCGGCCTGAGCATGGTGCTGCTGCTGACCGACCTGGACGCGGTGACTGCGTTCTCGGCGGTGATTGCCAGCGTCAACTGCATGGGGCCAGGACTCGGTCTGGTGGGGCCGGCGTCCAATTACGCGGTACTCAGCGACTTTCAGATTTGGGTCTGCACCTTGGGCATGCTGTTGGGACGGCTGGAGATCCTGAGTTTTGTGGCCTTGCTGACGCCCACGTTCTGGCAGCGCTGACTGCCTACAATCCCTGCACCCTAGCTCTGGCAGTTTTTGCATGGTCCCCCACCTCATCACCGCCCTGACAGGCCCCATCAATGAACTTGAACAGCGCATGCTCGACGCCATGCCGGCGATTGAGCGCTGGTTTCGCCTGGAGTGGATGGAGCACACCCCCCCGTTCTACGGTGCGGTGGACTTGCGCAATGCTGGCTTCAAGCTCGCGCCCATGGGCTGCAACCTGTTCCCTTCCGGCTGGGAGAACCTGACCCCTGAGATGCTGCCTCTGGCTGTCCAGGCGGCGATGGCCTCCATCGAGAAGATCTGTCCCGAGGCGCGCAACCTGCTCATCATCCCGGAGAACCACGCGGAGCGAAACAGCTTCTATTTGGCCAACATTGCCCAGCTTCAGCGCATTTTTGAGCGCGCGGGTTTGAATGTCCGGCTTGGCTCGATCGACCCGGAGATCAAGAAGCCCACCCCAATTGCGCTTCCGACAGGAGAGACCGTGGTGCTGGAGCCGGTGCTGCGCTCGGCGCGCCGCCTGGGCTTGGCGGATTTCGACCCCTGCACGCTGCTGCTGAACAACGACCTGGCGGCTGGCCCTCCTGGCATTCTGGAGGAGCTGCACGAGCAATTCTTGCTCCCGCCCCTGCATGCCGGCTGGAGCGTGCGCCGCCGCAGCCAGCATGTGAAAGCCTACGAAGAGGTGGCCAAGCGCTTTGGCAAGATGTTGGGCATCGATCCCTGGCTGGTCACCCCCATTTGCAGCCTTGCCGAGCCGTGGTCCGAAGCGCTGCCTGCCGCCCAGGCCCTGGAGGCCTTGCAGGCCAAGGTCGATGGGGTGCTGTCCAAGGTGCGCCGCAAGTACAAGGAATATGGCATCCAAGAGCGGCCGTTTGTGTTCCTCAAGCCGGACCAGGGCTCTTGTGGTGCGGGCGTGCTCACCCTGCGGGATGCCAAGGCTCTGGAAGCGCTGTGGCCTTCCTTGCAGCAGGGACATACCTCTGCTCCACCGGGTATTCATGCAGCGGGCGTGCTGGTGCAAGAAGGCGTGCGCACCCTGGAGCGCATGCATGACTCTGTGGCGGAACCTGTGGTCTATCTCATGGACCGCCATGTGGTGGGCGGTTTCTACCGCATGCACACCGAGCGCGGTGACGAGGAAAACCTGAACGATTCTGGTGCCCGCTTCGTGCCTTTGGCCTTCGAGAAGGGGACTTATCTGCCCCAGCCAGGCGTTCGCCCAGGTGTGAGCGCGCCCAATCGCTTCTATATGTATGGCGTCATTGCCCGCCTGAGCATTCTGGCCGCCAGCTATGAACTGGAAGCGGCCGATCCCGAGGCCGAGCGTTACGACTGAGCCCTGGGGAGGCACAGTTGCTGCGCTGCAACACTCTTGACGCCGCGCAAGCCCGACCGTCTCCAAGCCGTAGCAAAATGGCCGCCCTTCGTTAGTAATCGAACTTTGCTGCCATGCGCGGTGAAGAAGGTGGTCATGGAACACGCCAAATCATCGCTGGCCGCACTCACCCTGGGTGCCATTGGGGTTGTGTACGGGGACATCGGCACCAGTGTGCTGTACGCCGTCAAGGAAGTCTTTGGCTCCGGCCATGTGCCCTTCACCCCCGAGAACGTGTATGGCATTTTGTCCATCTTGTTTTGGACGCTGACACTGATCGTCTCGATCAAATATGTGGTGCTGGTCCTGCGGGCCGACAACCATGGCGAAGGCGGTCTGGTGGCCATGCTGGCGCTGGCCTCGCAGTCGGTCAAGGACCGGCCCGCCACCCGGCGCATCTTGCTGATCGTGGGTATCTTTGGCACCTGCCTGTTTTATGGCGATGGCGTCATCACCCCCGCGATCACCGTGCTGGGCGCGGTGGAAGGGCTGGAAGTCGTCTCGCCCACTTTCAAGGGCGCGGTGATCCCGCTGGCGCTGGTCATCCTGCTGGGGCTATTTCTGGTGCAGAAGCAGGGCACGGCCAAGATCGGCAAGTTTTTCGGACCGATCATGGTGCTGTGGTTCCTGTCCATCGCGGCCCTGGGGGTGGTGCAGATTCTGGGTCACCCCGAAATTCTGGGTGCGCTCAGCCCTCACCATGCCTTGGGCTTCATCGTGCACAACCCTGGCACCACCTTCATCATCTTGGGGGCCGTGGTGTTGTGTGTCACGGGCGGCGAGGCGCTGTACGCCGACATGGGGCACTTTGGCAAGCAGCCCATCCGCTTGGCTTGGTTTTCGGTGGCCATGCCCTGCTTGACGCTCAATTACTTTGGCCAAGGCGCGCTGCTTTTGGAAAATCCAGAGGCTGTCAAAAACCCGTTCTTCATGCTGGCGCCCGACTGGGCGCTGATTCCCATGGTGATCCTGGCCACCGCTGCGGCGGTGATTGCCTCGCAGGCGCTGATCACGGGGGCTTTCAGTGTGACCAAGCAGGTCATCCAGCTGGGATATCTGCCGCGCTTGCAGATCCTGCACACCAGCGTGAAGGACACCGGCCAGATCTACATGCCCTTTGTGAACTGGGGGCTGTTCGTGGCGATCGTGCTGGCGGTGGTGCTTTTTCGCTCGTCCAGCAATCTGGCGGCGGCCTACGGCATCGCGGTCACGCTGGACATGCTGATCACCACCACGCTCACCTTCTATGTGATCCGCTTTGGTTGGGGATACCCGTTGGCGCTGTGTGTGGCTTCAACGGGTTTCTTCTTTCTGGTGGATCTGGCCTTCTTTGGCTCCAACCTGCTCAAGCTGTTCCAGGGGGGCTGGTTCCCGCTGCTGATTGGCGGGGCGGTGTTCACGCTGATGCTCACCTGGAAGCGTGGCCGTGAGTTGATCAACGAGACCTTGCGCTCGGATGCTTTGCACTTGCCCGATTTTCTGGAAGCTGTCTTCGTCGCGCCCCCCACCCGGGTCGATGGCACCGCGGTCTTCCTGACCGCTGAGTTGGGCATGGTGCCTAATGCCTTGCTGCACAACCTCAAGCACAACAAGGTCCTGCACCGCCAGAACCTGTTTGTGACCGTGCGCAACCACGAAGTGCCCTGGATCGATGACGCCCGCCGGGTCGAACAGGAGGCCCTGGGCAACGACTGCTGGCAGGTCGTGCTGCACTATGGCTTCAAGGACGACATCAATGTCCCGCAGGCCCTGGCCCTCTTGCGCCATGAGGGCTGCACCATCGAGCCCATGAGCACCAGTTATTTCTTGTCGCGCGACACCATCATCCCCACCCTGGGCAGCGGCATGACGCCCTGGCGTGAAAAGCTATTTGCCCAGATGCACCTGAACGCCAGCGGGGCCGCAGACTTCCTGAACCTGCCCAGTAATGCTGTGGTGGAACTGGGCTCTAAGATCGAGATCTGAAGATTTTTATCAGAAATGGCCGCTAGCCCTTTAAAGATCAGCGGTATTAGCTATCAATTTTGAATTTCTGGGATTGCCATGCACCTGCTCTTTGTCGCCGATCCGATCGAATCCTTCAAGATTTACAAGGACACCACCTTCGCCATGATGCGCGAGGCCCAGCGCCGGGGGCACACCCTGTTGGTCTGTGAGCCGGCCGACATTCACTGGCAAACGGGTCAGCCCGTCAGTGCCCAGGTGCGGGACATTACCCTGACCGGCGATGCCCAGGCCTGGTTTAAGGTACGCGGTCAGCGCAGCCTCGCACTGGCCAAGGCCGATGCCGTCCTGATGCGTAAAGACCCGCCCTTTGACAGCGAGTATTTCTACGCCACCCACCTGCTGGAACAGGCCGAGCGGGAAGGCGCCAAGGTCTTCAACAAGCCCCGTGCCCTGCGCGACCACCCGGAAAAGTTGGCGATCATGGAGTTTCCGGAGCTGATCAGCCCAACACTGGTCACACGCAACCCTCAGGACATCCGGCGCTTTCATGCCGAGCACCAGGACATCATCCTCAAGCCCCTGGACGGCATGGGCGGCATGGGCATCTTCCGGGTCAAGGCCGACGGCTTGAACCTGGGCAGCATCATCGAAACCTTGAACCAGCAGGGCGCAAGCACCGTCATGGTGCAGAAGTTCCTCCCGGAAATTACCGATGGCGACAAGCGGGTGCTGATTGTGGGGGGGCGTCCTGTGCCTTTCTGCCTGGCGCGCATTCCCCAGGGCGGCGAGGTTCGTGGGAATTTGGCGGCCGGAGGAAAAGGCGTTGCCCGTCCCCTAAGTGCCCGTGATCGTGAGATTGCGGAAATCTTGGGGCCTGTCCTTCGTGCACGCGGCTTGCTGCTGGTGGGCGTGGATGTCATTGGCGACTGTGTGACAGAGATCAACGTCACCAGTCCCACATGCTTCCAAGAGATCTATGACCAAACAGGCTGCGATGTGGCGGCGCTTTATATAGATGCTCTCGAAGAAGCCGTGGCAGCCTGACGCCGTCTTCGTGGTTTGAGAAGAAATCCCCTCAAACTTCTTCCCGTGGTCTGAAAACGCTGTTATAGTTGAGGGCTTCGCTGCACGGCGGTTGGTTGTTCTTATTGAGTAGCTGGTGTTGGTTGTGCGGTGGTCTTGAAGAAATTTTCGCTGATTTAGTTTT
>CAZQXQ010000163.1:0-6544 GCA_964597235.1 uncultured Burkholderiaceae bacterium | reverse complement strand
AAAAAGTGCACCGTGCCGGCCAGAACCTGCTGGGCATCATCAACGACATCCTGGATTTCTCGAAGATCGAGGCTGGCAAGCTCACGATGGAGCAGATCGACTTTCGCCTGGAAGATGTGATGGACAACCTCACCAACCTGCTGGGCATCAAGGCCGCCGACAAAGGGTTGGAGCTGCTGTTCAACGCCGCCCCCGATGTGCCCACGGCCCTGGTGGGCGATCCGCTGCGGTTGGGTCAGATCCTGGTCAATCTGGGCAACAACGCCGTCAAGTTCACCGAGCGCGGCGAGATCGTGGTGGGCGTGGAGACCGTCTCCCGCGAGGACACGGCGGTGGAGCTGCATTTCTGGGTGCGCGACTCTGGCATCGGCATGACGCCCGAGCAGTGCGGCAAGCTGTTCCAGAGCTTCAGTCAGGCCGACGCTTCGACCACCCGCAAGTACGGCGGCACCGGCCTGGGGCTGGCGATTTCCAAGAACCTCGTGCAGATGATGCAGGGCCGCATCTGGGTGGAGAGCGAAGCTGGCAAGGGCTCGACCTTCCACTTCCATGCCCGCTTTGGCTTGCAAAAAGCCCCGGCAGCCCGCCGCTCCCAGCGTCTGCAGGCCGTTCATGCCTTGCAGGGCCTGCGGGTCCTGGTGGTGGATGACAACGCCAGCGCCCGCGAAATCCTGGGCACCCTGCTGCGCAACATGGCCCTGCAGGTGGACGAGGCCCCCGATGGCACCCAGGCCCTGGCCCGCATTACCGACGCGGACGCGCAGGCCCTGCCCTACGACCTGGTCCTGCTGGACTGGAAGATGCCGGTGATGGACGGCATCGAGACCCTGCAGCGCCTGCAGGCCCTGCCCCTGGTGCGCCCGCCGGTGGCTGTCATGGTCACCGCCTATGGCCGCGAGGAGGCCCTGGGTCAGGCCCAGCAGCAGGGCGTGGCCTTCCGGGCCGTGCTCTCCAAGCCGGTCACGACCTCCGCACTGATCGATACCCTGAGCGACGCCCTGGGCCGCAGCCTCCCGGCCGAGGCGGCCGCCCCGCCAGCCCCCGTCAGCCCGGCTGCGCTGCAAGGCCAGCTCAAGGGCGCCCGGGTGCTGCTGGTGGAGGACAACGACCTCAACCAGGACCTGGCCACCGAGCTGCTGAACCAGGCGGGCATCGAGGTGGTGGTCGCCGATAACGGCCAGGAAGCGCTGGACCGCCTGGCGCAGGACGCGCGCTTTGACGGCATCCTGATGGACATCCAGATGCCAGTGATGGACGGTTTTACCGCCACCCGCGCCATCCGCCAGAACCCGGCCTGGCAGCACCTGCCGGTGATCGCGATGACCGCCAACGCCATGGCCGGCGACCGCGAAAAAGTCCTGGAGGTCGGCATGGTGGACTACATCGCCAAGCCGCTGAACGTGCCGCAGATGTTCGCCACCCTCACGCGCTGGATTCGCCCGGCGGCATCGCCGGTGTCCTCGAAGGCTACGGAAGTTCCTGCGCCCGCGCCCGTGTCTGCGCCCGACGCGCCTGTGCCCGCTGACCTGGCAGCGCTGCCCGGCATCGATGTGCATGCCGGGCTGGCCACGGTGATGGGCAATGCCGACCTGTACCGGCGTCTGCTGCGCAAGTTCCACGAGGGGCAGTCGGACTTTGCTGAGCGGTTTGCAGCCGCCTTGCAGGATGCCGACCCGCATGCGGCCACCCGCTGCGCCCACACGCTCAAGGGCGTCGCGGGCAACCTGGGAGCCAAGGGCGTGCAGACGGCCGCCCAGACCCTGGAGGCCGCCTGCCACGAAGGCCAGCCTTCCGAGGCCGTGGCGCATCTGCTCGACCTGGTGCTGGCCGAACTCGTGCCGGTGCTGGCAGGCATCGGCCAGTGGCGGGGCGAGGTCGCGCCCGTCAGCGCCCCCCCGGCCGCCCCCGAGGTGGGGCCGCACCGCGCAGCGCTTGACACCCTGCACGATTTGCTGACCCAGTGCGACACCGAGGCCATCGACCAGGTCCAGGCCCTCTTGGGCAAAGTGGGTAACGCGCCGCTGGCCGCACCCCTGCAGGCGATTGCCAACGCCCTGGCCGACTGCGACTTCGATGCAGCGCTGGCCCTGCTCCAGCCCTTGCGTGCCGGAGGCTAAGGGATGGCCGGGGCACCAGAGGCTGCGGCCCCTTTGGTGGTCGGCATTGGCGCGTCCGCCGGGGGGCTGGAGGCGCTGCTGACCCTGCTGCCGCTGCTGCCCCGCCAGGGCCTGGCCTATGTGCTGGCGCCGCACATGGCCAACGCGGCGCATGGCGAACTGCTGCTGCGCCTGCTGCAGCGTGGCACGGAACTGCCGGTGGCCTTGGCCCGTGACGGCCAGGCCTTGCGGCCCGGCCAGGTCTGTCTGGCGCCTCCTGGCAGCGATGTCCTGGTCCAGGGCGCGCGCCTGCGCCTGGTGCCGCCCTTGCCAGGGCAGGTGTCCAAACCCTCGGTCAACCGCCTGTTGGCCTCGCTGGCAGCCTGCGGCGGGGCGCGGGTGGCGGGACTGGTGCTGTCCGGCGCTGGCAGTGACGGGGCTCAGGCCAGCAAAACCTTGCGCGAGGCCGGCGGCTTGGTGCTGGTGCAAGACCCGCAGGAGGCCAAGTTCGACGGCATGCCGATGGCGGCCCTCCAGGCGCTGGGGCCTGGCGTGCAGGGGCTGCCCCTGGCGCGCATGGCCCGGGCCCTGGCCGAATGGGGGGCGCCGGCCACAGCGGCCTTTGCCGCGCCAGCGTCTGCACCGCCCCCGCCTACGTCCCCCTTTTCGGACCCCGAGGGTGCGGTGGACGCGCCGGCTGCCCTGCAGCGCCAGGAGCTGGCGCAGGTCTTGCCGCTGCTGCAGGCGGTGACGGGCGTGGATTTCTCGGGCTACAAGGAGGACACCCTGCTGCGCGGCCTGGCCAAGCGCAAAGCGGTGCTGGGCCTGGGCGATGCGTCCCCTCCGGCCTACCGTAACTGGCTGGCTGGCCACCCCGACGAGGCCTGGCGGCTGCAGGGGCTGTTCCTGGTCACCGTGTCCTCGTTTTTTCGGGACCCCGACGCCTTTGTGGCGCTGGAGCGGGCGTTGCAGTCGGCCCTGACCCGTCTGCCGCCCGGCCAGGGCCTGCGCGTCTGGGTGCCCGCTTGCGCAGGCGGGGAGGAGGCCTATTCCCTGGCCATGCTGCTGCACGCCTTGCTGGAGCGCGAGGGTGCGGGCCTGCCGGCGCGCACCTTCACCATTTTTGCCACCGACCTCAATCGCGACGCCCTGGCCTTGGCCCGCGAGGGCCGCTACCGTGCGGCGGCGCTGCACCACGTGCCCGTAGCCTTGCGCGCGCGGTATGGCCCTTACTTTCTCCCCCAGGGCGATGCCGTCCAGGTCTGTGCGGCGATCCGCGAGCGGGTGCAATGGACCGAGGGCAATCTCCTGACCCAGTCTCCGCCCGAGCACCTGGACCTGGTCAGCTGCCGCAATCTGCTGATCTACCTGCAGGCCTCGGCGCAGGTGCGGCTGCTGGCCCGCTTTCACGCCAGCCTACGGCCCCAGGGCCTGCTGTTCATCGGCCAGGCGGAATCCGTAGCCTGGGACAGCGATGCCCTGTTTACCCCGCTGGACTACTTTCACCGCATCTTTGTGCGCAAGGACCCGCCCCTGCCCCCTTGGGCGCCGGTCCGCCTTAGGTCCACCCCCTCCAACCCCGCACCATGAACCCGTCCGCCATGCCACCGGCTCCCCCTTCTGCCCACGCCCCAAGGCTTGCGGGTCCGCTGCAACCCGGCGTGCGCCGGCGCGAGGTCTGGGCCTGGGCCATGTACGACTTTGCCAACTCCGGCTACACCACCGTGGTCATCACCGCGGTGTTCAACGCCTACTTCGTCGCTGTGGTGGCGGGCAATGCGCCTTGGGCCACCTTTGCGTGGACGGCGGCGCTGGGCCTGTCCTCGCTGATCGTGCTGCTGACGGCCCCGGTGCTGGGCGCTTGGGCCGATGCGCACGCGGGCAAGAAAAAGCTGTTGGCGCTGAGCACCCTGGGCTGTGTGCTGGCCACTGCCGGTCTGGCGCTGGCCGGGCCGGGTACGGTGGTGCTGGCGCTGGGGTTCCTGGTGCTGTCCAACGTCTGCTTTGGCACCGGCGAGAACCTGATCGCCGCCTTCCTGCCCGAGCTGGCCACCGAGGACAGCCTGGGCAAGGTCTCCGGCTGGGGTTGGGGCCTGGGCTACCTGGGCGGGCTGCTGAGTCTGGCTGCCTGCCTGGCAGTGATCGCTTGGTCGCAGGCCAAAGGCGGGCAGGCCGCCGACTTTGTGCCCTGCACCCTGTTGCTCGCGGCTGCGCTGTTCGCGCTGGCCGCAGTGCCCACCTTTGCGCTGCTGCGCGAGCGCGGCGTGGTCCCCGCTCCAGCCGCCAATGGGCCGTCAGACAGCGCCTGGCAGCGCACCCTGGACACGCTGCGCCAGGCCCGGCGTTACCGCGACATGGGCCGCTTCATGCTCTGCATCCTGTTCTACCAGGCAGGCATCCAGGCGGTGATCGCACTGGCCGCCATCTATGCCGAGCAGGCCATGGGCTTTGGCACCGCGCAGACGGTGCAGCTGATTGTTGCGGTCAACGTGGCCGCGGCGCTGGGCGCGGTGGCCTTCGGCCAGTGGCAGGACCGCATCGGCCATGTGCGGGCGATCCGCCTCACGCTCTGGGGCTGGCTGGCCACGGTCGTCCTGGCCTGGACGGCGCAAACGCCCGCCCCGTTCTGGGCCGCCGCCAGCCTGGCAGGCCTGTGCCTGGGCGCCAGCCAGTCCGCCGCCCGCGCCCTGGTCGGCTACCTTGCCCCGCCCAGCCGGCAGGCAGAGTTCTTTGGGCTGTGGGGCCTGGCCGTCAAGGGTTCGGCCATCCTGGGACCGATGGCCTATGGCCTCGTCACTTGGCTGACGAACGGTAACCACCGCCTGGCCCTGCTGGCCATGGGCGTGTATTTCCTGGTCGGCTTGTGGTTGCTGGCCGGCGTGGACGCGCAGCGCGGGCGACAGGCGGCGCTGGCGGAGGATTGAGGCCCGATGGAGTCCGATATGGCGCGCATTTGGCGCGATTTGGGCGTGAAAGTGGCGCGATTTTGCTGAATCGCGTCAAAATCGCGCCATGCCCACCGAAAATCGCGCCATTTCATCCCCCTTCAAGGCCAGTGCCTTACTGCACAGCCTGCAGGCTGCCCCCCGGGGCTTGACCCTGGCCGAGCTGCTGGCCCAGCACCCCGGGCTGACTCGCCGCACAGCCCAGCGCTGGTTGGGTGACCTGGTTGCGGCGGGGCAGGTGCAGGCCCAGGGCGAAGGCCGCGCCCGCCGCTACTTGGCCGCGTCAGGCGCAGCGGCGGACCTTGCGGTGGACCGGTTTCCGGCCTTCATTCCCCTGTCGCCCGACAGCCGGGACGTGCTGGCCTATGTCCAGCAGCCCCTGGCCGCGCGCAAGCCTGTGGGTTACCAGCGCGAATTTCTGGAAAGCTACGAACCCAACCGCAGTTGCTATCTGCCCGAACCCCTGCGCCGGCAACTGCACCGCCTGGGCCGCACTTCGCAGGCCCAGGCGCCGGCGGGCACCTACAGTCGGGCCATCCTGAACCGGCTGCTGATCGATCTGTCCTGGGCATCGAGCCATCTGGAAGGCAACACCTATTCCCGGCTGGACACGCGCGAGCTGATCGAGCATGGCAAGGCGGCCCGGGGCAAGGCGGCCATCGAGACGCAGATGATCCTCAACCACAAGGCGGCCATCGAACTGCTCGTGGAAAACATCGACAGCGTGGGCTTTAACCGCTACACGGTGATGAACCTGCACAGCGCGCTGTCGGAAAACCTTTTGCCCAATCCGGCCGACGAAGGGCGCATCCGCCAGCATGCCGTGGACATTGGCCAGAGCGTCTACCGCCCCCTGTCCACGCCGCAGCCCATCGACGATCTGCTGGACCAGCTGCTCGACAAGGCTAACCGCATCGAAGACCCCTTCGAGCAATCGTTTTTCATGATGGTGCAGCTGCCCTACCTGCAGCCCTTTGCCGACATCAACAAACGCACTTCCCGCCTGGCCGCGAACCTGCCGCTGTTCCGCGCCAACCTGTGCCCCTTGACGTTCCTGGACGTGCCCGAGGCCGCCTACAGCCGCGCCATCCTGGGCGTTTATGAAATGACCCGGGTGGAGTTGCTGCGCGACCTGTACGTCTGGGCCTACGAGCGCTCCACCCAGGAATACCTGGCCATCCGCCAAGAACTGGCACAGCCCGACCCCCTGCGGCTGGCCTGGCGGGACTTGCTCAAGCAGGTGGTGCGCGACGTGGTGCGCCATCCCGGCGAAGACCCCCTGCTGCGCATCCGCCAGGCCGTGGCGACCCACGTTCCCGAGGCCGAGCGCGAGTCGGTCCAGGCCCTGGTCATCGAGGAACTGCGGCGCCTGCACGAGGGCGTTCTGGCACGCTATGGATTGACGCCTTCGGAGTTCCTGGCTTGGCAAAAAATGCTATTGAATGAATACCTGAATCCGTGACCTGCCCAAAATCTTGCCCTCCCTCGTCCTGATTTCCTCTA
>CAZQXQ010000162.1:0-6555 GCA_964597235.1 uncultured Burkholderiaceae bacterium | reverse complement strand
AGACCGTGGTGCCATCTTCTGTCCATGCCGGGGCCTCTGCGCCCACGTCGCTGTCTAGCTTGCCTGATTTCGATGCCCGCACCGTCCCGGTAATCGGTGTCGATGCCCACCTGCCACCCGTGCCGCATGCTGCGCAAACCGCTGAAGCCCTGCGCCAACGTTTTGCCCAGCCACCGGCCTGGGAGCCCGAGGTGCTGCGCGAGAAGAAATTTGCCAATCGCCCACCCGCAGCTGCCGCCGTGCTTTTGGGCATCGTGCAGCGGCCAGAACCCACGGTGTTGCTGACACAGCGCACTGCGCACTTGTCCAGCCATTCAGGGCAGGTCGCCTTTCCTGGGGGGCGGGCCGACCCTGAAGATGCCAGTCCTGCAGCCACCGCGCTGCGTGAGGCCCGGGAGGAGGTTGGCCTGAACCCCCGCCACGTGGAGGTGCTTGGGGAGTTGCCCATGTATGTCACGGGATCTGCCTACCTGGTCACCCCGGTGGTCGCGTTGATTGAGCCGGACTGTCGTCTGGAGCCCAATCCGCACGAAGTGGCGGACCTGTTCGAGGTGCCGCTGGCCTTCCTCCTGGATCCAGCCCACCACCGCCGCCATGCCTTTGAGTGGCAGGGGGTGCGCCGGGAGTGGTTCTCGATGCCCTATGTGGACGGGCCGCACGAGCGTTTCATTTGGGGCGCCACGGCGGGCATGTTGCGCAATTTCTACCGCTTTCTTCGGGCTTGAGTGGCCGCGCGATTCCACGATGCGCCTCGCTATGATCCCCGCATGAGTTTTTTCGCCATCCTGCTGGCTTTGCTGATCGAGCAGGCCCGCCCGCTCCCCCGCAGGAACCCCATCGATGCCGCTGCTCGGCTCTGGGCCCAATGGATTGCCCGCAACGTCGATGCCGGCAGGCCGCACCACGCCTGGCTGGTCTGGGGGCTGGTCGTGGGCGTGCCCACGCTGCTGGCGCTGCTGGTTCACTTATTGCTGCTGTGGGCCGTGGGCTGGCCGCTGGCCATGGTCTGGAACGTGGCCATCCTGTACGTGACCCTGGGCTTTCGCCAGTTCAGCCACCATTTCACCGGCATCCGCGATGCACTCGAAGACGGCGACGAGGCCCTGGCGCGAAGCCGGCTTGCGGCTTGGCAGCAGGTAGCGGTGGGCAGCCTGCCGCGCAGCGAACTGCTGCGCCATGTGATCGAGCACTCGGTGCTGGCTGCCCATTGGCATGTATTTGGTGTGTTGGCCTGTTTCTCGGTATTGGCGGCCCTGGGCCTAGGGCCTGCGGGTGCGGTGCTGTACCGCCTAGCCGAGTTTGCCGCCCGGTTTTGGGGTGGGAGGGCAACGGCGGCCGCTGCGCCTGTTCCTGTGAGTCCTTTTTTGCAAGCGATGGCCGTCCGGGCCTGGCAAGCGGTCGATTGGCTACCCGCGCGCATGACGGCGCTGAGTTTTGCCGTGGTCGGCAGCTTTGAAGAGGCCATCGACGGCTGGCGCTTTCACGCCCAGCGCTTCCCGAACGACAACGACGGCGTGGTGCTCGCGGCCACGGCCGGAGCCATCAATGTCCGCCTGGGGGGGGAGGCCCTCAAGCCTCAGTCCCCCTCCGATGCACAGGCCACCGGCGAGGAGGCGGGGCGTGCCCTGGTGCCTGCGGAGGTTCCGCCTGAAGCAATCCCCGGTCGCCCAGCGGAGCTGGGGCATCTGCGTAGCGTGGTGGGCCTGGTCTGGCGTGCGGTGGTGGTCTGGATGTTCCTGCTGGCGCTGCTGACTTTGGCCCGGCTGCTGGGTTAGCGATCAATAGCGCGATGCACTCAACTCAGCAAATAAGTCGCTGTAAATTTTGTAGCGCGTACCGCTGATTCCTCCTTGGCTAGAGGCCAATTCGAGTGCTTTTTGTACCCCGCAGCCGGGCTCGTGCAAGTGGGTGCAGTTGTAGAACTTGCAGTCCTCGGCATGGGCAGCAATGTCGGGCATGCAGCGGGCCAGGTCCATGGCGGCGATGTGGTGCAGGCCAAATTCCTGAAATCCTGGCGAGTCGATCAGCGCGGTGCTGCGGTTCTCGTCCACCCAGTACCAGTGGGTGCTGGTCGTGGTGTGCTTGCCCGAATTCAGCGCCTGGGAGATTTCTCCCGTCTGCACCTGGGCGCCGGATACCAGCAGGTTGATCAACGTGCTCTTGCCTGAGCCTGACGGGCCCAGCACCAGGGTGCGCTTGCCCCGCAAGTGGCTCAGCAGCGCGGCCTTGTCGGCCTCCTGGGCGGTGCCCAGCGACAGCGGTAGCACCTCGTAGGCGGGCTGTGCTGGCGAGCCAGGCCGACGCATGGCGCGGTAGGGGGCTAGGCGCTCCCAGGCACGGGCGAAGGGCTCGACCAGGTCGCTTTTGTTCAGCGCGATCAGCGGCGTGATGCCAGAGGCTTCAGCCGCGATCAAGGCGCGGGAGAGCTGGCTCTCGGAAAACACCGGCTCGGCAGCGATCAGGATCAGCACCTGGTCCAGGTTGGCGGCAAAGGATTTGGTGCGAATTTCGTCCTGGCGGTAGAAAAGGTTGCGCCGCGCTAGCACGGCCTCGATCGTGCCTTCGTCGCCCTGGCCAGGCGGTGGGGCCTGCCATTGCACCTGGTCGCCGACCACAGCCTGGCTTTTCTTGCCGCGCGGGTGGCAGATGCGGCGCGCGCCATCGGCGGTCTCGACCACGCAATGCCGCCCGTGGCTGGCGACCACCAGGCCTTCCTGCCGCCCCTGTCCAGAAGGGTGGTGGGGCTGGGGGGCTTTGCCGCCGCGCGGCCGGCTCATGCCCACAGCGCGTCGGCTCGGGACGCGAAATCAAGGTCCAGGGCGGTGATGGTCTGGGCGTCGTGGGTGCACAGCTGCACCACGCAGCGGTCGTAGTGCACGTGGAGATCCGGATGATGATTCATGCGTTCGGCAATCCAGGCCAGTGCGTTCACGAAGGCGATCATGGCGGGGTAGTTGGCAAAACAGTAGGTTTTTTCCAGCACGGTGTGCGGGCCGCTGGTCGCGAGTGTCCAGCCAGGATGGGTGGCCAGGGCCTGCTGCAGCTGGGCGTCGCTTAGCGCCAGGCGCGCGGTTGGGAGAGAAGAGGGGGAAGCCATGTCAAACGCTCAGGCGCCCTGTGGCGCAGGAAGGCGCGCCAGCCGCTGGGCGGCGGGCGGGTGCGAGTAATAAAAGCCCACGTACACCGGGTCGGGCGTCAGCGTGGAGGCGTTGTCTTGGTGTAGCTTGAGCAGCGCCGAGGCCAGGGCGCCGCCCTCGGCCTGTTGCGCGGCGTAGGCATCGGCCTGGAATTCGTCCTTGCGTGACAAGGCGGAAAACAGCGGCGACAAAAAGAAGGTCGCCAGCGGCACGGTCATCAAGAACAGGATCAGCGCCAGGGCATCGTTGGGCGTTTCGGGCGTCAGGCTCGGGCGCACGCCCAGGCCGGTGTAAAAGCCAATCTGGCCCGTCAACCAACCCAGCAGCGCAAAGCCCGCCAGGCTGGCGCCAAACATCAGCACCATGCGCTTGGGAATGTGGCGGTGGTGGAAATGCCCCAGCTCATGGGCCAGCACGGCTTCCACTTCACTGGGGGCCAGCTGGCGCAGCAGGGTGTCGTAGAACACCACGCGCTTGCTGCGGCCCAGGCCGGTGAAATAGGCATTGGCATGGGCACTGCGGCGGCTGCCGTCCATCACGAACAGGCCCTTGGCAACAAAGCCGCAGCGCTGCATCAGCGCCGTGACTCGGTCGCGCAGGCTGGCGTCTTCCAGCGCTTGAAATCGGTTGAACAGCGGCGCTATCACTGTGGGATAGACCACCATCATCAGCAGCGTGAAGCCCACCCAGAACAGCCAAGCCCACAGCCACCACTGCGGACCCGCCTTGGCCATCAGCCACAGCACCAGCGCTGCTAGCGGCAGGCCGATCAGTGCGCCCACCAGCGTGGCTT
The DNA here is from genome assembly GCA_964597235.1 of uncultured Burkholderiaceae bacterium. GTDB lineage: Bacteria > Pseudomonadota > Gammaproteobacteria > Burkholderiales > Burkholderiaceae_C > CAYZPX01. The sequence continues at coordinate 2,625 of CAZQXQ010000162.1, read as the reverse complement.
TGAGCAAATCCCCGATCCACAGACCCAGGCTGCTGCGGTTGAAGCCAAAACGCTGCTCCAGTCCAAACGTACGGTAAAGCGCAAGGGGCAGATCCAGCAGGCCGCCGACGAGTGCAAACGCCGCCAGCAGGGTCAGTTGTTGCACCAGGCCGCCGCCCAAGGCTTGCAGCAAGGCCTGGTTGAGGGCGTCCAGGCCGCCCAGCAGGGTCCAGCCCACCAACAGGGCGCTGCCCCAGGCGGTTTCCAGGAGGCCCAGCCGCAGCTTGGCGACGGTGTAATCGGCGGCTTTTTGGTGTGCAGGCAGGTCGATGTGCTTGGCGAAGGCCGGTGGTACCTGAGCACGCTGCTGGATCACATGGCGCATTTGACGGGCATTGAGCCAGAGCTGCACCAGCAGGTTGAGCACCAGCAGCGACGAAAAAACCAGGGTGACGGCGAGCGAGGGGGAAACAGAGGGGAGGTCCGACATGCGGCGCGAGTGTAGGCCATCGGTGAAAATCGCCGCCATGTCTGAAGTGAACTCCCCTAAAGCCCCTGTGCTTTCCAAATCTGACCTGAACCTGGTCTGGCTCGATTGCGAGATGACTGGCCTGAACCCTGACAGCGACCGCCTGATCGAGATTGCGGTCGTGGTTACCAGCCCCGACCTGCAGACTCGCGTCGAAGGCCCCGTGTTTGCCATCCACCAGAGCGACGAAGTGCTCGGCCGCATGGACGCCTGGAACAAGGGCACCCACGGCCGCAGCGGACTGATCGACCGCGTCAAGGCCTCCACCGTGACCGAGGCTGAGGCCGAAGCGGCCTTGCTGGCCTTCCTGAAAACCTACGTTGCCAAAGGCGTGGCGCCGATGTGCGGCAACAGCATCGGCCAGGACCGGCGTTTTCTGGTGCGCTACATGCCCAAGCTCGAAGCGTTCTTCCACTACCGAAATGTCGATGTCAGCACCCTGAAGGAACTGGCTCGGCGATGGAAGCCAGCGGCGTACTCCAGCTTTAAGAAGGCCCAAAAACACACCGCGCTCGCCGACGTGCATGAATCCATCGACGAATTGGCCCACTATCGCAAGGAGCTGCTGTCGGTCTGAGTGCAGGTCAGGGCGACTGTCACAGAAAAAGATTAGGGGAAAACCCGGATTTGTGTGACAATCTGCGTCTGCACTCCGGTGCAGCATCCGTGCATCTCCCCTCACACTCTGGGCGGCTCGGGCTTCGACGATGGCGTCGGCCCTGCCTCAAAGCCCCTCTGTACTTGGTTTTCCACCACGCAGTGCTCGTTTGATGGTTGATGTCTTTAAACCATCGACGAAGCCATCAAGGGCCCACTTTGCCCAGCCGGACTTCGTGTGAGGAAAATTCATGACCGACACCTCTTTGCTGCAGGGCGAACACGCCCCTGCCGACCTTTCTTTTGCTGCTGAGACCCTGACTGCCGACGCCGCTACCCCTGAGGTCGCTGCGCAGCCCAATGGCTTTGTCGAACTGGGCCTGGCTCCCGAACTCGTGCAGGCCGTGGCCGACCTGGGCTACACCCAGCCCACCGCCGTGCAACGCAAAGCCATTCCCCTGGCCATGGGCGCCGGGCACGAGCAGGACCGCTTCATCGACCTGATGGTCTCCAGCCAGACCGGCAGCGGCAAGACCGCCGCCTTCTTGCTGCCGGTGCTGCACACCCTGATCCAGCAGCGCGCCGAGGCCGAAGCCCAGCAGCGTGCCGAGTACGACCGCCAAGTGGCCGAAGCCACCGCCCGTGGCGAGGCCCCGCCCAAGCGCAACAAGCGCAAGGACCCGACCAACCCCCGCAACTTCAAGGCCGCCGTGCCTGGCGCCCTGATTCTGTGCCCGACCCGCGAACTGGCCCAGCAGGTGGCGCACGACGCCATCGACCTGGTGCGCCATTGCCGTGGCCTGCGCGTGGCCAATGTGGTGGGCGGCATTCCCTACCAGCTGCAAATTGCCAAACTGCAAAACGCCGACCTAGTGGTGGCCACGCCGGGCCGCCTGCTGGACCTGCAGCGTTCCATGCAAATCAAGCTCGACCAGGTGCAGTTCCTGGTGGTGGACGAGGCCGACCGCATGTTGGACCTGGGTTTCTCGGACGACCTGGCCGAAATCAACCAGCTGACCAGCCAGCGCAAGCAGACCATGATGTTCAGCGCCACCTTTGCGCCGCGCATCCAGCAGCTGGCCATGCGCGTGATGCACGACAACGGCGCTTCGGTCCAGAAGGTGCAGATCGACAGCCCCCAGGAAAAGCACAGCAACATCAAGCAGGTGCTGTTCTGGGCCGACAACGCCCAGCACAAGCGCAAGATGCTGGACCACTGGCTGCGGGACACCACCATCAACCAGGCCATCGTGTTTGCCAGCACCCAGGTGGAATGTGACGGCCTGGCTACCGACCTGCAGCAGGACGGTTTCTCTGCCGTCGCCCTGCATGGCGCCCTGAGCCAGGGCCTGCGCAACCGTCGCCTGATGGCCCTGCGCAATGGCCAGGTCCAGGTCTTGGTCGCCACCGACGTGGCAGCCCGTGGCATTGACGTGCCCACCATCACCCATGTCTTCAACTTTGGTCTGCCGATGAAGGCCGAGGACTACACCCACCGCATTGGCCGCACGGGCCGCGCC